>NZ_JBFUAW010000058.1:0-19801 GCF_056406095.1 Caulobacter sp. P1_D6 | reverse complement strand
GTCCCCGTTCGACGCCGACGGCGGGCGGGCTCCCCAACGACAGGAGTCCCCGGACACGCTGAAGTAACCCCCTCCAGCCCAGTCCCGCTCGATCGCCCCCCGCCGCCGCATCGGTCGCTGGCCATGCGCCCTTTCCCTGCAACGAGGTGGGATCAGGATACGGGCGGTTTGGAGGATGAGGATAAGTTCGGGTCGAGAAAGTTCAGGGCGTTGAAATCGCGGGGGTTTGTACGCTGAACGCCGAGGATAAGTCGCCATCCGGGGACATGCTCTCACGGCAGGGCCTCGGTAAATCATCCCGGGAGCCTGGGGTGAGTGCGTGTCCCCAACGTCGTCCACCGCGCCGGAAGCTCATCCCGAAGACGCTCGTCCCACTCGGCGGATAAAGGTGGGGACACGCACTCACCCTGACCGCCCCGCGAACCTGGCTGACACCCTGCCGTGAGAGCATGTCCCCGGCGCTCAAAACGCAAAAATCCCGGAGCGGCCCCTCAGCCGTCCGGGATCTTTTCCAGTCCTCGCCGTGAGGCCGAAGTCCTCGAAGCGCAGCAGCGCGAGGACTCCTACCGCCGACCCGGCATCCCGCGCCCGGAAGCGCGAGCTTCCCGCGACGGAGGCGGCCCCACGGGCGTGGGGACTAGATGTAGCGGCGCAGCGAGCGCGCCAGTTCGGTGGCGCCGGCCTTCTTCTTGGTCTGTTGCGGCTGGTAGGCGATGCGGGCGTGCTCGCCGCAATAGGGACCTTCCGACGAGCGGCGGCCGCAGAAGGTGAAGCCGTCGGTCGACGGATCGCCGATCGGCCACTTGCACATGTGGGCGCCCAGGGTCAGCACGGTGGCCGAACCCGGCTCCTCGGCGCGGAACGCCGGGACCGAGGGTTGCTGGGCCACGGCCGGCAGCGGCGCCGGCTCGGCGGCGATCACCCGGCGCGGCGCCGAAGGCATGGTGGTGGCGGCCGGACGCGCCGGACGCGGGGTCTTGAAGGCCGGACGCGCCGGCTGCGAGGGGGCCGCGCGACCCGACAGGCCGAGGCGGTGGACCTTGCCGATGACGGCGTTGCGCGTGACGCCGCCCAGCTGTTTGGCGATCTGGCTGGCCGAAAGGCCGTCCAGCCAAAGCTTCTTCAAGGTGGTGACCCGTTCGTCAGTCCAGCTCATTGCCCATCTCCGCCTAAAAAAGAGTCCGAAACGGGTTTCCCCGACTCGCTCCGGCCCCTACATCTGGTGTACCAACGGCCCCGCCGGCCGCTCGCCTACCAGATAGTGTAAAGAATACGTTAAAACACACAATAGGCGCCAAGGGGTCTGTCCACAGAAACAACATATTGATTCTGTCGGAGCGCCGCTTGCGCTGGAACGGCCTCGGGCGCACATGCGCAGGCAGTTCGCCCCAAGGCCGCAGGACTCCAAGCTCATGAAAGACGTGACGGACGCCGTCATCCCGCCGCAGCCGCGCGACTACCACGGCTGGAACTGGAGCGGGTTCTTCACCCTGTATCAGCGCGAGATCCGCCGCTTCTGGAAGGTGGGCACCCAGACGGTCGCCGCCCCGGTGGTGACGACGCTGCTCTATATGCTGGTGTTCGTGGTGGCCGTGGGCCCCAGCCGGCAGGCGGTGGACGGCGTCAGCTTCGGCCATTTCGTGGCGCCGGGCCTGATCATGATGGCCATCCTCAACAACGCCTTCGCCAATTCGTCCTCGTCGCTGATCCAGGCCAAGATGATGGGCCTGACGCCGGACTTCCTGACGCCGCCCCTGACGCCGCTGGAGCAGGTCTCGGCCTTCGGCCTGGGCGCGGCGACGCGCGGCATCGTGGTCGGGGCCGTCACCGCCCTGGTGATCGGCGTGCTGCCGGGCGCGGGCCTGCAGATCTCGCACCTGTGGGCGATCGTCTATTTCGCGGTCGGCGCCTCGGTGATCCTGGGCCTGGCCGGGGTGCTGGCGGGCCTGTGGGCCGAGAAGTTCGACCAGCTGGCGGCCGTGACCAACTTCCTGATCATGCCCATGACCTTCCTGTCGGGCACCTTCTACCTGGTCGACCGCCTGCCCGAGCCGTTCCGCTCGGCCAGCCACTTCAACCCGTTCTTCTATCTGATCGACGGCTTCCGCTACGGCTTCATCGGCCACGCCGACGGCTCGGTGGCGATCGGCGCGGTGGTCACCGCGGTGCTGTCGGTGGGCCTGTTCCTGTGGTGCTGGTGGTTGTTCCGCACGGGGTATCGGCTGAAGAGCTGATGCGCGTCACGAGCGTTTGACGAAGCGGCCGCCTCAGAAGAGGCGGCCGTTTTCGTTTCCACACCCCCAAAATCCGCTCATCCCGGCGAATGCCGGGACCCAGATGGAATGGCTTTGAGGCTGACGCCATGAGCGCTGAGCCTTTCCAGTCATCCACACCGCCATGGGATCTGGGTCCCGGCATTCGCCGGGATGAGCGGATCGAGGGGTTTCGCTGGCCCGCTACGGCAATCCCCGTTGTGACCGCAAACAGTGTGGCTTAACCGTCCCTGACACCCAAAATTCACGCCCGGTTTGTTGACAGGGCAGGCTTACGCGCCGACAACGCTGGGCCTTCCGGTCCCCGTGCTTTTGAGCACGGGGGCTTCTTTCCTTTTTGGGAGGCCGTCTTGAGCAGTTCGACGTCGTCTAACCCCTCGCAACACCACATCATGGGCGTCTACAACCGCGCCCCGCTGGCGTTCGAGCGAGGCCGAGGCGCGCGCCTGTTCTCGACCACCGGCGACGAGTACCTGGACTGCGTGGCCGGCATCGCCACCTGCGGCCTGGGCCACGCCAACCCGGTGCTGGTCGAGGCGCTGAAGATCCAGGGCGAGAAGCTCTGGCACGTCTCCAACATCTACACGATCCCCGAGCAGGAAGAGCTGGCCGACCGCCTGTGCGCGGCCACCTTCGCCGACGTGGTGTTCTTCACCAACTCGGGCACCGAGGCGATCGAGTGCGCCCTGAAGGCCGCCCGCCGCTACCATGTGGTCAACGGCCAGCCCGAGCGGGTCGACATCATCGGCTTCGACGGCTCGTTCCACGGCCGCTCGTACGCGGCGGTCAACGCCTCGGGCAACGCCGGCTATCTGGACGGCTTCGGTCCGCGCCTGCCGGGCTACGTCCAGCTGCCGTTCGGCGACTGGGACGCCCTGAAGGCCGCCATCGGCCCGACCACGGCCGGCGTGATCATCGAGCCCGTCCAGGGCGAGGGCGGGGCGCGCGCCCTGACCGACGCCCAGCTCAACGAGCTGCGCCAGATCACCCGCGACGCCGGCGTCCTGCTGATCTTCGACGAGGTCCAGAGCGGCATGGGCCGGACCGGCAAGCTGTTCGCCCACGAGTGGGCCAGCGACGCCGCGCCGGACATCATGGCGGTGGCCAAGGCCCTGGGCGGCGGCTTCCCGGTCGGCGCGTGCCTGGCCTCCACCGAAGGCGCGCGCGGCATGACCCCGGGCGTCCACGGCTCGACCTACGGCGGCAACCCGCTGGCCATGGCGGTGGGCAAGGCGGCGTTCGACGCGATCAACACGCCCGAGATCCTCGACAACGTGAAGACCATCGCCGGCTTCTTCACCCAGCAGCTGGAAGGCCTGAAGGACCGCTTCCCGGACGTCATCGTCGACATCCGCGGCAAGGGCCTGCTGATCGGCATCAAGCTGATCCCGAACAATCGCGAGTTCATGGTCCTGGCCCGCGACGAGAAGCTGCTGATCGCCGGCGGCGGCGACAACTGCGTGCGCCTGCTGCCGCCGCTGAACCTGACGGTCGAGGAAGCCTCCGAGGCCATCGCCAAGCTCGAAAAGGCCTGCGAGGCCGCCCGGGCCAAGGCCGCCGCCTAGGCCGTCTGGCCACCTTATGAAACCGCTCGTTCCGGCGTCGGCCGGGGCGGGCGGGCAGGGGGATATGCAATGACCGAACCCAGACACTTTATCGACCTGTGGAAGCTGGACGGCCCCACGCTGCGCGCCATGCTCGAGGACGCCAAGGCCCGCAAGGCCGCCCGCGCCGGCTGGGGGAAGGGCCGCGTCGACGCCGACGCCCCGGCCCAGGACCGCGTGCTGGCGATGATCTTCCAGAAGAACTCGACCCGCACCCGCTTCTCGTTCGACGCGGCGATCCGCYAGCTGGGCGGCAGCGGCATCATCTCGACCTCGGCCGACATGCAGCTGGGCCGCGGCGAGACCATCGAGGACACCGCCAAGGTGCTGTCGCGGATGGTCGACGCGGTGATGATCCGCGCCAACAGCCACGCCGACGTCGAGCGCTTCGCCCAGGTCTCGACCGTGCCGGTGATCAACGGCCTGACGGACAAGAGCCACCCGTGCCAGATCATGGCCGATCTCCTCACGATCGAGGAGCATCGCGGCGACGTCGGCGGCAAGACCATCGCCTGGGTCGGCGACGGCAACAATGTCTGCTCCAGCTTCATCCACGCCGCGCCGCTGCTGGGCTTCAAGCTGAACATCGCCTGCCCGGCGGTCTATCACCCGGACCTGGTCGACCTGGCCCGCGCCCAGGAGCTGCAGGGCCAGATCACCCTGACCGACGACCCCAAGGCGGCCGTGCGCGGCGCCGACGTGGTCGTGGCCGACACCTGGGTGTCGATGGGCGACACCGACCATGACGAGCGCCTGGCCGCGCTGGAGCCCTATCAGGTCGACGACGCCCTGATGGACCTGTCCAAGCCCGACGGCGTCTTCCTGCACTGCCTGCCGGCCCACCGGGGCGAGGAAGTCACCGACAGCGTGCTGGACGGCCCGCGCTCGCTGGCCTGGGACGAGGCCGAGAACCGTATCCACGCCCAGAAGTCGGTGCTGGCCTGGTGCTTCGGGGCTATCGGCTGATCGAAAGGGCGGGCTGATGTCGAAGATCGAGTTCAACAAGCAGAAGCGCGACGCCTTGCTCGACAAGCTGACGCGCTATCTGGACCGCGAACTCGACTGCGAGGCCAGCCCCCTGCAGACCGGCTTCCTGCTGGACTTCATCTCAGAGCAGATGGGGCCGTACTACTACAATCAGGGCGTCCAGGACGCCCAGCAGCTGTTCGGCGACAAGCTGGAAGACGCCGTCTACGAGATCGAGAAGCCGTTCGTGGATTGAGGGGATGGTGGCTCACCCCCTCGCATTTTCCTCTCAAGCGACTATCTAGCCTCCCCATGACCGACATCGCCGCCCAGACCGCCCTCGGGGACGCCCCCGACGACCTCGTTTCCGCCTTCCAGATCGAGGGCCTGCCCGTGCGCGGCCGGGCCGTGCGCCTGGGCGCGGCGGTCGACGAGGTGCTGACCCGTCACGACTATCCCGAGCCCGTCGCCAACCTGCTGGGCGAGGCCTGCGCCCTGGCGGCCCTGGTCGGCTCCAGCTTGAAGTTCGACGGCCGGCTGATCGTCCAGGCCCAGGGCGACGGCCCGGTGCGCTATGTCGTGGTCGACTACGACACCAGCGGCGCCCTGCGCGGCTATTGCCGGTTCGACGCCGACGAAGTGGCCAAGGTCTCGCAAGGCTTCGTGCGCCCGGGCGCCAGGACGCTGCTGGGCGGCGGAACCTTCATGATGACCGTCGACCAGGGTCCGGACATGGATCGCTACCAGGGCATCACCCCGATCGAGGGCGAAACCCTGGCCCTGTGCGCCGAGCAGTACTTCGCCCAGTCTGAACAGACCCCGACCCGCGTGCGCCTGGCCGTCGGCCAGGTCGACACGGGCCAGGGGCCGACCTGGCGCGCCGGCGGGATCCTGATCCAGGCCATCGCCGGCGACGAGACGCGCGGCGAGACCGAAGAGGCCTGGAGCCACGTCCGCGCCCTGTTCGAGACCACCGGCGAGGACGAGTTGATCGACCCGACCGTGCCGACGACCCTGCTGCTGTGGCGGCTGTTCAACGAGGACGGCGTGCGCCTGCTCGAGGAAAAGCCGCTCCGCGCCTTCTGCCGGTGCTCGGAAGACCGCATCGGCGCGGTGTTGGGCTCGTTCACGGCCGAGGAAGTGGCCGAGATGATCGAGCCCGACGGCAAGATCCACGTGACCTGCGAGTACTGCTCGCGGGTCTACGCCCTGGAGCCGACGACGGCGGCCTGAGGCGGCTACCGGCCGAGCGCGATGGCCCGGAACGCCGGTCCCACCGGATAGACGCGCGTGGGATCGGCGTCGTCGCGCACGAGGGCGTTGTTGAGGATCGTGAACGATCTCATCGCCGTCCCGCCGAAGCTGGCGCGCAGACGGCCCGTGATCATGGCGGCGGGCTTGCCGGACCCCTGGAACGGTTGATCCCAAAGCACCTGGCTGGCCAGGGCCAAGGCTGATTTTCGCGGCAGGGGGACGCCCCCCGAGCCGAAGGCGGCGCACGCGCCGATCCTGGCGCCAGATCGGCTTGAGGGCGTGCCGACGGCCGGGGAAGAAGGTTGGACCGTGGGCGGCGAGAGCGGCGTGGGCGGCGCCTGTGGCGTCGCGACCTGCCAGAGCGAACCGGTTTGTAGAAGGAAGTCTCCCTGGCCGTCGCAATAGATCAGGCCGGTCGGGCCCCAGACAGGCGCGTTCACGACCCTGGCCAGCGCATAGAGCAGTTGGGCGCCATCATCCCCGGCTCCAACGTGGGAGCCGTAGAGATACAGTGTGCTGATCAGCCCGCTCAGAGGTTGGAGGAGCGGGTTCCAGACGCTCTGATTGTCGAGGGCGATATACTGCGAGGACGTGCCGACCGATTGCCCGCCGCCGGTGGCGATGAGCCCCATCATCCCGTGCCCGACCAGCGAGGCCGTCGAGGGTCGCGAGGCGCCGTTCGCGCAGGCCAGCAGATTGCCGGCGGCGGTTTGAACGTCGCTGTGGGCGTGGGCGTCCGGCGTGCCGGCGCGGGCGTTGTCCAGATAGCCGTCGGGCACGGTGGCGTCGATAGACACGCATCCGGGCAGGGGCGCGTTCAGGGGAGGGGGAGTGGGCAAGGCGATCTCCAGACGGCGTTTAGGCGGCGGCGCGGAGCTCCCGCCCGAGGGTTTCGCGATGGAAAAGGGTTCGCGCGAGACGACGCCTCGCGGGCCGTCGGTCAGTCGTAGACGACCGAGAAGCCGCCGTCGGGATGCTCGGTGACGGTGGCGGCGGTGTTCGGCAGTCCCGTGAAATCGACCACGACGATCTTCAAGCTCTTGGCCGGCGTGAACACCTGCCCTGGCGTATAGGCGCCCTCCGCGACCAGGATGCGGGGCGCAGGCGCAACCTTGACGGTCTTGCCCTGGACGACGGGTTCGGGGGTGAAGACCAAGCTGTCCCAGCCATCGTTGTGGATGTTGTCGAACGTGGCCCAGGCGTTGGTGTAGACCGGCGTCGTGACGCCCGGCGGCTGCGTGAAGAGGACGTAGCTCTTGTTCGCGCCGCTCTGATTGAACACGTTGATCGTGTAGGTCGTCATCGCCGTTTTCCCCCGTTTGGCCGACGGAGACCGTCGCGCCCTTATGTCGGCTATGCGGCCAAGCCGCGTGCTAGGCTCAGGCCGCCGCGATCGCCATTTCGCTGAGCTGGCCGCCGATATCGAACGTCGCCTTGACCGGCGTCGCCTGGCTGGGAAGCAGGCGGTGAACGATGGTGGCGGTCGTCCCCCGCTTGCCGCCCACCTCGTGGGCCGCCGGCTCCGCGGCGGTGACGGGCTGGCCCTCGGCGTCGACCAGGGTGACCTTCACCGCGTTCGGGTCCAGCCGCGGCGAGCCCCATGCGCGGGCGATCACCACGTGAACCTCCGGGCCGCCGTCGGCGAGATTGTGGCTCAGATGCACGCCGACCAGCCGATCGCTGGCCTGGAAGCCCTTGGCCACCTCGACCCTGTGCACCGACGCCGACGGCGCCGGCGCCGCGATCGCGCCTTCCACGCTCCAGCTCCGGACGGCCAGCGTCACGCCGGTGGCCGTATCGACGAGCTCGCCCCGGAACTGCAGGTCGACGACGTAGGTGGCGCCATGGAAGAGGTTCGTGAACCCGGGTTGGTCATACATCGCGTACTGTGTTCCGGTCGCCTGGTCCGGAGCGTACCGGCTCCAGGGCGAGGGTGGACAAGCTCGATAGCCGAAGGCCGTGCACGCTCCGGGCGGGCATCCGTCCTCCTGAAAGACGGCGGGCGACATGACCGTAGATCCGCACAGGATGTGGGCTATGACCGAGCCGTCGGCGGAGAACTGGCCCATGACCATCTGGCGGTATTCGCCGGCCGCGCAGCTGCCTCCGGCGCTGTTGGTGAAGGTCGCCGCGATGTTGAAGGGCGCGACGAAATCGTCGCCCTGGAGGGTTGGCTGCAGATTGCCCACGGGCGTGTCGAACGTCGAATAGCCGAGCGTCGAGGCAGCGGCGACCGACAAACCGCCGTCGAGGCCATGGAGGATCTTGGTCGAGGCGGTGGGACTGGCCGAGAAGTCGAGGTGAGACGCTGCCGTGGGGTCGTCAGCCTCGACCGTCAGATGGAAGCGGTCGGGCGTGGGGCTGGGCGGGGCGCCGAGCAGCACGGCGCACAACTTGGCGAACAGGCCGACGGGCTCGGGCGGCGGCGGCGTGAAGCTGACCTCCGCCGAACCTCCCGCCTCGATCTTCTCGCGCACGGACCAGCCTGCGGGGGCGGTGGCGGGCGTCGAGCCTCGGAAGCCGGGCGGCGGCGCCTGGAACACGGTGTAGGTTGCAGCCTTGCTGCTGTTGTTGACGACGATGACTTGATACTGGCTCACGGCTCGTTTCCCCCGCCTGGCGGGAGGGTCTCGCAATCAGCGCAGCTTCGCAATCAAAACGCGCGGTCGGGCTTGTCATCAACTTTAGTGACAACCCGCCGGGGCGGCGGCGCTAGTTGTAGCGCCGCGCCGCGCCCGGCAGGTGCAGCGAGAACTCCGGGATCTGCGCTTCGAACACCTCGCCGGCCTCGGTCATCATCTGGAAGTGGCCGGTCATGGTCCCCGACGCGGTCGGCAGCGGGCAGTTGGAGACGTAGCGGAACGCCTCGCGGGGCCGCAGTTCCGGCTGCTCGCCGACCACGCCCGAGCCCTCGACCTCGGTGGCGCGGTTCAGGCCGTCGGTGATCGTCCAGTAGCGGGAGATCAGCTGCACCGTTTCGGCGCCGTGGTTCTCGATCTCGACCGTGTAGCCCCACATCCACAGCCCTTCCTCGGGCGCGGAGTCCTCGGGCTGGTAGACGGGCGAAACGCGCACGACGATGTCGCGCGTGCGCGCTTCATAGATGCCGGCGTCCGCGCCGCGACGGCGACGGATACGCTTCAGCGGGGGAGAGGACTCACGCCTGATCGAGCGCACGGGTCACGTCTCGGGTCAGGTCCGACAGGCTTTCCAGGCCGACCGACAGGCGCACGCCGCCTTCGACCACGCCCAGCGACGGACGCATCTCCTCGGGCACCGAGCGGTGGGTGGTGGTCGGCGGGTGGGTGGCCATCGACTTGGCGTCGCCCAGATTGTTGGAGATGTCGACGATCTCCAGCGCGTTGAGGAACTTGAACGCCGCCTCGCGCGAGCCGAGGTCGAGCGCCAGCACCGTGCCGCCGCCGCTCATCTGCGACTTGGCGATGTTGTGGCCCGGGTGGTCGGCGCGGAAGGGATACAGCACCTGCTTGACCGCCTTGTGCTCGGCGACGACGTCGGCCAGGGCCGCGGCGCTGTCGTTCTGGCGGCGCACGCGCAGGTCCAGGGTCTCCAGGCCCTTGACCAGGACCCAGGCGTTGAACGGCGAAAGCGACGGGCCGGTGTGGCGCAGGGCGTCGCGGTAGCATTCCTCGTTGATCGCCTCGCTGGTCAGGATGGCTCCGCCCAGCACCCGGCCCTGGCCGTCGATGTGCTTGGTGGCCGAATAGACCACGATGTCGGCGCCCAGCTTCAGCGGCTGCTGGAAGATCGGGGTGGCGAAGACGTTGTCGACGATGACCTTGGCCCCGACCGCGTGGGCCATCTCCGACACCGCGCGGATGTCGGTGATCTCCAGCACCGGGTTCGACGGGGTCTCGATCAGCACCGCCTTGGTGTTGGGGCGGATCGCCGCTTCCCAGGCCTTGGGATCGGTAGCGTCCACGAAGGTGGTCTCGACCCCGAAGCGCGGCAGCCATTCGGCGATCAGCCAGCGGCACGAGCCGAACAGGGCGCGGCCGGCCACCACGTGGTCGCCCGCCCGGACCAGGCCCATCAGGGCCATGTGGATCGAGGCCATGCCGGTCGCCTGGGCGCGGCACACTTCGGCGCCTTCGAGCAGCGCCAGGCGGTCCTCGAACATCTTCACGGTCGGATTGTTGAACCGCGAATAGACGAAGCCCGGATCCTCGCCCGAGAACCGGCGGTCGGCCCCCTCGGCGGTGTCGTAGGTGAAGCCTTGCGTCAGGTAGAGGGCCTCGGCCGTCTCCATATACTGCGAGCGCGCCAGACCGCCGCGGATCAGCTTGGTCGCGACGTCCCAGTCTTTTGGATTCTCGGCCACGGTCACCTCACTGACACACGAAAAGGGCGCGCATGAAAGGTACAGGGCGGGGGTGGGTCAAGCCAACAATTGTCCTGCGTGACAAAGGTTTCGCCTGGTCACGCTCTGGTGGAACCGCGCGGACGTGGTTAACCTCCCGCGCCAGAACTCAAGGTCGGGACCCCGTTTGGAGATTTCCATGACGCTGACGCTCGTTTTCCGTGTCTTCGCCGCGCTGCTCGCCATCTTCGGCGCCTTGAACATCCTGCTGTTGATCCTGTCGGACCGCATGGTCGCGTTCTTTCCGGTGCAGTTCCACGCGGTGAACACCCTGACCGAAGCCACGGCCCTGTTCGGCGTGGGGGCCGGCATCTACCTGCTGGCCAGCGCGCAGGGCGCCAAGAAAGCCCACCACTAGATTTAGGGGAGGCGCGGTCCCCGCTTGCTTCGGGGCGACGCTTTAGCGAGTGTCGCCCCGATGACCGACGCCCACGCCGCAGGGATTCTGCCCTGCCAATCCATCGAGGACCTGATCGCGCAAGAAGCGATCACCTCGCAGACCCCGTTCGACACCGATCAGGTGCAGCCGGCCAGCCTCGACCTGCGCCTGGGCGCGCGGTGCTGGCGGGTGCGCGCCTCGTTCCTGCCCGGCGTGGCCCGCCGCGTGCCCGACCGTCTGAAGGACGTGGCGATGCACGAGCTGGACCTGACCAAGGGCGCGGTGCTGGAGAAGGGCTGCGTCTACATCGCCGAGATCCAGGAGCGCCTGGCCCTGCCGGGCAACATCGCGGCGCGCGGCAATCCCAAGAGCTCGACGGGCCGGGTGGACGTGTTCGTCCGCCTGCTGACCGACCACTCCAAGGCCTTCGACGACGTCGAAGCCGGTTACGAGGGGCCGCTCTATATCGAGATCGCGCCACAGACCTTCTCGGTGCTGGTGCGGGCCGGCACCCGGCTGAACCAGCTGCGCCTCAAGCGCGGCGAGCCGGCCAAGCTGGCGATCAAGAGCGTCGGCGTCGACCTGACCACGGGCATCGTCGGCTTCCGCGGCCGCCGCCATGCCGGGGTCGTCGACCTGGACCACGAGGACGGCCACGATCCGCGCGACTTCTGGGAGCCGCTGGAGACCCGCCATGGCGAGCTGCTGCTGGATCCGGGCGAGTTCTACATCCTGGCCTCGAAGGACAATATCGAGATCCCGGTGCTGGAAGCCGCCGAGATGACGCCGATCGATCCGTCGGTCGGCGAGTTCCGGGTGCACTATGCCGGCTTCTTCGACCCGGGCTTCGGCACCGAGGAGGCCGGCGCGGTCGGCTCCAAGGGCGTGCTGGAAGTGCGCAGCCACGAGACCCCGTTCCTGCTGGAGGACGGCCAGATCGTCGCCCGGCTGGTCTATGAGCCGCTGACCGCGCGGCCCGAGCGGCTGTATGGCGAAGGCGGGTCGCACTACCAGCGCCAGGGCCTGAAATTGTCCAAGCACTTCAAGGCGTGGCGTTAGGTCGCAACGCTTCGCGCTTCACTGATTAACCGCTGTCTTCGTAGCCTGGACGCTTGTTGAGTCCGGACGTCGGGGGACGTGGTGTCGAGTTCGAGCGCGTATCGCAGGCTTCTGGCCGCCGGCCTGGCGGTCTGCGCGCTCGCCTGCGCCACGGCCGCTTCCGCCGCCCCGGCCATGTGGGAAGTGCGCGACCACGACACCCGCATCTATCTGTTCGGCGCCATGCACGTGCTGGCGCCGAACGTGAAGTGGCGCACGCGCGCCTTCGACCGCGCCTACGCCCAGGCCGACAAGATCTGGTTCGAGACCCGGGCCGACGCTGATCCGGCCGAGGTCCAGGCCCTGGTCGACCGCTACGGCGTCGATCCCGAGCGTCCGCTGACCGAAAAGCTGCCGCCGCGTACGGTCGCCACCCTGAAGGCGGCCTTGGAGCGGGACGGCGGCTCGCTGGACCGCGTCGACCGCCTGCGCCCCTGGGCGGCGGCGATGATGCTGTCGGTCCTGCCCATGACCCAGAAGGGCGCTTCGGTGCAGGCCGGAGCCGACGCCACGGTCACCCGGCAGGCCCGCGCCGCCGAGAAGCCGATCGCCACCTTCGAGACCCTGGAGCAGCAGATCCGGCTGTTCGCCGCCCTGCCCGAGGCGGTCGAGGTGCAATACCTCGACGATGTGGCGACCGAGACCCTGACCCCGCCCCGCAACGGCGTGGCCCTGCAGTCGGCCTGGCTGCGCGGCGACATGAACAAGCTGGGCCCGCTGGTGGTCGACGTGATGAAGCGCGACCGCCCGGCGCTGTACGAGGCCCTGCTGAAACGCCGCAACGAGGCCTGGGCGGAGGCCCTGGTCGCCGAGATGGCCAAGCCCGGCGTCGAGCTGGTGGCGGTCGGGGCCCTGCACATGGCGGGCGACGACGGCCTGCCGGCCCTGATGGCCGCGCGCGGGTTCCAGGTGCGGCGGGTGCAGTAGGGTAATCTGTCCTTCTCCCCTTGCGGGAGAAGGTGGCCGCCAAAGGCGGTCGGATGAGGGGTCTATCAAACCTTTCCGTTCATGCACTTGCCGCGCCATCCGACGCCGTGCGACCCCTCATCCGTCGGCTGCGCCGACACCTTCTCCCACAAGGGGAGAAGGAGGGGGAATGACGATGATCGATCCGACTTGGCTCTCAGCCTTCCTGCGCGAGGAGAACCTCCCCGCCGAGTTCGCCGCCGAGATCGAGGCCCTGCACGCGCCGCTGGCCGCCCGGATCGCGGCCGTGGCCATGGGGCCGGCCTTCGTGGTCGGAATCTGCGGTCCCCAGGGCTCGGGCAAGTCGACCACCGTCGCCGTCGTGGCCGCGTTGCTGGAGGTTCGGGGGCTGAAGGTGGCGACCCTGTCGCTGGACGACCTCTACCTGCCGCGCGCCGACCGCGAGGCTCTGGCCCGAGACGTCCATCCGCTGCTGCGCACGCGCGGCGTTCCGGGCACGCACGATGTCGCCCTGGGCCTGGCCGTGCTGGACGGCCTGGCCGGGGAGGGCGAGACGGTCCTGCCGCGCTTCGACAAGGCCTGCGACGACCGCGCGCCCGTCGACGCCTGGCCCGTGGTCGCCGGCCCGGTCGATGTCGTGCTGTTCGAAGGCTGGTGCGTCGGGGCCCGTCCCGAGCCGCCCCAGGCGCTGGCCGCGCCGCTCAACGCCCTGGAGCGCGAGCGCGATCCGGACGGCGCCTGGCGGTCCTATGTCAACGCCGCCCTGGCCGGACCCTACCGCGCCCTGTTCGCCCGCCTCGACCTGCTGGTGCTGCTCACGGCGCCCGATTTCGAGACGGTGCTGGCCTGGCGCCGGGAGCAGGAGGCCAAGCTGCGGGGCCGCCTGGCCGAAGCCGGGCAGGGGGCGGATCGCGCCATGAGCGACGACGAGGTCGCCGTCTTCGTCCAGCACTACGAGCGCCTGAGCCGTCATATCGCCCGCGAGATGCCCGCACGGGCCGACCTCGTCGTGGCGCTGGACGCGGACCGCCGTTCGTCGATCATCTGACCTGCCATTCGGTCGCGCGGCACGGCGTCGCACTAGATGTGGTGTGGCCGCATTTCGGCCTCCACCAATGCTAGTTTCGCTTTGTCGGCGAAACGACTCACCGAGTCGCTGGCCCAGTGGAGCTTTCGGATCATGAACGCACTCTTCGGCGGGCCCTATTCGACCCACGCCAAGCGCGTCACGATCTGGAATCGGGCCGCCCCGATCCCCGGCTGCGACAAGGCCATCTGGCGCTGCGACGACCAGGGCCGGATCATCCGGTGGTCCGACTACGAGGACCGTTTCTCGCGCTATGGCTGGACGATCCTGCGCGAGCGCCGTGAAGGTCTGGCCCAGACCCTGCTTGGCCCCGCCGCCAAGCCCGTCCATGTGAGCCAGGCCGACGCCGCCGCGCTCATGAGCAAGGCCGCCTAGTCCCACCTGTCGCCATTCCTTGATATTTTGACAAGCTTGCTTGACACGATCGCTACGAAATAGGACAAGTGTCCTTGTCATAACGACGAGGAGGCTTGTCATGTCGGACGATGTCGCACCCAGCAGCGCGCTGAAGAAGCTGGGCTTGTTCGCCGCCTTCCTCCTGGCCGTGGCGCTGTCGATCTTGATCGGCAAGCAGGGCGGGGTCTGGGCCTATGTCGGCGGGCTGGGCACCGTGGCCGCGTCGCTGGTCTTCGCCCTGCTGTCCAACCGGCTGTTCCGCCGCGAGAAGATCCGCCCGCCGATGCGCCGCTACCTGCTGCGGCTCGGTGTCTCGATGAGCCTTTACGCCGTCCTGCTTGTGGCGGCGGTCTCGCTGGCGCGCCAGGGACTGGCCGAGGGCGCCTGGGGTTATGCGATCGCCCTGGCCCCGACGATCGGCGTCCTGGGCGCCATCGCCACCGTCGGCTTCTATCTGGTCGAGGAGACCGACGAGTTCGCCCGCACCACCGTGATGCACAGCCTGTTGTGGGCCACGGCCGGCACGCTGAGCATCGCCACGATCTGGGGTTTTCTTGAAACCTTCGACAAGGCGCCGCACGTGGCCACCTGGGCGACCGTGCCGGTGTTCGCGGTGGTCATGGGCCTGGCCCAGGCCCTGATCGCCCGCCGCTATCGCTGACGGACGCGGGACGATGAAGAACCGCCTCAAGGTCCTGCGTGCCGAACGCGACTGGAGCCAGGCCGATCTGGCCGAGCGCCTGGAGGTCTCGCGCCAGACCATCAACGCCCTGGAGACCGGCAAGTACGACCCCAGCCTGCCGCTGGCCTTCAAGCTGGCCCGCCTCTTCGGCCTGCCGATCGAGACCATCTTCCAGGACGAAGCCTGACCTGACGCCGCCAAGTGCTGGCGGCCGCCCGGCCAAACCCAACGCCCTCCATCCATCGGCGCGCCGCCGAACCCTTCCGCACGCCTATCAACCAGGAGTTCCGACCATGACCCACCGTCGTCCGCCTATTCACTTGCTGGTCGTCCTGCTGGCGATCCTGGCCGCCATCGGCGTGTTCGGCCCGGTCCACGCCGCGCCTGTCGCGGTTCCTTCGGCCGCCGCGCCCCGGTTCACCGTCGCGGTGACGGGGCAGGGGCCCGACGTGATCCTGATCCCCGGCCTGGCCTCGTCCGCCGCCGTCTGGGACGACACCGTCAAGCAGTTGCAAGGCCGCTATCGGCTGCACGTGATCCAGATCGCCGGTTTCGCCGGCGCCCCGGTCGGGGCCAACGCCGAGGGGCCGGTGCTGCAGCCGGCGGTCGACGCCCTGGACGGCTACATCAAGTCCGCCGGCCTGAAGTCGCCCGCCGTGATCGGCCATTCGATGGGCGGGCTGATGGGCCTGATGCTGGCCCGCCAGCATCCCGAGGACGTCGGCCGCCTGATGGTCGTCGACAGCCTGCCCTTCTACGCCGTGCTGTTCTCGCCCCAGGCCACGGTCGAGGGCGTCAAGCCGCAGGCCGCCGCCCTGCGCGATATGGCGATGAAGTCGACGCCCGAGCAATGGGCCGCCGGTCAGGCCCGGACCATGACCCGCCTGGTCAAGTCGCCGTCCGGCCTGAAGTCGGCCACCGAGGCCTCGGTCGCCTCCAACCCCTCGGTGACCGGCCGCGCCCTTTATGACGACCTGACCACCGACCTGCGCGGCGAGATCGCCTCGATCAAGACCCCGACCGTGATGCTGTATCCGTGGGACGAGGCGACCGGCGCGCCCCAGTCGGCCTATGACGCGCTCTACACCGGCGCCTACGCCCCGATGACCTCGGCCGGGGTCAAGCGGATCGACGGCTCGCTGCACTTCATCATGCTGGACCAGCCGGCCGCCTTCGCCTTCGAGGTGGAGAGCTTCCTGAAGTAGAGGCGGCTTGCCGGTCGCGCTTCGGCCCGGGACAGTGGCGGCATGATGATTCTGCTCGGGTCCGTCCGCCGCTTCGCCCTCGCCCTGGTCGCTTTCGCGGCGATGGGGGCGAGCCCTGTTCTCGCCGAGCCCGCCCTGTGGGCGATCAAGGACAAGGACTCCACGATCTACCTGTTCGGCACGGTCCACGTGCTCAAGCCCTCCACCCAGTGGCGCTCGCCCAGGATCGACAAGGCGTTCCGGGACGCCGACGAGGTGGTCATGGAGATCGAGCAGCCCGAGGACCCGGCGACGACCCGGGCCCTTATGCTGAAATACGGCGTCGACCAGGCCGCGCCGCTGTCCAGCAAGTTGAAGCCGGAGTCCTACGCCAAGCTGCAGTCCGCCGCCCAGGGCATGGGCTTTCCGCCCCAGGCCCTGGAGCCCATGCGGCCCTGGCTGGCGGCGCTGACGGTGTCGCTGACCCCGCTGCTGCGGGCCGGCTACGATCCCGAAAGCGGCGTCGAGAAGCTGCTGAGCACACAGGCCAAGGCGGCGGGCAAGCCGATCTCGGCCTTCGAGACCATGGAGCAACAGGTGCGCTTCTTCGCCGACATGACGCCGGCTCAGGAGACCCAGTTGCTGGAATCCACCCTGGACGAGATCGACGACGGCCCGGCCAAGATCGACGCCCTGGTCACCGCCTGGGCGGCGGGCGACCAGGCCGAGCTGAAGCGCCAGATGGTCGACGAGATGCAGAGCGAATACCCGGACATCTACAAGCTGCTGCTGGTCGATCGGAACCGGGATTGGGCCAATCAGCTGAAGACCAAGCTGGCCGGCTCGGGCGTCAGTTTCGTCGCGGTCGGGGCGGGGCATCTGGCGGGACCGGACAGTCTGCAGGCGCAGTTGAAAGCGCTGGGGATCGAGGCGAAACAGGTCAAATAGACCGATCGCGGAGAATTCCCGAAAGGACGAATATCGGTAAAACAATGACTTAACAGCTTGACTGTCAGCTCGCCCCATGAGGTTGTAACGAAAAGACGTTTACCCGGGGGGGAGTAAACCGATGTCGTTCGTAAGAGCGAACCAGAAGCTGTCGCGCGCGGTCACGGCCAGGGCGATCGGCGCGACAAGCGTCTTCGACATGTTTCCCAAGCTCGCCACCATGCTCTTCGCCTTGCCGTCGACCCGGCGGGTCCTCGACGCCGGCGCCGGCGCGGCCTGGTGCTTTCCGATCGAGTACAAGTCGTATTTCGGCCTGACCCTGATCGGGAACGACATCGACGCCGACGAGATGGCCCTGAACCCCGCGCTGGACGAGAGGGTCGTCGGCGACGTCTGCAAGTCGCTGAACGTCGATAACGGCACGGTGGACCTGATAACCTCGTATTCCGGCGTCGAGCATTTTCCCGACAACGCCGCCTTCCTGCGCAACTGCCACAAGGCCCTGCGTCCCGGCGGCCGCTGGATCGGCCAGTTTCCCAGCCGCTATGCCTCCTTCGCCATCCTCAATCGACTGATCCCGGAAGATCTCAAGCAACGCCTTCTGAAGGCGCTTCGGCCTGACGCCGTGGACCACATCGGCTTCAAGGCCCACTACGATCGCACCCAGTATTCCGAGTTCCGCAAGATGGCGGAGGAGGCCGGGTTCGTGGTGGAGCACTGGCATCCAGGATACTTCCACTTCTACTTCGGGTTCTTCACGCCGCTCTATCTGCTGTCGCTGGTCAGCGGCCTTCTGCGCATGGCCTTCGGGGCGCGCGACTTCGCCACCTACAACCTGTTCGTCCTGAGAAAATGCGGTCCTGCCGAGATCGTCGTCTTCAACAGGCAGCGCCACGGCGGGGTGGAGCCAACGGCCGTCGCCGCGGCGGCCGCGCTCGAGCCGGCCTGACCGTTCGGCCGTCGCTCCGGATGGATTTCGTCGGGGGCCTTGAGGCCGCTGCGCGAACTCGCTACACGGAGCGGCGCTGAACAGCGCGGGCGTAGCTCAGAGGTAGAGCGTCTGCTTCCCAAGCAGAATGTCGTGGGTTCGATTCCCATCGCCCGCTCCAGCCTCCCGACCCCTCTCACCCGGAAATTGCAAAGCTGGCCGTGACGGTCGGGGTTTGTCCCGTTTTGGCGCGAACAATGTTCGTCCACTGCGGGAAAGCGCTCCGATATCCGTTAAGAACGGTTAAGCTACGCGCGCGCGGACCGCAGTCGGATGTGACCGCGCCGATATCGGGGGAAGTCATGGGCAAGCAGTCGACTGGCGCGGCGAAGGCCGCCGTTGTGGACCCCACGCGCGTGGATCGCCTGGCGCGTTTCGCCGACGGTCTGGAGCAACTGGCCGGACGCTGGGAGCGCGAAGCCCGCGATCCGCGGGTCGCCGCCGCCCTGAGCGAGCGCTTCGGCGCCTCGGCCCCGGAACTGCTGGCCACCCAGGACGCCGTCGGCCACCTGCTGGCCTCTTCCTTCGGAACGCCGGGCGCGCTGCCGCCCAAGCTGCTGCTGCGCCTGCACGACGCCCTGGCGGCCCTGGCCCTGCTGGCGGCCTATGCGCCGCCGCCGGCCGAACTGAACATCATCCCGATTGTCGACGTGAAGAGCCGGGCCCAGGCCGTGCGGCTCGAGACCGCCGCGCGCAAGTTGCTCAAGGGCCTGGGTCGGGTCCTGGCGGCCGGCGCGGTCGGCGCCAGCGTGCTGGCCGCCATGCCGGCGGCCGCCCAGCAATACGTCCAGCACGTCGACGGCGCCCACGCCGACAGCGGCAACGACCAGCCCGCGGTGGGCGAGGACGGCGATTCCGGAAATCCCGGCGGCACGATCAACGGTTCGATCAACGGCAGCTACAGCAACGTCAACGCGCCGGCCGTGAACGTCAGCGCCAACGGCAGTAACGGCGGCGATGGCGGCGTCGGCTTTCTGCTTCCGATCGCGCTGATCTTCGTGGGCTACGGCGGAGACGGCCAGGAGGGCGGCAACGGCGGCACGGTCAACCTGACGGTCGGCGGCAATGTCTCGACCACCGGCGACAACGCGGTCGGGATCCGGGTGCAGACCAACGCCGGCGCGGGCGGCGACGGCGGCTGGGGTCTGGGCGCCGTCGGCGAGGGCGGTTCGGGCGATCACGGGGGCGCTGGCGGCTCGGCCAACCTGATCAACAACGCCTCGGTCCTCACCTATGGCGCCCAGTCCTCGGCCCTGTTCGTGCAGAGCTCGGGCGGCGCGGGCGGCGACGGCGGCGACGGCGACGGGCTGGTCGGCGCGGGCGGGACCGGCAGCGGCAGCGGCCCCGGCGGTTCGGTGAACGTGACCAACAACGACCTGCTGGAGACCTACGGCACGGGGTCGAACGGCATCCTGGCCCAGAGCGTCGGCGGTCTGTCCGGTTCGGGCGGCTCGGCCGGCGGCATCGGCGCCTTCGCGGGCGGCTCCAACGCGGCGGGCGGCGGCGGTTCGGTCGGCGCCGCCAACCACGGTGGAATCCTGACCCACGGCGCCGTCGCCTACGGCGTCCTGGCCCAGAGCGTGGGCGGCGGCGGCGGCGCGGCCGGCGGCGCCGGCGGYGTCGTGGCCTTGGGC
>NZ_JBFUAW010000057.1:0-20216 GCF_056406095.1 Caulobacter sp. P1_D6 | reverse complement strand
CGTCTGGGCGATGCCGATGATCGGCTTGCCCGACTGCAGCTCATCCAGCGACAGGCCGAAGTTCAGGTAGCGCTCCAGATACAGCGCCGTCATGTCCGCGTTGTCCGGATTGTCGAACCAGGCGCGCGAACGAAGCTTTGGTTGAGAGGCGGCGGAGGAAGCCATCGAGAGTCCCATCGAGGCGCGATCTTCTGCGCCGGAAAAGTGTCGTGTCGGGTCAGGCAAGCACGGGTCGCGGCTACCGGTGAAGCACCGCATCCCGCCAGGCCACTAAATCCGGATAAGGTGATCGGCCGGACGTGCGCGCGGCCAGTTCAAGCAACTTGACCCCCGAAAAATCGACGCCCAGGTCCTGCGGCGGTGCGGGAAAAGATCATGGCATGCCTTCGGGAGCCCCGCTCGGGGCGCCGCCTCCTACTGTGCTTGGAACGCCAGGTTCTTGCTGAAGAACGGCAGGACGTTCTCCTGGAAACGGCTCGGGACGTCGCTGGTGTGATCGCCCGGATAGATCTCGAAGCTGTTGGCGACGTCATATCGATCCAAAGCCTCGTGCAGCTTGGCGGCGTCGCCCTTCAGCCCGTCCCGGTCGCCGACGTCGATGGCGATGGCTTTGTATCGCCGCAGCGCGCCGATGTACTGGTCGACGAAGGCCAGCGGCGCATTGGCCGCCCATTTGGCCAGCACGCCAGGCTGGACCTGACCGTTCTCGACCGGGAGGTCCAGGTAGAGCGGCGGCTTCTTGGGATTGGGCGACCAGGCCGCCGCCGTGGCCAGCTGGGCGCGCAGGCCCCAGGGCAGTTTCTGCGCGTCTTCCACCGTCTTGACCTGGGCGAAGGCCGACGCAGATTCGGCATTGAATTGACCAGGATCGCGCGGCGACAGACAGCAGGGGCTCATCATGTAGAGCGCGCCGAAGACGTCGGCGTGACGCATGCCGATGCGGCTGGCGCCATAGCCGCCCATCGAATGCCCGACCAGGCCCCGGCTCTCCCGCTTGGGCAAGGTGCGATAGTGGGCGTCGACGTAACGGACGAGGTCCTTGGCGATGAAGGCCTCGAAATCGCCCGTCGTCTGCGAGCTGGAATACATCGAACCGTTGTGAATGGTCTTGCTGTCGGGGAGCACGACGATCATCTCGGCGGCGCCCTTGGCGAACGCGCCCTCGATCGTCTGGGGCACATGGATCTCGCCGACCCACTGCTCGGCGCCGATCGAATAGCCGTGCAAGGCGTAGACGACCGGATAGCGTCGGTCGGGATGGCTCCTGTAGCCGGGCGGAAGGACGACAAGCACGTCGCGGTCGGCGCTCTCGCCTTCCAGATTGCCCTCGATCGCCACGGAATGGACCTTGATCCTTTCGATCGTCGCGGGCTTGGCGCCCGCCACGACCGGTGGGGCCTTGGTCGTGACCTGGGCGCCGGCGGCCATTGGCGCGGCCAGCCCCAGCGCCATGATCGCCGCGAGGCGCCCGTAGAATCCAAGACCGCGGGCGCTTTGGCCGCGGCTGTCGCGAGCGATCATTCGAACCTCCCCGCCGCGAATTCTTGATATTGCGTCACGCGGCTTGTTAGCGCTACCATTTGTCCGGCTAAATAATCTGGTGTCAAGAGTCGCCCTTCGCGTTGAAGCGTCCCTAAGCAAGCCGGCGCCCGCCGGAAAAATGCAAACCCGACTTAGGTCTCAACGATAAGCGGCGAAACCTCCGCGAGCCCGAGATAGCGACGGCGCAGCATCCCATAGAGGAGCGCGTGTCAAATGACTGAGTAATTAGGGAGCAAACGATGCGATACGGATGGATGCTGGCCACCTGTCTTGGCTGGTCGATGGCCAGTTCGGCCTTGGCGGCCGAGCCGGTCAAGGTGACGATCGACGGCGCGCGCCGCGCCGCGCCGGTCACCAAGTACGAATACGGCATGTTCATCGAGCCTATCGGCGGCCTGGTGGCGCGCACGCTCTGGGCCGAGATGCTCGATGACCGCAAGTTCTACTATCCGGTCGTGCCACCGGCCCTCGACATCCCGCCGCCGCTGAACGCCGAAGGCCGGCCCGGCGTGTCTTATCGCAAATGGCGGCCCATCGGCGCCGACGACGCCGTCATCATGGACGCCAAGGACCCATACGTCGGGACCCAGAGCCCCCGCGTCGTGCTCGATGGAACGGTGCGTAAGGGGCTCTCGCAGGCGGGCATCGGGCTGGCCAAGGGCAAGCGCTACGATGGTTATGTGCTGTTGTCGGGCGACGCCGGCGCCCAGGTGGAGGTCGCGTTGATCTGGGGGCCCGCCCCCGGCGATCGCCAGACCGTCGCCCTCCCCGCCCCCGACGGCGGCTGGAAACGCGCGGCCTTCAGCTTCACCCCCGCCGCCGACGCCGCGGATGCGCGCCTGGAGATCACAGGGCTGGGCTCAGGATCGTTCCGCATCGGCGCGGCGTCCCTGATGCCGTCCGACAACATCCGGGGTTGGCGCGCCGACACCACGACCATCGCCCGTTCGCTGAATTCGGGCATGTGGCGCCTTCCGGGCGGTAACTTCCTGTCGAACTGGGACTGGCACGGCGCACTGGGGCCGCGCGATGAGCGCGCGCCGATGTTCGACCACGCCTGGAGCGCCATGCAGCCCAACGACATCGGCATGGACGAGTGGATGGACCTGACCCGGATCCTCGGCGTCGAGCCCTATGTGACCGTCGACGCCGGCCTGGGCGACGCCAATTCGGCGGCCGAAGAGGTCGAATACCTCAACGGTCCGGCGACCAGCACCTGGGGCGCGCGCCGCGCGGCCAACGGTCACCCCGAGCCCTACGGCGTCAAGTTCTGGAACATCGGCAACGAGCCCTACGGCTGGTGGCAGATCGGCAAGACCTCGCTCGACTATTTCATGATCAAGCACAACGCCTTCGCCAAGGCGATGCGCGCGGTCGATCCGACGATCACCCTGATCGGCTCGGGCGCCATGCCTGACCAGGGACATCCCAAAGGCACCAAGGAAAACGCGTCCCTGGAGAGCGTCATGCCCAAGTTCGGCTCCGAGTGGGACTGGACGGGCGGGCTTCTGGCCAAGGCCTGGGGCAATTTCGACGGCATTTCCGAGCACTGGTACGACCAGCCCGAAAAACGGCCGGACGCGCCGGCGGACGCCGAGCTGATGGAATACGCCCGCGCGCCCTCCAACCAGGTCCGAATGAAGGCCGAGCAGTGGAAGATCTACCAGACGCGCTTCCCGGCGATGAAGGACAAGAACATCTTCCTTTCGATCGACGAGTACGCCTATTTCGGCGAGGTCAATCTCAAGTCAGCCCTGGCCTACGCCCTGACCCTTCAGGAGATGCTGCGCCACACCGACTTCCTGACCATGTCCGCCTTCACCACGGGCGCCTCGACCATGGACATCAGCCCGACCGACGCGACCCTCAACTCGACCGGCGCGGTCTTCAAGTTCTACGGCGAACACTTCGGCGCCGGCGTGACCCCGGTGGCTGTCCTGGGAGATTCCGAGCAGCCCGAGCCGCGCTATCCAGTCGGTTATAATCACCCCAAGGTGCGCGCCGGCAGCCCCACCTATCCGCTCGATGTGATCGCGGGCCTCAGCCCCGACGGCAAGACCCTGCGGATCGGCGTCGTCAACGCCACGGCCACCCCGCAGCCATTGAACCTGGACCTGAAGTCCCTGGCCGTGCGCGGCGCGGGACGTCGCTGGGTTCTCACCGGCGCGTCGCTGAACGCGGCGAACAAGGTCGGATCGCCGGCGGGCGTGACGGTCACGGCCGGCCCGGTTGCTCGCGGCTCGCGCCTGACGGTTCCGCCCATCTCGGCGACCGTGTTCGAGTTCCCGATTTCGGCCGGTTCACGATAGAGCCGCGGGGCGCCGACCTTTATCGGCCGGCACCCTCAGCCGCCTCGCAGCATCCGCATGACGCTGGCGCGGATCTTCCCATAGTTCCCCTCCGCCAAGGGCCCAAGGATCCCGTGGCGCGAAGGCGTCAGATGGTCCAGCGGGTGGCCGTTCGGGCGAAACACGTAGTGGTCGAAGAACGCGCGCCAGGCCTGACGTTCCGCCGCCGGCCGCTCGGCGATGGCGATCATCGCCAGCATCAAGGTGGCGAACGGCGCGTCGGGCCCCGCCGCGAACCCATCCCACCAGTAATTGACCAGCAGGTTGCGGGGATCGAGCGCCTCGACCTGATGCCACCACAGCTTGGGCAGGTAGAGCGCATCGCCGGGGCCGAGCTCGACCACGGCGGCCCGATCGCGCGCCGCTTCGAAACGGGGAAAGCGCGGATCGCCCGGCTCGGCGCCGGCCGCGAGGCCCACCGGTTGCCCCGCCATCGTGTGGTCGATCGGTCCGACATAGAGGTCTGCGATCGCGTCCGGAGGATAGAGCGTGAAGCGACGCCGTCCGGCGACGACGCAGGCCAGGTTGTCGTAGGTGTCGTAGTGGCAGGCCACGCGGCTGGCGTTGCCGAGCCAGACGCGGGGCCGCGCGGCGGGCGGTAGAAAGGCGACCTGGTGGTCTCTATCGAACCCCGGCAGAAAGTCGTCGGTCGGCAGGGAGCCCATGTAGACGCTGGCGCGCCCGGGATCGGCGGCGGCCTGGTCGATCCGTTCCAGAGTCTGGCCCAGGGTCAGGGATTCGCGGTCGAAATTGAACCCGCCCGGCCCTTCGCCATAGTGATAGCGCCCGGCGATGGCCGGCGCGCCGATGAAGGCCTGCCCCGCCAGGCCGGCGTCGAAGCCCTTGAGATACGACGCCAGGTCCGGCCAGGACCGGGCGGCCGCCCGGGTCGAGGGCCAATCGCGGCACAAGCCTCGCAGCACGACGGGCCCGCGGGCTTCGGCCATGTCCCGCTTGAATTCGGCGACGTCCCACCCGTCCGCGGCGTCGATCTCGACGACCCTCGCCCGCTCGGGTCGGTCCCAGTTCATGCCGCCAGTCGCTCGTTTCTCAGATCGGCCAGCACCGACACCTGCTTGAGCGACCCCGCCATGGCGTAGATGAGCTGCAGATAGCCGCGCCGAAACAGGTCGAGCACGGCGGCGGCGTCGAGTTCGCCGAGCGCGTCGAGACTGACGGTGTAAAGACCGGCGAGACTTAAGGACCGGCCATCGTCGAACGACAGGTCGACATCGATCGGTTCGACCAGCCGCAAGGCGACGAGCGACTGGATGAAGGCGTCGGTCGCCGGCACGCCGGCGTTCAATTGTCCGAGCACATGCTGGATGCGCCGCAGCGCCTGGCTGGGCAGTCCGCCCTGCTCGAACAGAGCCGCTCCTCGCCCGGTGGAGAACCGCGGGTGGGCGGGATCGATGGCGACGCCGCCGGGCGCGAGGAAGTAGCCCTGCCGTTCGAGATCCAGCGGCACGAACGCCCGGCGGCCCGGCGCATCGCGCCTGAGAAGGTTCTCGCCCGGCTCGAAACCGAACATCGCGCCCACGTAGAACTGCCCGGTTTCCGGGTTCTTTGTCAGGAAAATCGGACATGTCGCGGCGGCCGTGACGAACTCGGACGCCACGATCTGAACGAAATGCGCGCCGTCCGCGGGAAGGTCGGCCTGATGCAAATCAAGGTGACGCTCGGCGTTCAGCAGTTCCAGGTCCATGGGTCGTTTCCTCACTGACCGCCGCGAGATCGAGCCCGCGAGCTTTAATGCCAGAGATCGATAACCGCGATCGACGGGTCCGTCCATCGGCGCCGAGCTCAAGGCCATTACACCGACAAATAGGCCTTGATACCGGTACCTGTTAGCGCTACCTTCAAAGCAACAAAAAAATAACGTGCAGGGAGGTTGTGATGCAATCGTGCCGTAAGGACGACAGCTAGACCCCTTTTATTCCGAAAATTGAGACGTAACGGCCCGGTGCATGCGCCAGGCCGAGCGATAGCGCACGCGTTCATCCCAGAGGAAACAGGAGGGGAAACATGAGAAAAGCCCAGCTTACTAATCAGAGTAATTCGGGAGCGCGGTCACGCGCCTCGAAGGCCGCCTTGGTCGGCGCGTCCAGTGTCATGGTCCTGGCGCTTTGCGGCGCGGCCAGCGCCGCCGAGCGGGCGAACGAGGAAACCATCATCACGGCGGCCGCCATCGCCGCTCCGGCGGCCGAGCAAGATTCGGCCCCGCAATCGAAAAACGAGACCACCACCACCGTCGACGAGGTCATCGTCACA
The DNA here is from genome assembly GCF_056406095.1 of Caulobacter sp. P1_D6. NCBI lineage: Bacteria > Pseudomonadati > Pseudomonadota > Alphaproteobacteria > Caulobacterales > Caulobacteraceae > Caulobacter > Caulobacter sp. P1_D6. Next base: position 14,055 of record NZ_JBFUAW010000057.1, on the reverse strand, counting down.
GGTTTGCGCGGTTCGCTGCAACGCAACCTCGACATCAAGCGAAACTCGGCGGGCGTGGTCGACGCCATCTCGGCCGAAGACATCGGCAAGTTCCCGGACTCCAACGTCGCCGCGTCGCTGCAGCGCCTGCCCGGCGTGTCCATCCAGCGCGCGGGCGCTCGTGGCGAACCCCAAGGCATCACGGTCCGCGGCTTTGGCGGCGACTTCAACGAAACCCTCTATGACGGTCGCCGGATCTCCACGGCCACCGGCGGTCGCTCGGTCGACTTCAGCACCGTGGGCGCCGACTTCGTGGGCGGCCTGTCCGTGCTCAAGACGCCCGACGTGTCGCTGTCGAGCAGCTCGATCGGCGCGACCGTCAACGTCGCCTTCCCCAAGCCGTTCGACCGCCCTGGCCGCCGCATGGCGGTCACCGCTTCCGGCTCCTTGCAGGACGACGCCGGCAAGGTGGTTCCCACCGTCGGCGCGCTGTTCAGCGACACCTTCGCCGACAACAAGTTCGGTGTGCTGGCCGACGTGATGTACACGCGCCACGACACCCAGACCAACCGCGTCTATGTCAGCGGCTGGCCGGGCGGGCGCTATGCGCCCTGCCAACTGACCCCGACCTGCACCTCGGCGGAACTGGCCAACAAGACCATCGTCGGCTGGTTCGAGCAGCAGGCCGGCGCGAGCCAGATCTATACCAAGGACGAGCGGCTTGACGGCCGCATCGCCTTGCAATGGGCTCCGGCCGAGGGCGTCACGGTCACGCTGGACGACAACTATTCGCGCCAGAAGATCCGGGCCGACAACTTCGGTTACGGCATCTGGTTCAACCAGGACGGCCTCCGGAACGTCAAGCTGGACCAGAACGGCACGACGGTCGACTTCACCCAGGCCGGATCGCAGACCGACTTCGTGGCCGGCACGGACCGCTCGGTCCTCGAGACCAACCAGACCGGCCTGAACCTGCAATGGGACCTGTCGCAGAACCTGAGCTTCGAGGCCGACGCCAGCTACGCCAAGAGCTGGCTGAACCCGGACGGCGAGATCAGCAGCGACAACGCCGACGTGGGCTACGGCTTCGCCATCGGCCCGGCGCTGGGGATCCGCATCGACGGCGACAGCAAGAACACCCTGCCCGTGCTGCACGGCTATGGCCCCAACGGGGACGCCGCGCGCTGGGCCGACGCCTCGGTCATGGGCTCGCACGTCACCGTGCGCCAGGCCCAGCAGAACACCGACACCGTCAAGCAGGTGCGCGTGGCCGGGTCCTGGGAACAGGAGGGCTTCCGCATCAAGGCCGGCGGCACCTATCTGGAAGACCACTACCAGTTCGAGCAGAGCAACACCTTCGTCAACAACTACTGGCAGGCCTATCCGGGCTATGGTCCGGCGTCGGGCCCCAACGGCGGCGTGCCGGTGCCGGCCAACCTCTTCACCCAGCAAGTCAGCACCAACGGGTTCATCCCCGGCTTCTCAGGCGCCCTGCCGCCGACGTTGCTCAAGTACGACGCCCACGCCTATCAGGCGTTCCTGACCAGCCTCGGCAACCCGCAAGCCCAGAATATTCCCGGGTTCAATTACAGCGGCGGCAATGTCGGAACCACGTTCACCGGGGCGTTCAACCTGGCGCTCGACAACGGCAGCATCCGCGACATCACCGAGAAGACCTGGGCTCTCTTCGTGAAAGCCAACTTCGACGTCGACGTGGCCGGCATGCCGTTCCACTTCAACGCCGGGGTGCGTGAGGAGAACACCCACGTCACGTCCGCCGGCTTCGGTCAGGTGCCGACCGCCATCACCGGCAGCGCCGGCGACCCGACCCTGCTGACCGTGACCCTGAGCGCGCCTCAGGCCGTGTCGACCAAGAGCAACTATTCGTACCTGCTCCCGAGCGTCGACATGAAACTGGAGCTGACCGACAGCATCCACATTCGCCTCGACGCGTCCCGAACCTTGACCCGTCCGAGCCTGAACCTGCTCACGCCGGTGGCCAGCGTCGGCACCGGCCAGCGGGTCGGCGCCCTCACGGCCAGCGGCGGCAGCCCATCGCTGAAGCCTTACCTGGCCGACAACTTCGATGCGGCGGTCGAGTGGTACTACCGGCCCAACTCCTATGCGTCGGTCAATTTCTTCCTCAAGGACGTCAGCAACTTCATCGTCGGCGGCACCGAGCGGCAGACGATCAACGGCGTGATCGACCCCACCACCGGCCAGCCGGCGATCTTCAGCGTCACCCAACAGGTGAACGGACCTGAAGCGACGGTGCGCGGGGTGGAAATCGCCTGGCAGCATGTGTTCGGCGAGAGCGGCTTCGGCTTCAACGCCAACGCCACGCTGGTCGACACGAACAAGCCCTACGATCGCACCGACATCTCCCAGAGCGGGTTCGCGATCACCGGCCTAGCCGACTCCGCGAACCTAGTGGCCTTCTATGACAAGAACGGCCTCGAAGCGCGGGTGGCGGTCAACTACCGCAAGGAGTACCTGCGCGGCTTCGGGCAGAACCAAAACACCGGCGCCTTCGGCTCGGAACCGACGTTCGAAAATCCGAACCTGCAGATCGACTTCAGCACCAGCTACGCCCTCACCAAGCAGATCAACCTGTTCTTCGAGGCCCTGAATCTCACCAACGAGACGCAGAGCACGCACGGACGGTTCGACAACCAACTGCTTGACGTGTTCGCCTATGGTCGACGCTACACCGCCGGGGCGCGTTTCCGCTTCTAGAGTCTCTCCCCCCTCGACTGGGAAGGTCGATCGCTTGACCTTCCCAGTCGATCTTTTTGCTTTGAGGCCATGGTCCGTCCCGTCAAAAACATCGTGATCGTCGGCGGCGGGACCGCTGGATGGCTCACCGCCGGCATTATCGCCGCCAAGCACCGCGCGCGCGCCGCGACGGGCTTTACGGTCACCCTCGTGGAGTCGCCGAACACGCCGATCATCGGCGTCGGCGAAGGCACCTGGCCGACCCTGCGCACCACGCTGGCCACCATCGGTGTTTCGGAAACCGACTTCTTTCGCGAATGCGACGCGGCGTTCAAGCAGGGCGCCAAGTTCGCGCGCTGGACCACGGGCGCGCCCGACGACGCCTACTACCACCCGCTGATGCTGCCTCAGGGCTTTTCGCAGGTGAACCTCGCGGCCCACTGGCTCGCCGGCGACGGCGCCCAGAGCTTCTGCGACGCGGTCACCCCGCAGGGCCGGATCTGCGACGACGGCCTGGCGCCCAAGACCATCACCGCCGGCCCCTACCAGGGCGTGGCCAACTACGCCTACCATCTCGACGCGGGGAAATTCGCGCCGTTCCTGCAGCGTCACTGCTGCGACAAGCTCGGCGTGCGCCATGTCCTGGCGGACGTCCGCGGCGTCGCCATGACCGAGGACGGCGACATCCGCGGCGTCGTCACCGAGCAAGCCGGCGAGATCGAGGGGGATCTCTTCGTGGACTGCACCGGCTTCCGGTCCCTCCTGCTGGGCGAGGCCCTCGGCGTGCCGTTCAAGGACTGCGGCGACGTCCTGTTCTGCGATACGGCCCTGGCGATCCAGGTCCCCTACGAGAACGAGAACAGCGCGATCGCCAGCCACACCATTTCCACGGCCCAGTCGGCCGGCTGGATCTGGGACATCGGCCTGCCCACGCGCCGTGGGACCGGGCACGTCTATTCCAGCCGCCATATCTCCGACGAGGACGCCGAACGCGAGCTGCGGGCCTATATCGGACCGGCGGGGCGCGACCTGCCGGCCCGCAAGATCCCGATCCGCTCGGGCCACCGCGAGACCTTCTGGAAGCGCAACTGCGTGGCCGTGGGCCTGGCCGCCGGGTTCCTGGAGCCGCTCGAAGCGTCGGCCATCGTCCTGATCGAACTGTCGGCCAAGATCATCGCCCAGCAGATGCCAGCCTGTCGCGAGGTGATGGACGTCGTCGCGGCGCGCTTCAACGCCACGACCCACTACCGCTGGGGCCGGATCATCGACTTCCTGAAGCTGCACTATGTGCTCAGCAAACGGTCCGACACCGCCTTCTGGCGCGACAACCGCGATCCCTCCACCGTGCCCGAGCGTCTGGCCGATCTGCTGAGGCTCTGGCGCCATCAACCGCCGTGGCTGCACGACGAGTTCGACCGCGTCGAGGAGGTCTTCCCGACCGCCAGCTATCAATACGTCCTCTACGGCATGGGCTTTCGGACGGAGGTCGAACCCGAGGCCCTGGCCGACGAACGTGCGATGGCCGAACGGGCGATGCGCGAGAACGCCGTCCAGACCGAGCGCCTGTGCGCCAGCCTGCCGCGTCACCGCGACCTGATCCGCAAGATCGTCGAGCACGGCCTGCAGCCGGTATGACGCCGGCCGGCGCGCCCGAGCCCGCCGCCCGGCCTGGCGCCGTAGCGGCGAGCGCCCCGACGCGGATTCAACGCGGATTCGCGCTCGTATGCGCCCTGATCGCCGAGAACCACGTCTATGACGTCCTCCGCGGCATCGGCGTCTACCTCGACGAGGGCTCGCGCTACGTGACCGTGCGCGACAACGTCTTCGACGGCCTGGGTCTCTGGCTCAATCTGAACGCGCTCGGCGGCGCCCATCCTCGGCGGACGGCCGCCGACAACGTCGCGCGCGGCAACTGGCACAATGCCGGCAAGGCGAACGGAAGCTGGTCCGACTACGCCAACAACCGCCTCGTCGACAACATCACGATCGATGGCCAGGACTGGCCGGAAGGCGCGCGCAAAGTGATCGCGCGGGCGGGCCCGGCGCCGGACACGAAACCCTCCACGACCAATCCGCAAGGTGGCGAATGATGTCTAGCTCGAAGTGGCGCCGGCACGGCCTGATCGCGACCGTCTACGGGGCGCTTTGGCTCTGCGCGCCGTTGGCGCAGGCGGCGCCGGCCGAGACCAGCGCGCCGGCGGTCTCCGGCGATCGCGCCAAGGCCGACCGCCTGGCCGCCCAACTGGTCAGCCAGATGACGCCGGACGAGAAGGTCGAGCAACTGCTCAACACCGCCCCGGCCATTCCGCGGCTCGGGATTCCCGCCTACAACTGGTGGACGGAGTCACTGCACGGCGCGCTCGGCGCCCTTCCGACCACGAACTTCCCCGAACCGATCGGCCTGGCCGCGACCTTCGATCCCGCCTTGGTCCACGACGTCGCCGGCGCGATCGGGTCGGAGGTGCGCGGACTGCACACGCTGGCGCGGGTCACCGGCCGGATGGGGCGGATCGGCACGGGCCTGGACACTTGGTCCCCCAATATCAACATCTTCCGGGATCCCCGCTGGGGCCGAGGCCAGGAGACCTATGGCGAGGATCCCTTCCTGACGGCGCGCATGGGCGTCGCCTTCGTCCAAGGCGTCCAGGGGCCCGATCCGGACCTGCCGCAGGTCGTGGCCACGCCCAAGCACTTCGCGGTGCATAGCGGCCCGGAGTCCACCCGCCACAGCGCCAATGTCTTCGTCTCGCGCCACGACCTGGAGGACACCTACCTGCCGGCGTTCCGCGCCGCGATCATCGAGGGCCGCGCGGGATCGGTGATGTGCGCCTACAACCGCATCGACGGCCAGCCGGCCTGCGCCAGCGACCTGCTGCTGAAGGACCACCTGCGCCAGGCCTGGGGGTTCAACGGCTACGTCGTTTCCGACTGCGACGCAGTCAAGGACATCAGCGACAATCACAAATACGCCCCGGACGCGGCCACAGCCGTCGCCGCGGCCATGCGGGCCGGCGTCGACAACGAATGCAACGGCGCGACCCTCACCGACACCGACGGACTGGCCGAGCGCTACCGCGAGGCCCTGCGGCGCGGCCTGATCAGCACCGAGGACGTCGACAGGTCGTTGGTGCGCCTGTTCTCGGCCCGCCTGCGCGCGGGCGACCTTCCCGGCGTCCGCGCAACCGACGCCGCCTCGGCGCCGGCCAGCGTGATGACGCCGGGGCATGAGGCCCTGGCGCTGGCCGCCGGGGAAAAGAGCCTCGTCCTGCTGAAGAACGACGGCCTGCTGCCGCTCAAGGCGGATGCTCGGATCGCCGTGATCGGACCGTTGGGCGACGCCACGCGCGTCCTGCGCGGCAACTACTCCTCGGCCTTGTCGGCGCCCCCGGTTTCGGTGCTCGACGGCCTGCGCCGCGCCCTGCCTTCGGCCAAGGTCGTCCACGCGCCGTTCGGCGCCTCGTTCACGGACGGCGATCGGGTGCCGACCAGCGCCTTGCGCTCGCCAGACGGCAAGCCGGGCCTTCTCGCCCGCTACTACAATCCGCTCGAGCCGGCGCCGAAGCGCTTCGCCCCCGGGACCTTCGGCGAGGTCGTCGCCAAGATGCGTTTCGCCGACAAGCCCGTCGTGACGCGCCTCGAATCCGACGTCGCGGCCCGCAGCCTGGACCTAGAGGCGGTCTCCGATCACCATCGCGTGGTCTGGACCGGCTTCCTGGTCCCACCCGAGACCGGGACCTATCGGCTGGGCCTGACGGGCTTCAATGGCGAGCTCAAGCTGGACGGCAAGCCGTTCGCCGACCTTCGCAAGGCCGGCTGGGGCAGCCTGCCGACCCTGAAGACGATCAAGCTGGAAAAGGGCCGAAAGTTCCCCGTCGAGATCGTCTCGGAAGCGCACGCCTTGTCGGGCGTCGATCTGGTCTGGAAGCGCATCTCGACCGATCCCGCCGCTGACCTGAAAGCGGCGGCGGCCCAGGCCGACGTTCTGATCGCGGTCGTGGGGCTGACCTCCGACCTCGAAGCCGAGGAATCCCCGGTCGAAATCCCCGGCTTCAAGGGCGGCGACAAGACGACCCTGGACCTTCCCGCCGACCAGCAGGCGCTGCTGGAGCAGGCCAAGGCGCTGGGCAAGCCCTTGATCGTCGTGACGATGAACGGCAGCCCGCTGAACCTGTCCTGGGCCAAGGACAACGCCTCGGCGATCCTGGAGGCCTGGTATCCGGGCCAGTCCGGCGGGTTGGCCATCGCCAATGTGCTGTCGGGCAAGACCAACCCGGCCGGTCGCCTGCCGCTGACCTTCTATCGCTCGGTCGATGACCTGCCGCCGTTCGGCGACTACGCCATGGCCGGCCGGACCTACCGCTATTTCGAGGGCTCGGCGGTCTATCCGTTCGGCTACGGCCTCAGCTACACGCGGTTCGCGTACGAGCCCCTGAAGATCGAGCCGGCGAGCGGCGGCGCGGGCAAGGGCCTTCGGGTGACGACCAGCGTGCGAAACGTCGGCGCCAGGTCCGGCGACGAAGTGGCCCAGCTCTATCTCGACTTTCCCGACACGCCCGGCGCCCCCCGCGTCGCCCTGCGCGGCTTCCAGCGGATCACCCTCAAGCCGGGCGAGGCGCGAACGGTCACGTTCGCCCTGTCGCCGCGGGACCTCAGCTCGGTGGACCTGGACGGCCAGCGCCGGGTCGCGGCGGGGCGCTACAGGGTCAGCGTGGGCTCCGGCCAGCCCGACAGCGGCGTGCCCGGCCAGTCGGCCGCCTTCGCGGTCGGCGCCGATGTCGGCCTGGCCAAGTAGCAACCCGCGCAAACGAGACCGGATCGTGTCGAAACGCCCGAGAAAGAAGACGTCGCCCATGAAAGTTTCGACGCTCGCCCGTGGCGCTCTCCTGGCGCTCGCCCTAACCCAGGCGGCGTCGGCCGCGCCCAGGCTTGAGGGCGTCCTGGGCGATCATGCGGTGTTGCAGAGGGATCGGCCGCTCGTCGTCGCCGGAACCGCGCGGCCCGGCGAGACGGTGCTCGTCAATCTGGCCGGACGGACCGCGCGCGGCCAGGCCGACCGCGACGGGCGCTTTCGCCTCACCCTGTCGCCCCTGTCCGCCGGCGGCCCCCACCAGATGCTGGTCGCCGCGCCTAGCGGCCAACAGGTCATCGACGACCTGATGATCGGCGACGTCTTCCTGTGCTCGGGTCAGAGCAACATGGAGCTTTCGACCGCCCAGGCGCAGAACAGCTTCCAGATCGCCGGCGCGGCCGACGCGGGCCTTCGTCTTCTGACCGTCCCCAAGCGCGCCGCCACCGCCCCGCAGGATCGCTTCGAACAGGCGCCGGCCTGGACCTCGGCGACGCCCGGGGCGATCGCCCAGTTCTCGGCCGTCTGCTTCTACATGGGTCAGGACCTGCGCAAGACCGCCAAGGCGCCGATCGGCCTGATCCACGCCAGTTGGGGCGGGTCGCGGATCGCGCCTTGGATGGCGCCCGACGGTCTGCGCGCCGCCGGCCTGGGCGACGACGCCGCGACGCTTGATCTCTACACCCGCGACACCGCCGCCGCCGAGGTCAAGGCCGCGGAGACGTGGGGAAAATGGTGGCGCGACCAATCTGGCGATGCGCCGGGCCGCGAGCCCTGGCGGACGGACGGAAACCTCGATTGGCGTCCGGCGCCCGCCATCGGCTACTTCAACCGCTGGGGCGATCCGGCCCTGGCCAGCTATGTCGGCATGGTCTGGTTCAAGAAGGAGGTCGTGCTGACCGCCGCGCAAGCGTGGCAGGGCGCCGTCCTGTCGCTGGGCGCCATCGACGACGCCGACCGCACCTGGATGAACGGCGTTCCGGTAGGCGGCGGCAGCATCGCCAGCGCGCCTCGCCGCTATCGCCTCGCCCCCGGCGTCCTCGTCGAGGGCCGCAACGCCATCACGATCAATGTCGACAATGTCTATGCCGAAGGCGGCATGACGGGGCCGGCGAGCCAGATGCGGTTACGTTTCGACGACGGGACCGAGATTCCCCTGGACGCGGATTGGCGCTACGCCCTCGCCGGCCGCCCCAAGTCGAACGCGCCGCGATCGCCTTGGGACGACATCAACGGCGCCGGCACGCTTTACAACGCCATGATCGCGCCGCTTGGCCCCGTCGCGCTAAGCGGCGTGGCCTGGTACCAGGGCGAGTCCGACACCGACCTCCCCGGCTACGATCGACGGCTCCACGCGATGATGGCGGACTGGCGCCGGCAGTTCGCCGCGCCGAACCTGCCCTTCGCGATCATCCAGCTGTCAGCCTATGGCGCTACGGCCTCCCGTCCGACCGAGAGCGGCTGGGCGCGACTGCGCGACATCCAACGTCGGACCGCCGAAACGGACGGGCGCGCCGGGCTCGTGGTCACCACCGACCTTGGCGATCCGCTCGACATCCATCCCGGCGAAAAGCAGGAGGTGGGCCGACGAGCGGCGCGGGTCATGCGGACCCTGGCCTACCATGAGGACATCGCTCCGTCGGGTCCTGGCGTCCTGTCGGCGGCCCGGACCCCGGACGGCGGCGTGACCCTGACCTTCAAGGGCGCGACGGGCGGTCTCGTCACCCACAGCGCGAACGTCGCCATTGGCTTCGAAGTTTGCGCGGAGACCGGTCCTTGCCGGTTCGCCGCCGCGAAGGCCTCCGGCGACAAGGTCGTTCTGGCCGGTGACGGCCAGCCTGTGGCGCGCGTCCGGTACGCCTGGGCCGACGCGCCGGCGGTGAACCTTTTCGATCAAGCCGGCCTGCCCGTCTCGCCTTTCGAGATCGTCGTGCCCTAGGCGCTCAGACCAAAATCAAAGGGAGAATTATCATGAGAAACAACAGCCTTGCGAACATGGTCCGACCGACCTGGACGGGATTGGTCGCGGTCGGCATGGCGGTCGCCTGCGCCCTGGCGGCGCCGGCCTACGCGCAAAACGACAAGATGCAGCCGGTGCCGATCCCGGCGCAGCCGAACGCCATCACGCTGGATACAGGCGCCTTGCCGGGCGCGACGGCGCCGGAGTCCTGGCATAGCCAGTACGGCAGCCTCTTCGCCCGCAACGTCACGGTCGCGACCCTGACCCCGTTCCTTCCGGATCCGGCCAAGGCCACGGGCGCGGCGGTGATCGTCGCCCCCGGCGGCGGATTCCGCACCCTTTCGATGGAGAACGAGGGCTATGACGTCGCGCGTGCGCTCGCCGACAAGGGCGTCGCCGCCTTCGTGCTCAAATATCGCCTGAACCAGACCCCGGCGGACATGCCCGGGTTCGAACGCTCGATGAACGAGATGTTCTCGGCCACCGCCGCCCGGCCGCCGCGGCCCAGCCCCCAGGCGGCCATGGCCGGCCTGGCGCCCCAGATCGCCGACTCTCGCGCCGCCTTCGCGCTCGTCCGCAAACGCGCGGCGGAATGGCGCGTCGATCCCGACCGCGTCGGCATGGTCGGTTTCTCGGCCGGCGCCATGCTCACCCTGGCCACGACCCTGGCCGGAGAGGACGCCAAGCCCGCCTTCATCGGCCTCATCTACGGCCCGCTCGCGCCGGTGACGGTCCCGGCCGACGCGCCGCCAATGTTCGTCGCGCTGGCCGCCGACGATCCGTTCTTCGCCAACAGCGGCTTTGGCCTGATCGACAGCTGGAAGGCGGCCAAGCGGCCGGTCGAGTTCCACCTCTATGAACAGGGCGGCCACGGCTTTGGCATGTACCCGAAGGAAACCACCAGCACCGGCTGGTTCGACGCCTACGCGCGTTGGCTCGGCATGCATGGCTTGTTGAAAGCCAAGCGCTAAGCGGCGTTGGAGGCTCAAGCGACCGTTGTCGCGAAGGCTTGGGCAAATGGCGACGGTCGGCTTGGGCCAACCGTCGTCTCCACGACAGCCAGCGCGCCTCACGAGACCAATCGGTTATCGATCAGAAACGGCTCGAACACGCAGAGACGGCCATGACGACAGAGAACGCGCGAGAGGACATCAATCATCCCCTCGGATCCGCCGAGCTCACGCCGGCCCAGTTGAGGGTCTTCGTGCTCGCCTGTTCAGGCCGGCTGAACAAGCAGATCGCCTTCGACCTCGGCGTCGCCGAGTCCACGGTCAAAGCGCATATGACCGCCGTCATGCGCAAACTCAACGTCCACACGCGAACCCAGGCGGCCATAGCGGCGCGGACCATGGACCTTGAGAGCGGCGTCAGACCCGACTGAGCCGTCAACTGGCTCGTCAGTCGCCGAATGCGGACGGTCCCGCAAGCAGCGGTGCGTAGCCCGCGAGCCGTTCAGCGCAGCGCTCTGCTGCGGCGCACGGCCGATGAGAACATGCGGTCCACGCCGCCCACGTGCCTTGTCCAGGTCTCCCATGTGAAGGCGCAGGGCGACAGGTTCGTCTGGATCCCGGAGATGCCTTAAGTCGTCTCGCCCCTACCGCCCGACCCGCCCTCTTCGGTTACAGTCGAAAGGAAGGTGATGCCGCGTCGGCATAAAAAATTGGCCTGGCGGAAGGCCAGGCCAGTTGGGGAGGAATTTTGAGGGTTCTGGCGAGTTGCGCTCGCCGTTCCGGCCGGGGGCGGACGGCGTTTGCGCCGTCCGCCCGAAGGCCTAACGTCTAGAAGGTGGCCCGCATGCCCACGAGGACCTGACGGCCGGGCTTGTAGTAGGTGAAGGTGGCGTTGTCGTACTGGAAGTGCGAGCGCAGCTTTTCGTTGGTGATGTTGGTCACGTTGAAGGTCAGCTGCGGCACATTGCCCAGGCCGAAGATCTTCTCCAGGTCGAAGCTGGAGGAGAAGTCGGTCTGCTTGTAGTCGTCGGCGAACAGCGCCGCGGCGGTGACGCCGTTCTGGTTGGCGCCGCTGGACTGCGAGCCCTTCCGGTAGACCTGGCTCAGACGCAGGCTGACGCCGTTATGCTCGTAATAGCCCGTCAGGTTGTAGCTGTACTTGGCCACGCCGTAGGCGATGGCGGGGCCATTGCTGGTCTGGTCGACGATGGTGGCGTTGGCGTTGAAGCCCAGACCTTCGACGCCGAACCGGCTGGTCAGGAAGTCGAGCGGCTGCACCCACTGGAATTCCAGGCCGTTGATCGTCAGCTTGTTGGGCACGTTGATCTGCGACTGGATCTGGACYTGCGCCGTGGTCGGGCCGCCGCGCGAATTGATCGCCGTCTTCTGGGTGTCGTTCAGGGTGTCGTAGGTGATGCCGTACTGGGCCAGGTACGAGAACGGCTGGGTCACGACGTTGTTGGTCGTGAAGCCGGTCAGCGACTTGCGGAASGCGTTGACCGCGATCACGCCTTCCTGGCCGGTGTAGATCTCGAAGCCCAGGTCCAGGTTCTTGGAGAAGTAGGGCTCGAGCGCCGAGTTGCCGATGGTGGCTTGGTCAGCCGACGGCGCGCCGAAGCTGACGCCCGGCAGCTGGGCGGCCGGATCCGGACGAGTCATSGTYTCSGACACCGCCGCGCGAACCACGGCGTGYTCGCCGACATCGTAGGCGATGTTGGCGGCCGGCAGCCACTTCGAATAGGTGTTCTCGGTGTAGACGACGTTGGTGATGTTCGGATAGCGCGAGCCGTCGGGCAGCTGGGCGCCGCCGGGCAGGCTGTTGCGGGGATCGGCGATCGATACGCGGCCGCCGATCGTCTGCTTGGTGTGYACGTACCGGACGCCGACGTTGAAGCGCAGATCGCTGTCCAGCACCGGGGTGACGCCGTTCAGTTCGGTATAGGCCGCGCTGTTCTTCTCATTGATGTAGCCGCCGCTGGCGCCGGTGTTGGAGCCGCCCGACTCCGGCGTGTTGTCGTGGAGCTGGTCGTAGTTGGTGGCCTTCTTGACCGCGTCCCAGTCGACCGTGACGAAGCCGGCGCGGCCGGGCTTCAGATAGCTGGCCAGGCTGGCGGTGGGGATCAGCGAGCCGGCGTAGGTGAGCGTCCCGGTCTGGCCGGCCGTGTAGCCCGTGCCGTAGCCCGGATAGGTCGGATAGCCSGCGGGCGCGGCGCCCGGCTGGTTCAGGCCCTGGCAGGGCGGCTGGCCGTTGGGCGACGGCAGGTTGATGCTGGGGTTGTTGCCGCAGGTCGCGTTCTGCCACGGCTGGGTGTTGTCGTAGCCGCGGATGGTGCGCGACACGTCGTCGTAGTTGCCGCCGAACTTCAGGTTCAGCGCCTCGTCGCCCCAGGTGACGGCGGCGCGAGCGCCCTTGGTCTCATACCAGCGCCGCTCGTCCTGCATGTTCAACCGGCCGCCGTTCCAGACGAAATTGGCCGGGTTGTTCAGGTCGACGCTGCTCTTGATCGTCGGAATGCCGTTCGGATTGTAGGTGTAGTCGACGGTCGTGCCGACGCCCAGCGCGGTCACCGGACCGAAGGTCGGGCTTTCGCGGTGGAAATTGCTCTTGGTGTAGTTGAGCTGGCCCTCGACCTTGAGCTTGTCGTTGATGCGCCACTCGCCGCCCGGGTTGATCCCCCACAGCTCGGTCTTCTCGAGATAGGGCCGGAATTCCAGGAAGAACTGCGAATTGGCGTAGGTGCCCTGGGTGACCGTGCAGCCGGTCGAGCAATCGGTCTTGTCGTACTTGGTGTTGGTCGGAATGATCGCGCCGTTGCGCACGATCCACGCGATGTCTTCGCGCAGCAGGTCGTTGTTCTTGTAGCCGTACATGCCGTCGACATAGAAGCTCAGGTTGTCGTTCGGCTTCCATTCCAGGCTGGCCACGGCGTTGAAGCGGTCGCGGCGGCCGTATTCGGCCGAGGGGCGGCCCAGGCGCGGCAGCAGGCCGTTGTCGATCTGCTGGATGCTGGCGCCGGGATTGTGCGCCAACAGGAAGGCCTGGTCGATGGTCTGGCCGGCCACCAGGCCGCCGCCCGCGCCGACCGGCACCGTGGCCGGGATCGTCCAGTTGCCGCCACCGGTAGGATTGCAACCGGTCGTCGCGCCGCACTGGGCCGCCGACAGGTTCGGGTTGGTGAAACCGATCGTCTCGTAGCCGCGCGTATCGGTCTTGAGCCTCTGGCCGGAAATCCCGAACAGGACGCCGAAATTGTCCCAGGTCTTGCTGGCGATCAGCGAGCCCTTGCCGCCCCAGTCGGCGCCGTCCGGCTTGACCCCCTGGACGTTGAAGGTGAGGTGCTGACCGGGCCGATCAAAGGGCCGGGCCGAGCGCATGTCGATGTTGCCCGCCGCGCCGCCCTCCAGCAGACCGGCCGAATAGCTCTTGTTGACCGTCAGCTTGGTGAACAGGTCGGTCGGGAAGAAGCTGAGGTCGACCGAGCGGTCGGTGCCTTGCGCGTCGGTCGGGCCCGACGAGGCGACCGCGATCGAGGCGCCGTTCAGCGTGACGTTGGTGAAGTTCGAGCCCAGGCCGCGGATGGCGACATTCGTATGGCGACATTCGT
>NZ_JBFUAW010000056.1:0-39621 GCF_056406095.1 Caulobacter sp. P1_D6 | reverse complement strand
TGCTGCAGCAGATGCTGCTGCGCCAGGCCATGGCCGGGTTCGGCGGCCAGGCCGGCGGCTCGGCGGCGATCTGGAACCGCGACGCGGCCCAGGCCTCGGCCGTCCTCGGCGCCGCCGCCCAGACCGCCACGTCCCCCMCCCGCAATCTGGCCATGGCGTCCTGACGCGATCCTGCTAGGACGCTTGCACCAGGGTCCCACGACCCGTTCTTTGTTCCTTCCGCCCGGCCAAGCGCCGGGCGGATCCAGTCTTGGAGTTACGATCATGGCCGACGGGGCCAACGGACAAGCGGCGGCGCCGCAGAAGACGGTGTCGCAGGTGCTGGGCGAGATCACCTGGCTGATGACCCAGTCGCCGGTTCACAAGTCGCTGTTCATCGGCGATCTGGAATGGTTCGCCATGCCGGCCATCCTGCTGGAGCAGTTCCGGATCTGGAACGGACCCAACAGTCCCGCGGCGGTGGCCTTCTGGGCGTTCGTCTCGGACGACACCCAGGCGCGGTTGGAGGGGGGCGCCCACAAGCTTCGTCCCGACGAATGGAAGAGCGGCGAAAATCCGTGGCTGATCGAACTGGTCGCCCCGTTCGGCGCGGCCGACGAGATCCTGGCGGACCTGTCGACCAGCATCTTCGCCGGCGCGCCGTTCAAGTTCCACAATGTCGGCCCTGACGGCCAGCGGCGGGTCAGCGTCTATCCTTCGCCGACCGGCGAGGGCTGAAAGGGCGTCCGTGGTTTTCGTTTCCGTCGCCCTGGCCGGGGCCCTCCTGGGTTGGCCGTCGTTTTCCCCGCCGCATGTCTCCCTGCCGCATTCCATCGAAATCCCCACCGAAGGCATGCGCCGTCGGGCCGGCTACAAGGTCCGGACCAAGGCCTATCATCTGGCCGGCTGGGACATGCGCATCGAGCATGACGGGTTCACCGGCCAAACGCGCTGCCGGCTGTTTTCGCCGTCCGGCCTGGGGCAGGGGCGGATTTCCTATGCGAGCGGCGCCCTTGGCTTTCACCTGGATGACGACCGTGACGTCGCCGCGGCCTGGTACAGCGTCGACGACGCCGCGCCCCGGCCGTGGCGCGACGACTATCCGGTCCTGATCGCCCGACGCGTGTCGCTGGAGGGCGGCAGTCTGGCCAATCCGACCGGCGGGGTGGTGCTGATCCCGCAAGAGATCCTGACCGGCGCCCGGACGGTGACGATCCGCGCCGATCGCGGCCGTACGCCCAAGCGGTTCCACCTGAAGGGCTTCGAACAGGCCCTGGCGGCGGCGCGCGTCAATGGCTGTTCCGACGCGGCGTCCTTCGTGCGCGCATGGTGATCGGCCGACGTCGATGGGGTCTGGCCGCGGCCGGCCTGCTGACCCTGGCCGGCCCTGTCCGGGCCGACACCCTGGTCGAGGCGATCGCTCGCGCCTACCAATCGAACCCCACCCTGCAGAGCCAACGCTATGAGCTGCGGGCGCTGGACGACGCCTATGTCCGCGCCCATGCCGGTCTGAGACCCTCCGCAGAACTGCAGATCACCGGCGACTACGCCGACAACCGGGCGGGCGACGCCACCCAGGCCCTGCGGCTGGTCGCCGATCCGCTGGCCGGCCGCCGCCTGGAAAGCAACCAGGGTCAGGCCCGGGTCGTGATCGAGCAGCCGCTCTACAGCGGCGGGCAGGCGAGCGGCGCCGTCGACCTGGCGGCCTTGCGCATCCGCGCCGGCCGCGAGGCCCTGCGCGGCGCCGAGGGCGACCTGCTGCTGCAGGTCATCGCCGCCTATGCCGACGTGCGCCGCGACCTGCAGAGCCTGGCGGTTCGCCGCGCCAATCTCGCGGCCCTGGAGCGTCAGCTGGACATCACCCGGGCGCGGCAGGTGGCCGGGGAGGTGACCCGCACCGACGTCGCCCAGGCCCAGGCGCAGCTGGAGGCGGTCCGAGCCCAGATCGCCCTGGCCCAGGTCCAGTTCCAGGCCAGCCGGGCCAACTACGCCGCCCTGGTCGGCGAGGACCCCGGCGAACTCGAACCCGAGCCTCCACTACCTCTGCCGCCCGGCGATCTCGAAGCCGTCTTCGACCTGGCGCAGGCCGACAATCCCGATCTGACGCAGGCCATGCTTGCCGAGCAGCAAAGCCGTCGTCAGGCCGACCTGGCCAAAGGAGCCGGCCGCGTCGCGGTTTCGGCGCGCACCAGCTACGGCACGACGGGCGAGCTCGCGCCCTTCTACGCGCAGGACCAGGATGTCGCCTGGACGGCGTCGATCTCCATCACCAAGCCGCTCTATGCGGGCGGGGCCTATCAGGCCAGCTATCACGAGGCGCTGAACCGCAACGGGGCCGACCGGCTGCGCATCGAGGCGGCCCGCCGCCAGGTGATCCAGAACGTGCTCTCGGCCTGGAACCAGGCCGCCGCTGCCCACGCCAACATCAAGGTCCAGCTGGCTCAGATCGCCGCGGCCCAGACGGCCTTCGACGGCATGAGCGAGGAGTTTCGGGTCGGCCAGCGCTCGACCCTCGACGTCCTGGTCGCCGAGCAGAACCTGCGCGAGGCGCAACTGGCCCTGCTGGGGTCGCGTCGCGACGCCTATGTAGCCGAGGCGGCCCTGCTGCGGCAGATCGGCCGCCTGGAGGTCCGCGCCCTGGCCCGGGGCGCGCCGCTCTATGATCCCTCGTCCCACCTGCGGGCCGTGAAATCGAACGGCGCCGTCCCCTGGGAAGGTTTGATCGCGGCCATGGACCGCACCTTCGAGGCGAAGGCCGCGCCCATGCGCCTGGAACAACCCGCCACGCCGTCGCGACCGCCGACCCTGGTCGAGGGGCGAGCGGAGCCGGAAGCCGACCGCCCCCTCGGCGAACACAGCCGATCGACGCCCATACCCGGAACCGTAGGCTACGAGAGATGACGAGGCGCGCTCTGCTCATGGCCGTTCGCGGGGTGGCGCTGACGGGCCTCTGCGTCGGTCTGGGAGCTTGCGTCACGGTGCGGGAGACCGCGCCCGCCGACCTCGGCGTGCTGGAGACCGCCCTGACCGAGCCCGTCGAAGACCTGCGGAGCCAGGCCGACGCGGGGCGGGCCGGCGCTCAGTACGCCCTGTCGGTGCTTCACGCCTACGGCGTGCGCGGCGCGGCCCGTGATCCGGGCCAGGCGGAGCGCTTGCGCCGCCGGGCGCTCGCCGCCCGAGGCTCGACGCCGATCACCACCTACATCGCCGGCCTGCACGGCAAGCCGGGCCGCGTGGCGACCATCTATACCCCGCGCTACGAACTGGGCGCCGTCCAGGCCATGCGGATCGACCAGTGCGTCGCCGTCCTGGCGCGCGGCGACGACAGCCCGGCCGGGGTCGACGCCTGCGCGGGGCCTGAAACGCTCGCGCGGTTCAGGGTCCTGTGGGCAAAGGCGAAATCCGGAGACTGATCCGCCGCGAACCGCCCTGTTTTCAGGCATGGCCTGGTTCAACAGGGGCGGCGACGCTCGCGGCTCGTTGCGCGCGGGCGAGATCGGCGAGGCTTGAGCTTCGCGCCATGCTTCGTACGCCTTACGGCCGCGCCGACCCAGACCGCAAGACGCATCAACTGGCTGGACACGTCTGGGCCGGCTAGGTCCGCCGTTCGGATCGAGCCGGTGAGGGCGGCGAGCCGAGGTAGGTGCGGGGGCCGGCCTTCTCGACCTTGAGGTCGAGGAGGGCCGTGATCATCGCCAGGGCTTCGGTGGGCCGGTCCAGCTTGAACCGGCCGGTGACCCGGAGCTCGCCGACTCGGGCGTCGCGCAAGGTCAGGGCCTGGGGGCTGTAGCGGTTGAGCCGGGCCACCACGTATTTCAGCGGCATGCTCTCGGCTTCGAGCCAGTCGTCGCGCCAGGCGTCGTAGCTGTCGGCCCCAAGGCGGCCGCGGCTGGACGTGTGGTCGGCGGCCAGCAGCAGCCATTCGCCCTGGCGCAGCACGCGGGGCGGGGCCGAGCCTTGCGACACCCGGACGACGCCTTCGAACACCCGGACCTCGACGGCGTCGTCGACCTTGTCGACCTCGAACACCGTCCCGACCGCCGTCACCTTGGCGTCGCCGGCCATGACGTTGAACGGACGGCGGGGGTTCTTGGCGACCTCGAACACCGCGTCGCCGCGGCGCAGATAGATGTCGCGGGCGGCGCGGCTGTAGGCGACGCTGGCGTGGCTGTCGGCGTTGAGGCGGACGGTCGAGGTGTCGCTGAGCACATGGTCCGCCCGTTCGCCCACGGCGGTGGCCAGCTCGATCGGCGGCGCGACGCGCTCGGCGGTCAGGCGCGCGGTCAGCACGCCGCCGCCCACCAGGACCACCAGGCCGGCGGCGATCAGGCCGAGGCGCGACCAGCCGCCCGAAGCGACGCGACGGCGCGGGGCGAGGACGGTCGGCTCGCCCGGCTCGGCGCGCAGGCGGTCGACCGCCTCAAGCAAGGCGGTGTCGCGCAGGGTGTGGCGAAGCGCGGCGAAGGCCGCCGCGTGGTCGGGCGAGGCGTTCAGCCAGGCGGCCAGCTCACGGCGCTCGGCGTCGGACAGCTCGTCCAGCCGGTCGGTCCAGTCGGCGGCCTCTTCCATCACGCTCAGGTCGTTGTCGTTAGCGCTCACGAGACGCCCCCTTCCAGTCGGCGGCGTCGCCGTTTGCTGCGTCCATCACCCCGGCCAGTTCGGCCATGGCGCGGACCAGATGCTTCTTCACGGTTTCCAGGTTCAGATCGAGATCGTCGGCGATCTTCTGTCGCGACTGTCCGTCCACGTGCCGGCGGACGAACACCTCGCGGCGGATCGGCGACAGACGGCGCAGGGCGGCCTCGAACACCGCCACCCGCTGCTTGTGCTCCAGCACCTCGTCGGCCAGGGGCAGGTCGCAGCCGTAGTCGGCCTCGCCCAGGCCTTCCTCGCGGCGGTCGCGCCGGGCCTGGGCGTAGATCAGGGAGTCGGCCACGCGATAGGCGTAGGCCAGCGGCTGGACGATGTCCTGCTTGCGGCTCTGCTCGATCACCATCAGCAGGGTCTGCTGGAGGATGTCCTCCGCCCGCGACGGGTCGCCGTGGCGGCGGGCGATGTAGCCAAGGAGCTTGCGTTCATGGGGTCTCAACTCCGCCAGGGGGTCGATCATCGCGTTTCCACCGGGCCGTGCGCCGCCTCGTAGGATCGTAGAGGCGCGGGGAGGGCGATCGGGGACAGGCGCGCGTCAAAATTCATAGGAAACGCCCAGAGTGACCGTGCGGCCGTTGCGGGTGCGGGCCAGCAAGCGGTTGGCGGCGATGTCGGTGAACTGGTCGATCGCCTGGTCGGTGAGGTTCAAGCCCTCGACCACCACCTTGAGGCCGCGCCCGGCGTTGAAGTGGGCGGCGGCGTCGATGTTGTTCATGGCGTGGAAGCCCGTGCCGACATTGCCGTTGCCGCCGGCCCCGTCGAGATAGGTGTCGCGATAGGCGCTGGAGACCCGCGCGCCCCACCGGGCGCTCTCGTAGTAGAGCGTGGCGTTCCAAGTCCAGGGCGACAACTGGAAAAGGTCCAGCGGGATCGACTTGCCGTCGATGATCACGCTCGAGCGTCCGTGGGCGTAGGTCACGTTGCCCACGAAGCCGAACTTGTCGAAGGGGGCGGGCAGGAAGTCGAAATCGCGCTGCAGGGCCAGTTCGACGCCCCGGATCGAAGCCCCGTCGCCGTTCACCGGGCGGACGACGTTGTACATGATCGAGCCGGTCTGGCCCGGATTGAGGAACTGCAGCGGATAGCCCGTCGAGCCATAGGGCACGGTCTCGCCCTCGGAGGTGATGAACGAGTCCATGGTCTTGTGGAACACGCTGATCGCCACGGCCCCGACGCGGCCTTGGTAGAGCTCCAGCGACGCCTCGACCGAATTGGCCATGAACGGCCGAAGATCGGGATTGCCGGCCGTGATCGTGCCGCCGAACGGCGCGGCGTCGACGCTGGCCGCGGCCCGCAGGTCCGAGAGGTTGGGCCGGCTGATGTCGCGATTGGCGCCTATGCGCAGGACGAGGTTCTCGTCCAGGTCCCAGGCCAGGTTCGCGGCCGGCAGCACGCCGTCATAGCGGTGGGTGATCAGGGCCGGCGCCAGGGTCACGCCGTTGCTGGCCATGCCGGCCGAGGTCAGGCGCGTGTTGTAGTAGCGCAGGCCCACGTCGGCCCGCAGGCGCCGCCCGGCCACCTCGCCGTCGAACTGGTACTGGACATAGGCGGCGGCGGTCTTCTCGGTCAGCGAATAGTCGGAGCCGGGCTGATCGTCGGCCTCCGACAGATCGCGCTTCTGGCCCAGCAGGGCGTAGACCGCGTCGACGTCGCCGACCACGTACGGGATCAGCGAGCGCTGGTCCGAGACGAACTTCATGGAGGCGGGCAGGATGGGCGTTCCGTCGTAGTCGACCCGATTGCGGCGCTGATAGCCGTCGTTGCGGAACAGCTTGTACTGGACGCCGGCCTTCAGGGTGGATCGCGGGCCCGCCGTATAGAGCAGGTCCAGCTTGCCGGTCGTGAAGGCGTTGATGATCTCGTCCTCGCGGGTGTCGGCCCGCATCAGGCTCCAGGCGTCCGGATCGGTCGGGTCGAAGCCATAGGTGTTGACCCCGTTCCGGCCCGGCCCGCGCAGGTCGAAGGAAAAGGCCCTGTTGCTGGCCTGCAGGAAGACCTTGTCGAACACCGGGCCTTCGAAGTCCGAGCGCGAATGGCCGATCATGCCGCTGACCTCCAGGGCGTCGGTCAGCCGCGTGCGGCCGTTGACGGCGATCTGGGTGAAGACCGTGGTGTCGATCGAATGCTTGTGCTCGCTGCGCAGGTCGACGCCGTCGAAGGCGGCCTGGACCATGTCGCCGCCGCGAATGACCACGCTGTTCAGCCGCTGGGTCCCGATCACGTCGCCGGTCAGGCCGTTCTTGCCGGCCGAGGCCAGGGAGAACTCGTCGCGGTCGTTGCTCAGCCGGCCGTAGAGCAGGTCGACGTCCAGGCTGGTGTCGGCGCTGGGGCGGTACTGCAGGGCCAGCGTGATCCCCAGGCGCTCGCGATGATCGAACCAGATGGAATAGGTCTGGGCCTGGGGCGCCTGCACGCGATCGGCGCCCTTGGCGTTGACCAGCCGGTCGCGGTCGGCGGCCGAGACGCCGGGGCCGATATTGGCGGCCGCCACGTTGATCGGCGTCCAGCCCCAGTTGCGATAACCGTACTCGTTGACGTCGCTTTCGCTGTAGGCGGCCGAGACCAGCAGGCCGACATCGCCCCAGCGGTCGGAGATCAGGCCCGCCAGGCGCGGCGTCACCCCGTCGGTGACGCTGTTGGCCAGGGCCTTGGCCGACAGGGCGGCCTTGAAGCCCGTGTAGTCGAACGGCTTGGCGGTGTGCAGCTCCACCGTGCCGGCCACGCCGCCTTCGTCCTCGTCGACCGCATAGGCCTTGCGCACGGTCACCCGGTTGAACAGCTCCGAGGCGAAGATGCTGTAGTCGAAGGCCCGCGTGCGGCTGACCGAGCCGCGGTTGTCGAACCCCGAGGCCGTCGAGGCCGAGACCTCCATGCCGTTCAGCTGGGTGCGCGTGAAGTCGGGGCCCAGACCGCGCAGGGCGATCTGGCGGCCCTCGCCGGCGTCGCGCGAGATGGTCACCCCCGGAATGCGTTGCAGGGACTCCGCCAGGTTCAGGTCGGGAAAGGCGGCGATGTCCTCGGCGACGATGACGTCCTGCGCGCCCAGGGCCTGGCGCTTGAGGTCGCGGGCCTGGACCAGGCTGCCGCGAAAGCCGGTGACGACGACCTGCTCGACCTCGACCGGGCCGGCGTCGACGGGCTCCTCGGGGGCCGGCGCGGGGTGGACCTCCCAGGGACCGGCCTCGCCCAGCACGTAGCCGCCGGCCACCGACTTCATCCGCAGGCCTTCGCCGCTGATCAGCAGGGCCAGGGCGTTCTCCGGCGGCAGCAGGCCCAGGACCCGCCGTCCGCGCTTGCCGCGGATGTCGACGAAGGTCATCACCGGCGCGTCGGCCTGCTGGGAGAAGGTTCGCAGGGCGTTGGCCAGGTCGCCCTGGCGGATGTCGAACCGTCGGGGCGCGGGGCGGGTCTCGGCGTGCGCGGCGGCGGTGAGAAGCGGGACGGCGATCAGCGCCAAGAGCGACGGCCGGGTGAGCAAAACCGCCTTTCGCCACCCCATGTTTCGTAGTCGATCATCACGTTACGCCCGGTGCGTCTCCTAGCCGGATCGCATGTCAGTTATTTGAAGCTTCGCCTTTAGCGGCGCAGCTTCAGCCGCAGGTTGGGTTGCCGTCCAAATCCGGTCAGCTGCAGGTGGTCGGCGTGGAAATCGAGCACCGCGTAGGCGGTCTGCTCAGTGTCCAGCATGCCCTTCAGGTTCACGCAGTGCAGGCCAGCCGTCTCGCCGTAGTTGCCGTCGTGGTTGTGCCCGTTGATCCAGACCTTGGCGGCGCGATGACGGACGACCAGGTCGGTCACCTCGGCGGCGTTCCACAGGTTGTGCGGGTTTTCCGGGAAGATCGGGAAGTGGCAGTAGAGCGCGGCCTTCAGGCCCCGGCGCTCGGCGTCGGCCAGGGTCTGGTCGATCCATTTCAGCTGGGTCTCGCCGATCCCGCCGTCCCAGTCGGGCGCGCCGGCAAAGCGCTCGCGGTGCAGGCGCTGGCTCAGCGCCAGTTCGGGGCTGCCGGCCGGCCAGCCGTATTCGCTGAGGTCGTTGCCGTCGAGGGCCAGGAACACCCAGCCCCGGGTCTCGAAACTGTAGTAGCGGGCCGGCATGCCCAGGCGGGCGGCGACCAGGGCCTTCTTGTCGTCGTCGACGGAGAAGTCGTGATTGCCCAGCACGAACCGCCAGGGATGGCGCAGGGCGTCGAGCGTGGGTTGCTGGGCGTCGAAACTGGCCCAGCCCTTGTCGATGAAGTCGCCCAGGTGGACCACGTGGTCCAGGTCCAGGGTGTTGAAATGGTCGACGGCGGCCCGCAGCTTGCCGGGCGAGCGGCGATACATCCGTGCGCCGTTGTCGTCCTGATCCGCATACTGACAGTCGGCGATGGCGCCGACCCGCAGAAGTCTGGAAGCGGCGAGGGCGGGGGACGTCGACAGGGCCAAGGCCGAGGCCAGGAAGGCGCGCCGGTCGAGAAGGGATCGGGCCAAGGCGGCCTCCGATGTCTGGATGCGAAAATCCCGTCCGGCGCGCAGGGGGCGACGCGCCGGACGGGTCCTCCGTCGACGGACCTAGAACTCGTAGGTCGCGCCGATCAGGATGGTCCGACCGCTGCTGGTGTTCACGGTCGTGCGCTGGGCCGTCACGTCGGTGTACTGAATCGAGTGCTGGTTGGAGAGGTTGATGCCCTCCAGCGTCAGCTTCAGCCTCGGCATGACGTTGTAATGGGCGGCGAAGTCGATGTTGTTGGTCGCCTTGACGCCGTCGCCGATGTTGCCGTTGCCGCCCGCGCCGGTCAGGTACTTGTCGCGGTAGGCGCTGGAGAGGCGCATGCCCCAGGTGTCGGTCTCGTAGTAGATCGTGGCGTTGGCGCTGTACTTCGACAGGTTGATCAGGGGCAGGGTGACCCAGGCGCCGCTGATCAGGACCGGCGAGGAGCCGTCGGCATAGGTGCCGTTGGCCACGACGCCCAGGTGGTCGAACGGGGCCGGCAGAAAGTCGAAGTCACGCTGGAACGCCATCTCCAGGCCCTGGATGTCGGCGCCCGGCCCGTTCACCGGACGACCCACATTGTAGAGGATCGAACCGTCCTGGCCGGGCAGCAGGAACGACAGCGGGAAGCCCGTCTGCGAATAGGGCATGATGGTCGTCTGGGTGGTGATGAACGACTTCAGCTTCTTGTAGAAGACGCCGACCGAGAAGAACCCGACGCGGCCGTCGTAGAACTCCAGCGAGCCCTCCATCGAGTCCGAGGTGAACGGGGTCAGGTTCGGGTTGCCGGTGCTGATCGTGCCGCCGAAGGGGGCGGTGGTCAGCGAGCCGGCGGCGGCGAGGTCGCCCAGGGCCGGGCGGCTGATGTCGCGGTTGGCGCTGAAGCGGGCCACCATGCCGTCGTTGATGTCCACGGCGACGTTCAGGGCCGGCAGCACGCCGTCGTACTTGTGCTTGATCGACACCGGCTGGAGGCTGGTTCCGGTGTTCAGCATGCCTTCCGAGGTCAGGTCGGTGGAGTAGTAGCGCAGGCCGGCGTTGGCCCGCACGCCCTTGCCCAGGATCGTGGTGTTCAGGTCGTACTGCAGGTAGGCGGCCTGGGTTTCCTCGGTCACCGTGAAGTTGGTGCCGGGGGTGGCGTACTTGGCGCCGGCGGCCTGCAGGTCGCGAACCTGGCCGATCAGGGCGTAGACCTGGTCGACGTCGCCGACGACGTAGCCGCCCAGCGTCTTGAACGGCACCGTCAGCTTGAGGTTGTCGGGGATGTCGATGTTGGCCGGGACGTTCCGGAACTGCTTGTCGCCCCACTGGGCGCCGCTGTTGACGAACTTCTTGTACTCGACCCCGCCCTTGAAGGTGGAGGTCTCGTTGGCGGCGAAGACCGCGTCGAACTGGGCGTTGGTGTATTCCGAGGAGATGCGGTTCTCCTGGGTGTCCATCCGCATCAGGTCCCACTTGCTGGGATCGGTGAGGCCGGCGTCATAGGTGTTGACCGGCATTTCGGGACGGTCGTCGAAGCTGAAGGCGTGGTTCTTGGATTCCAGGAACACCTTGTCGAAGACCGGCAGGCTGTAGGTCGACTTCGAATAGCCGACCAGGCCCTTGAGCAGCAGCTTGTCGGTCGCCTGGTACGAACCGTTCAGGGCGGTTTGGTAGAACTTGGTCTTGTCTTCCTCGCGGTTGAACTCGCTGCGCAGGTCGACGCCGGTGTAGCTGGAGGCCACCAGGCTGTCGCCCTGGATCACGGCGGTCTGCATCACCTGGGTGCCGGTGATGTTGCCGGTCAGGCTGTTGATGCCCGAGGTGGCCAGGGAGAAGTTCTGGCGGCTGTTCTCCAGCTGGCTGTACAGGGCGTCGAAGCCGAGTTTCAGCTTGTCGCCGGGCTCGTACTGCAGCGACAGGGTGGCGCCCAGGCGTTTGCGGCGGTCGTACCAGGTGGAATAGGTGTCGGCCTGCGGGGCGAAGATGGTCGGGGTGGCGGCCGTCAGCTTGGCAGCGTCGGCGGCGCTGACGTCCGCGCCGATGTTGGCGGGATTGGCGCGGATCTTGCCCCAGTTGAAGCTGCGATAACCGAACTCGTTGGAGTCGTTGACGCCGTAGGCCACCGAGGCCAGGGCCCCGAAGTCGCCCCAGCGGTTGGAGATCAGGCCGACCACGCGCGGCGTGACATGGTCGTCGGCGTTGCTGTTCTGCTGGGCCTTGGCCGACAGCACGGCCTTGAAGCCCTGGTAGTCGAACGGCTTGGCCGTATCCAGCAGGACGGTGCCGCCGATGCCGCCTTCATCCTGTTCGGCCGCCAGCGACTTCTGCACGGTGACGCGGTTGAACAGTTCCGAGGCGAACAGGCTGTAGTCGAAGCTGCGGGTGCGGCTGACGCCGCCGCGGTTGTCCATGCCCGAGGCGGTGTTGCCCAGCACTTCCATGCCGTTCAGCTGGGTGCGGGTGAAGTCGGGGCCGAGGCCCCGCAGGGTGATCTGGCGACCTTCGCCGGAGTCGCGCGAGATGGTCACGCCGGGCACGCGCTGCAGCGATTCCGCCAGGTTGAGGTCGGGGAAGGCGGCGATGTCCTCGGAGACGATCACGTCGACGGCGCCGACCGCGTCTTGCTTCAGGTCGCGGGCGTGGGCCAGGCTGCCGCGGAAGCCGGTGACGACGACCGTCTCGACTTCATCGGCGGCGGGCTGGGCCGGCGCGGCGTCAGCGGCCAGGGCCTGGCCGGCGGCGACGGCCAGCAGGCCCGTCGCCAGCATGGTGGTGGTCATCCATTTGGATTTCGCGAGAGTGCGCATGGTCTATCCCCGATCGATCGCTTTCGGGGACCATCCCGAGGCGCCGTCGGGAGGGGAGAGTTTCGGGCCGCGCGTTCGGGGACCGGGTTTTATGTGAAGTGTTTTTGACAGCCGCGTGCGACTGACGCGCTCGGTGATCCGTTGCTACTAAGGCGTGCAACGCGCAGGACGATCTCATGCCGGAAACCATGACAATCCTGGACAAGGCCGTGTCCGTCGACTTCCTGATCGGAGAGGCGCCGCCCTTCGTCATGGACCGGAAAGCTCTTCTGGGCGGCCTGGCGGAGGTCGCGCACCTGATCAACGCCACGGCCTGGACGAACGAGCAGCGCGCCACGTTCAACGCCCTGGAAAAGATCGTCTTCTTCGAGGGGGTGATCAAGGTCAACGGCTACAGCATGGACCGACCCTGCTGCGACGAGGACGACCGGATATTCTATTGGGAAGCCAACGAGTTCCTGGCGAACACCGACCGCGCGGTCCGCGCCCACACGCTGTTCCACGACTGTTTCCACATCACCCAGTACTGGCGGAACAGGACGTTCGCCAACGGCGAGGACGAGCGCGTCGCCCGCGAGGTCGAAGCGATCGACCGGCAGATCGAGGTCGCCACGCGGCTGGGGACGCATCCGACTTACATAACCTTCCTGACGAACTTCAAGAACGACCAGGAGCGCTTGAAAAGGCGGCTCGCGGAGGGTGTTCGGATGCACCACGACAAGGACGAGATCCGGCCGCCCACCTTGCAGGCGTGAGGCTCGTCGCGGCTACATCCGCACCCTGAAGCCCAGGCCGAAGGCGCGGCCGGCCCGGCCGATCTGCAGGGGCCGCCCTGGTCGCCCCTCGAAGGCCGCCTCGGTGGTGTCGGTCAGGTTGCTGGCCTCGACGAAGATCGCCATCGACCGGCCCAGGTCGTACGAGCCCGCGACATCCAGATAGCCCGCGTCGGCGACGACGAAGCTGGACACGCCGCCGCCCTGCATGTCGGCCTCCGAGCCGAACGACGAGCGCCAGGTCCAGGAGAGGTGGGCGTGCAGACGGCCGCGCTCGACGAACGGGCTGATCGAGTAGGAGAGGTGGGAGACGCCGTTCAGGCGCGTGCGCTCGCCGGTGGCGCGGTTGCGGGTCTCGGCGTCGATCAGGGTGGCGCTGGTCCACACGCCCAGCCCGCCCGTGAAGCGTCGGCTGAAGGCGATCTCCACGCCCGACACCCGGGCGCGGCCGGTGTTGCGCGGGCGGGCCATCATCACCGTGGCCGTCACCGGCGGGCCGGCGCGGGTGGCGAAGGCCAGGCGCTCGGGGCTGGAGGTCTGGGTGATGTAGTCGTCGATGGTCTTGTGGAACACCGCGAGGCTGAAGCCGCCGAAATCGGCGAACTCGCGCTCCAGCGAGGCATCGAGATTGGTCGAGATGTAGGGCTTCAGATCGGGATTGCCGCCGACGCCGCTGAACAGCGTGTCGGGCGAGGGATGGTCGACCTCGGCCTGGCCGCGCTCGTAGAGGGTGGAGACCAGGCTGCTGGCCGGGATCGTGGCCGAGCGGAGATCGGCCAGGGACGGACGGGTGATGCTGCGCGAGGCGGCCAGGCGCAGACGCCAGGTCGGGTCCAGTTCGATGGCGAGATTGGCGCTGGGCAGGGCGACCAGATAGGCGCCGCCGTGTTCGACCGGATGCACCTCCAGCATGCCCGTCGGGGAGACGCCCAGCAGCGAGCCTTCTACCCGCGTTCGGGTGCGGCTGACCCGCAGGCCCAGATTGCCCGAGGCCGGCCGGCCGGCGACGGCGGTGGCGAAGTCCAGGCGGCCATAGACGGCCGAGATCTGTTCGCCGACCTCGTAGGAGTTCTGCAGGTCCGCGCCGGTCGGACGCAGGTCTTCGGCCTGGACGATCACCGTGTCGGCCTCGCCGGGCAGGACGAACGCGGCGCGGAAGGCGGAGAAGTCGACGGCCTTCCAGGGGCCTGTGCGCGCGGCGATCAACCCGCCGAAAACGTCGCCCGGCGTGCGGACGTCGAAGAAGTCGGGCGTGACCACCGCGCCGGGCCGCAGGACCGCCTCGCGGTCGCGCCGCTGATAGTCGCGGCCCCGGTCGCTGAACTGGGCGCCGAGGTCGAGGCGCTCGAAGCGCAAGGGTCCGAGATCGACGTCGACCGGGCGCTGGCCGGCCAGCAGGGCGGTCCGGTCGTGATCCTCGACATTGGTCGCCCGCACGCCATAGCGCGAATAGGTCAGGGCGCGTGGATCGGTCAGGTCGAAGCTGGTGTCGAGGACCGGCACGTGGCGCTCCTCCACTAGGTCCGGGCCCAGGTCGAAACGATAGGCGACGCCTTCGGGCGACTCCGCCGCGATCCGCTGCAGCGGCGTGTCCAGGCCTGAGCGGGCGCGCGACCAGCTGATCCGGGGCGACAGGCTCCAGGCGCCCAGGCGGGTCTGGGCCGACAGGTTCAGCGACAGGCTGTCATGGGCTTGGTCCGAGATCTCGGTGTTGTTGCTGAGCTGGCCGGCCGTCAGCCGCGCGGCGGTCATCACCCCGTCGGTGACCACCAGGCTGGACGGATCCAGCGCGGCGGTCGCGGCCCGGTCGCCCACCTCGTAGACGATCCGGTCCTCGCGAATGGTGTTGTCGAAGCGCGAGGCCAGGGCGTTCAGTTCGACCGTCGTGTCCGGCGCCGGCCGCCACTCCAGGCCCGCGAAGGCCGTGGCGCGGCGGCGTTTCTCGCGCTCGACCGTGGTGCGCAGATCGTTGGGCGTGAGCACGACGCGGCCGCCGATCTGGATGTCGCGCCAGCGCTGGATCTGGAAGCGGTCGTAGCGGACCTCGCGGGTCTCGGTGGAGACGCCGCCGACCACGCCCAGCGCCCCGTCGTTCCGCCGCCAGCGGCCCGACAGCGCCAGGTCGGGCGAGACCACGCCCGAGCGTTCCTCGATATGGCCGTCCAGCCGCGCCGACAGATACGCCGGGCCGTCCAGGCCGCGCACCGTGCGGATGTCGATATTGGAGCCGATGCCGCCGTCGATCAGGTCGGCGGTCGGCGACTTGGCCAGCACCGCCCCCGCCAGCAGGTCGGCCGACAGGGCCCGGAAGCGGAACTGCCGGCCGCTTTGGGTGGAGTTGCGGATGTTCTCGTTGAAGGCCACCGGCGCGCCGTTCAGGGTCACCGACTGGAAGAGCGGCCCCAGGCCCCGGACGCTGACGAACTGGCCTTCGCCGACCTCGCGCTCGATGGCCACGCCGGGCACGCGCTGCAGGGCCTCGGCCAGGTTGGCGGCAGGCAGTTCGCCCATCCGGCCGGCCCAGACGGAATCGATGATCGCGTCGGCCCGCCGCTTGGCGATCAGCGAGGCCTCGATGCCGTCGGAGAAGCTGGCCGTCACGGTCACGGCCTCGACCTCGGTGGGGTCCGGATCGGCGGGCGCGGGACGCGGCGCGGAAGGTGCGGGAAGGGCCTCGGCCCAGACCCGGACCGAGCGCTGGTCGATGATCTCGTGGCGCAGCCCGGTCCCGGCCAGCATCCGTTGCACGGCCGTCTGCCAGGGCATGACGCCGTCGACCGGGTTGGTGCGATAGGCGCGGCCCGGCTCGACTACGAAGGCGAAGGCGCAGCCGCCTTTCAGACACAGCGCCATCAGGCCGGTGCGGGCGTCCTGGGCGGGGATGTGGAAGGCGGGGGCGGCGCCGGCGGGCGACGCGGCGACGACCAGCGGAACGCCGGCGGCTGCGATGACGGCGAGCGCGCGACGAGACGGCATGTGACGACGAACGGAGCCCCCTGCGCACCTGGGGGGCTTGGTATCGCGGCTTGATGACAGACTTGCGATGCCAGGCCGCGATGGAGCCGTCAGCGCGCCTCGATCGTCACCTCGCCGGGACCGGTGCGGGTCACGCCGATCGGCAGCAGGCGGTCGGCGCGGGCGATCACGGAGTCGGCGCCGTCCAGCGGGAAGATGGCGGTGACCCGGCGACGGCCCAGGGCCGGATCGGCGATCCGGATCCGGGTCTGGGTGTAGCGCGACAACTCGGCGACGACGTCGGTCAGGGCGGCGTCCTGGAAGATCAGCCGGTGCTCGCGCCAGGCGGCGGCCTGGGCCGGATCGACGCGGGCTTCGCGCACCAGCGGCGCGCCGGCCCGGTACGAGACCTGGTCGCCCGGCTTCAGGCGCGCGGCGTCGCGCAGGGCGTCGGCCTGGCCGGGGCGGACGCGGCTGACGGCCACGCTGCCCTCCAGCACCGCCACCCGCGCCTGGTCGCCGCGCAGGCCGGTGGTGAAGTGGGTGCCGGTGACGATCACCTGGCGATCGGCCAGGGCCACCTGGAACGGATGGGCCTTGTCGTGGGCGACGGCGAAATAGGCGGCGCCCTTGTCCAGCGCGACCCGACGCACGGGACCGTCCAGGCGGGCGCGCAGGGTGGTGGCGGTGTCCAGGGTCACGTGCGAGCCGTCGGCCAGCACGATCTCGCGGATTTCGCCAACGGCGGTCTGGTAGGTCGCGGCGCCGGTCATGGGATCCCCGGCGGGCCAGACGGCGATCACCAGGGCGGCGGCGGCCAGGCCGCCGACGGCGGGAACCAGCCAGACGGCGCGCGGACGGCGGCGGGCCTTGGCGGCGCGCGGGATCATGTTCAGGTCGCCGACGAACTCGGCGCGCAGGGCCTGGCTGTCGCGGGCGGCCGCCTTCAGGGCGCTGTAGTCCTCCAGGCGGCGCGGATCGGCGTCTAGCCAGGTCTCGAACGCGTCCAGGTCCTGGGGCGAGACGTCGGGCCGGCCCAGGCGCACGGCCCAGTCCTCCGCCGTGCGCGGCTGGCGTTCGAAGAGGCGGGCGAGGCGGTCGAGCATGTCGGACGGGCGGCCTTCCGGGGAGGGACTTGTTTTCTCAACGATCGGGGGACGCATTACCTCAGGTCCTCCCGCGCGGCTTTCAGCCGTCGGAGCGCTTCGGCGAGATGCTTTTCGACCATGCTGACCGAAACGCCCAGGCGTTCGGCGATCTGCCGATAGCTCAGGTCCTCGAAGCGGTGCAGCAGGAAAGCATCGCGGCAGCGGGGCGGCAGGGCCCGGATCGCCTCGGCGATGCTGGCCAGGTCCTGGCGGGCGATCGAATGGCGGTCGGCGGCGGGGGCGTCGCTGGGCGCGGCCTCCCAGGCGGCCGTCACGGCGTCGGCGTCCAGCCAGGCGACCCGCGCGCGCTCGCGGTTCGTGGCCTTCCACTGGTCCTTGAGCAGGTTCTTGGAGATGACGAAGAGCAGGGGGCGGGCGTCGACGTCGCCGGCCCGGTGACCCGCCCGATGGAAGCGGGCGAAGGTCTCCTGGACCAGGTCCTCGGCGTCGTCCAGCGGCTGGCCGCGCCGCTGCAGGTAACCCACCAGTTCGGCCCGCAGCTTGGTGACGTCGGTGGAATGCGGGGTCATCAGCACGGCCCGCCCAGGCGCGCGGAAACGCCCCCTCCGGTGAAGGAGGGGGCGCGGGCCGTGGTCATGTCGATCGAACGGATCAGAAGGTCGCTCGCAGTCCGAAGTTGTAGCTGGGGCCGTATTCGTGGATCTGGAACAGCTGGTTCTCGTTGCCCTGGTACACGCCTTGGCGCTGGTCGGTGATGTTGGTGCCTTCCATGAAGACCTGGAATTGCTTGTTGAGCTTCCAGGAGGCGCCGACGTCCCAAGTGCCGAAACCGTCGGCCATGATGGCGGCGTTCGGATCGGTCACGGCGTTCGAGCCGGGGCTGATGTTGCCGTTGGCCGCGAATTCCGAGCGGAAGGTGTAGCTGAAGTGGATCTCGAACGGGCCCTTCTCGAAGAAGGGGCTGATCGAGTAGCTGGTGTCGGAGACGCCCTGCAGCTTGGCCTTGGTCGTGCCGGCGGCGGTCTGGATCTCGCCCTCGCTGTCGGTGAACGTGGCCGAGGCGGCCAGGCCCAGGCCGAAGTCCAGCTTGTAGGACGCGCCGAACTCGACGCCCGAGATCTTGGCGTCGCCGATGTTCTGCGGCCGGGTGATCAGCAGGTCCGAGGTCAGGGTCTGGCCGGTGCGGGTGGAGAACACCACCGTCTCGGGACGGGCGATGGCGCCGATGAAGTCGCTGATGTCCTTGTGGAACGCCGCGACCGAGATCCCGCCGAACTTGCTGAAGTACCATTCCAGCGAGGCGTCGAAATTGGTCGAGGTGTAGGGCATCAACTCCGGATTGCCGCCGACGCCGACCTTCGAGCTGGCCGAGGCCTGGTCGAGGGCCAGTTGGCCGCGCTCGTAGACGTCCGAGATCAGCGAGCTGTTGGGCACGGTGGCCGTGCGCAGGTCGGCCAGCGACGGACGCGTCAGGCTGCGCGAGGCGGCCAGGCGCAGCAGCAGGCCGTCGTTCAGCTCGACCTTCACGTTCAGGCTGGGCAGGAACTTGTCGTACGAGCCCTCGAAGGTCTTGGGCGTGATCACCGTGGTCACCGCGCCGCCGGCGCCGGTCGTTGCGGTCAGCAGGGTGCCCTTGACGGTGGTGTCGGTCGACACCCAGCGGACGCCGAAATTGCCCGAGATCGACTTGCCGCCCAGCAGGCTTTCGAAGTCGGCGCGGCCGTACAGGGCCCGCACTTCCTCGCCGACATAGTAGGACTGCTGCATGTCGGCGCCGGTGGCGACCAGGTCGTCGGACTGCGGGGCGGTGCCGTCGTATTCGCCGTTGGGCACGACATAGGCGTCCATGAAGCGGGCGCGGTTGAAGCTCAGCCACGGGCCGATGCCGTTTTC
Source organism: Caulobacter sp. P1_D6 (assembly GCF_056406095.1). NCBI lineage: Bacteria > Pseudomonadati > Pseudomonadota > Alphaproteobacteria > Caulobacterales > Caulobacteraceae > Caulobacter > Caulobacter sp. P1_D6. Next base: position 21,002 of record NZ_JBFUAW010000056.1, on the reverse strand, counting down.
GATCGTCTTGTCGAAGACGTTCGAGTTCAGGCGGTAGTCCATGAAGTTGGCGTCGATGACCACGCCCGGGCGTATCGCCATCACGCGGTCGCGGCGCTGATAGTCGCGGCTGCGATCGGTGTACTGGCCGCCGACCCGCAGTTCGCCGAGGCGGAAGGCGTCGTTGCCGAAGTCCAGCGTGCGCGCCAGGTCGAACAGGCCCGTGGTGTCCTTGTCCTTCGAATTGGTCGGCCGGATGCGGTAACTGGAGAAGGTGGTCGAGGTCGGGCTCAGCAGGTTCAGGTTGGTGTTGACCTTTTCCACCGACAGATCGCCGACCGGATCGTCGCCATAGGCGAAGCTGTAGGTCAGGCCCGGGGCGTTGTCGGCCGTGCGGCTTTCCAGGCGCTGCAGCGGGGTGTCCAGGCCGCTGATGGCTTCGGAGTGGCTGATCGACGGCTTGAAAGTCCAGCCGCCCACCGCGTAGTCGGCCGCCAGCTTGACGAAGATGTTCTCGTGGTTCTGCTCGGAGAACTCGGCGTTGCGGCTGACGCGGCCGCCGTTGATCGTGCCGCCGTAGAGGACGCCGTTCTTGATCACGGCGCTGCCGGGGACAAGGCGGGCGGCGAAATCGGCGCGACCGCCCCACTCGAAGCCTATCCGGTTCTCGTCGATCTTGTTCTTGAAGTTCGAGTACAGCGTGTCGAGCGTGACCGACAGGTTGTCGTTCGGCTTCCACTGCAGGCCGCCCATGGCGCTGAGGCGGCGGCGCTCCTCGTGCTCGAGCGTCAGGGTGAGGTCGTTGGCCACGTTGACGGTCTGGCCGTCGATCACGCGCTTGGTGTAGCCGAAGCTCTGGAAGCGATCGAACTGCACGTCGCGGGTCTGGTACGAAATGCCGCCGACAACGCCGAAGGTGCCTTCGGCGTTGCGCCAGGCACCCGACAGCGAGGCGTTCGGGGTGGGCTCCTCGGTGCGGTTCTCATAGTGGCTGAAGACGCGGGCCGAGACGAACGGGTCGGTGTTCAGGGCGCTGGCCAGGCGGATGTCGATGTTCGAGCCGATGCCGCCGTCGATCATGTCCGGGGTCGGGGTCTTGGCCACGACGATGGCCGAGATCAGGTCGGCGGGGATGACGCGGAACTGGAACTGGCGGCCGCTCTGGTCGGAGTTGCGGATGTTTTCGTTATAGGCGATCGGCGAGCCGTTCAGGGTCACCGCCTGGAAGTTGGGGCCCAGACCCCGGACGCTGACGAACTGGCCTTCGCCGGCTTCGCGCGAGATCGACACGCCGGGCACGCGCTGAAGCGCTTCGGCGACGTTGACGGCCGGGAAGTTGCCGATGTCCGAGGCCGAGACCGCGTCGCTGACGCCGTCGCCGTTGCGCTTCAGCAGCAGGGCGTCCTTCAGGCTGTTGGTGAACGAGCCCGTGACGACGATCTCGTCGACCTGGGTGGCGTCGGCCCCCATGCCTTCTTTTGGGGCGGCCTGGCGGGCGTGGGCGGCGCCGGCGGCAAGGGCGGCCACGGCGACGGTGGACAGCAGCAGGGCGGTCCGCCGGCTCTGGGCGTTCATTCGATGCATCTTCGTTGATCTCCGCGGATCGTCAGGGTTCCGACGGTCGTCGCGCGTCGGGCGCGCCCCTCCGAACCGATCAACGACAGCCCCGCTCACCCCCTCAGCGGCGCCGTGCGGATTTCACGAAACCTTCACGGCCGGACCGCCGCCGGGGCCTTGGCGGGGACTGGGGCGAGGGCTGCGTCGACCTCGGCGCGGGCGGCCTGCATGTCCTGCTGGAAGAAGGGCGAGACGTGCTCGGCGGCGTAGATCACCGCGCCCGACTGGATGCCGGCCTCGGCGGCGCTGACGCTGTGCGAGCCGCAGATCCAGCGGCTCTCGGCGTATTCCCGGCCGCGGACGTAGAGGGCGTCGGCGCGGCTGGGCGCCAGTTCGGCCAGGATCATCGCCACGTGCATGCCGTGGGCGGAGTGGCCGGACGGATAGTCCGGATTGCCGGCCAGGTGATCGGACTTGGCCTCGCAGATCGGCGCGTCCTTCTTGTCGAGATAGGGGCGGCGGGTCGACCAGTGCGTCTTGGCCACGCCGACCACGGAGCGATCCTCGCCGGACCGGTCCAGCAGCGCGGCCAGGATCGGGGCCGAGGCCGGTGTGAGGCGCACGCCCAGCGCGTCGGCGAAGTGGTCGAACATCGAGCCGTCGACATCCGAGGCGGCCAGCTTCCAGCGCGGACTGTCCTTCAGCGACCGGCTCTGGTCGAAGATGGCCGCGTCGGCGACAGCGCGAGGCGAGCCGGGGGCGGGCGGGGCGGCCAGGATCTTGGTCAGGTCGGGCCGCGCCTCAGGGGCCAGATAGCCCTTGGCCGGCGCGCCGGGCAGGGCTTCCAGCGGACCGCCCGGGCAGCGCTCGGCGGCCCGCACGGGATTGCAGACGGCCACGGCCCCGCCGGTCAGCCGCACCGTGTAGCCGCCGGCGAAGCGCGGATCGGCCACCATGTAGTCGGTCGAGACGTATTGCGCCCCGCTGGTCAGGGCGGCGGTGCGTTGCGAGACGTCGTTCCGCCGTGCTTGCCAGGTGTCGGCGTCGGCCCGGGTGCGCACGATGAAGCCGGCGCGGACGGCGGCGGCGATGCGCTCGTGCTGGCCTACGGGATCGTTGAGGGTCAGGTAGGCGGCGGCCGCCGAGGTCTCGTCGGTGTTGACGAACATGGCCCGGCCTTCCAGCGATTTGCGGGCGCCGCGATACATCGCCACCTTCTCGGGGCTCTCGTCCAACGCGATGAACACCTTGCCGCGCGCCTGGTCCAGGGTCGGCCAGCCACCGGCCAGCACTGCCTCGCGCAGGGTGGGCTTGCCGCCCCGCACCTGGTCGGGGGTGATCAATTCGGCCTCGGAGAACACCGAGCGGACCTCGGCGTCGAGCGCGTCGAACGCCTTCTCGTCATAGGGCAGGGCCGCCGCGCCGCCGGGCTGGCTGGCCGGACCCTCCTTGGCGTTGATCAGGATCAGGATCGGCGCGTGCTCGGGGTGAGCCTTGGACCAGGTCCGCACGACCGTCAGGCACTGGACGAAGGTCAGGCACGACGAGCGGAAGTCGACGTCGGGCATGTGCATGACCTTGTAGCCCGGCTGAGCCATGGCCTTGGCGAAGGCGGGCGAGGGGACGATCCCGCCGCCCAGCGCGGTCATCGGCCTGGCGAAGCGGCCGCCTTGCGGATCGCGCACCACGTCGATCTCCAACTGCCGCGCGCCCAGGTCCAGCGCCTCGTTCAGAGGGCGGTGGCCGTAGTCGAGACCCAGGGGCGCCTGGCCGGCGGCCGCGACCATGGCCGCCATCTCGTCGGCGGGCACGGCCAGCTTGTAGCTGTTGTGCGTGCCGACGGCGGCGATGTCGTTCATCTTCAGCGGTTGGGCGGCGCCGGCGGGCGCGAAGGCGAGCAGGACGGAAAGCGGCAGGCCGAGCATGGGATTCCTCCGTGGAACCCCGGAGGGCTAGAGAAGAGTTGTGACAACTTCTTCAGGGCCTCGCCGACGGCGTCGTCAGGTGGTGCGCGCGACGGGAGCCAGGCCGTCGACGAAGCGCGCTTCGATCCGGTCCATCAGCGCCTCGCGCGAGCGCAGCGGCGCGTCGTCCGCCGCGCAGGCGAACCAGATCGCCGAGAGCAGCCGCGACAGCACGCCCGAATTGAGCACCAGGTCGCTCGGCGCGAGGACGAACAGCCGGTCCAGGGAGTCACGGACCGTGCCGCCATGCGAGTAGCGGATCACGGCGCCGGCTCCCGCCAGGTCCGGGCGCCGGATCGCGGCCAGGAACAGGCGACGCCGGCGCAGGACCGGACTGGCCGGCCTTTCGGCGATGGAATGAAACCGCATCGCTTCGAACAGGCGCTCCACGGTCAGGTTGTCGTCCTCCTGCGGTGTGACGAAGCCGCCTTGGGCGATGGTTTCCTGGGTCAGGACCTGGACCTGGCCGCGAATGGCCCCGGCGACGAGGTCCTCAATGGAGCGGAAATGGTGGGTGACCGATCCGGTGGTCACGCCGGCCCGTGTGGCCACCGCGCGATGGGTCAGGCCGCTGAGACCCCGATCCTCCACGACCTCGGCGGCGGCCTCGGCGATCCGCAGGGCGGCGGGCGCCACCGAGCCGTGCGCGCGGGCGCCGGCCGACCGTTCGGCCAGGAGCAGCGCGCCGCGTTCCGCGCGTGGCGGCGCGCCGAGCCAGGTCGCGGCGAAATGATCGCAGGTCTCCGCCAGCACCGATCTTTCGAGCGCCGGCGACCAGGTCGAAAGGTGGTAGAGCGCCTCGGACTCGAAGAACACGTGCAGCAGCCGTCCTTCGGTGGGATCCAGGCCGAGGGCCGCCGCCGCGGCCGACCAGAAGTCCCGCCACAGCCGGGTCCAACCGGCGGCGGCCCCCGTTCCCGCGCCGGCGGCCAGGCTCTCCTGGTACAGCAAGGCCAGCGACCGCGCGTCGGTGGTCCATTCGGTCAGCACGTGGACCAGGGCCTGGGCGGCGCCGTCCGGGGTGGCCGGCAAGGCTTGGATCTCATGGGCGCGGGCTTGCAGCCAGGTCGCTGTCTGAGCGGCGCCATGCTCGAACGCCAATGATAACAACTGTTCCATACCGCCGAAGTTGTAATTGACGGCGCTGGGGGCCGCTCCGATAGCGGCGGCGACCGACCTGGCGGACGCGGCGGCGATTCCCTGCTGGGACACCAGTTGGGCGGCGGCCTGGATCATCCGGTCGCGACGGCTGTCCTCATCGGCCGGGAGCGGACGTTTCGCGGTATCGGGCGTCAGGGCCGAGAGAGAAGAGCGAGCAACCATCCCTTATTCTCGCAGGCCGCGAGGCGGGCGCAAGTGCGGCCTCGTCGATCGGCGACCTTCATAAAGCTGCTACATAACATTCGTTCCAAAGTCACATGCCGAGCCTAGGCACGCCCTCGGCTTCAACGCCTGGTCGGAAACAGAATTCGGGGTGTGACATGGGACGGCAATTTCACAAGGCGGCGCTGCGCGCCGGTCTGCTGGCGAGCACGGCGATGCTGGTGCTGAGCGGCCAGGCCCACGCGGCCGACGCGCCCGTGAACGAAGGCGTGGCGCCCGAGGCCGCGACCAGCCTGGACGAGGTCGTGATCACCGCGCAGAAGCGCAAGACCAACCTGCAGGACACCCCGATCGCCATCTCGGCGATGGACAGCCAGGCGCTGAAGGCCCGTCACGTCCAGTCGATCGCCGACCTGGGCGACGGCGCCATTCCCTCGCTGCGCGTGGCCCCGTTCTTCGCCCGCAAGTCGGCCCTGACGATCGGCATGCGCGGCATCGGCGCCTCGGGCGACGCCAACCAGCCGGCCCGCGACCAGGCGGTCGGCGTCTATGTCAACGGCGTCTATCTGGGCCGCGCCCAGGGCCTAGGCTCTGCCTTGTACGATGTCGAGCGCATCGAGGTGCTGAAGGGCCCGCAAGGCACGCTGTTCGGCCGCAACACCGAGGGCGGCGCCGTCAGCATCGTCACCAAGGCCCCGTCGGGCGTGTTCGGCATGAACACCACGCTCGGCTACAGCAACTACGACGGCTACAAGGCCGAAACCCACATCGACCTGCCCAGCTTCCACGAGGTCAGCGTCAAGATCGACGCGCTGCTGAGCAAGCGCGACGGCACGGTGACCAACCCGACCACCTCGGGCCAGCCGGACTTCAATTCCGACGAGAAGCGCGGCTTCCAGATCGAGGCGATGTGGCGTCCGACCGACAACTTCAGCGCCGACTACGCCTTCGACGACTCCTACGACGCCTCGACGCCGTACTACGTCCAACTGCTGAAGAAGGGCAGCCTGGCCCTGGCGCCCCTGGCCCCGACCCAGCCCGACCGCGCCGAGCGCGCCAATGTCGGCGTGCCGCTGCGGCTCAGCGAAGGGTTCACCTGGGGCCATCGCCTGAACCTCAGCTGGAAGCTGTCGGATAATCTGGAGCTGAAGTCGATCAGCTCGTACCGCGACCTCAAGCAGGGGCAGTACGACAACGGCGCCGCGGCGCTGTCGGTCTTCGCGCCCAACGCGCCCTTCGCCCGTTACAGCCTGGCCCAGGTCCACCAGGACCAGTTCAGCCAGGAATTCCAGGCGATCGGCAGCACCTCGCGGCTCGAATACGTGGCCGGCGCCTTCTATTACCGCGAGAACGTCGACGACAACGCCCAGACGCCCAACTCCCTGCAGTGGAACGCCACGGGCACGGGCTACACGATCCTGTCGCTGGACCTGAACACCTATCCCTTCGACCGTGTCAGCCAGGCCCAGACCACCAGCTACGGCGTGTTCGGCCAGGCGGTGTGGAACCCGCCGATCCTGGACGACAAGGCCCATGTCACGGTCGGCGGCCGCCTGACCAAGGACGAGCGGACGGGCTCGCTGGACATCGTCAACGGCGCTCTGCCCAGCTATGTCGACGCCAACAAGCAGACGGTCGTCGGGATCATCCCGCTCGACGAGTCCTGGAGCCACTTCGACCCGCTGGTCACCCTGGCCTACGAGGTCACGCCGGACGTCAACGTCTATGGCCGCTGGAGCACGGGCTACAAGGCCGGCGGCGCCAATTCGCGCTCGCTGACCTATCGCGCCTTCGATCCGGAAAAGGTGTCGATGTTCGAGATCGGCGCCAAGAGCGAGTTCTGGGATCGCCGGGCCCGCTTCAACGTCGCGGCCTATACCGGCGACATCAAGGACGCCCAGGTCGACTTCAACGTCCTGATCCTCAACAACAACCGCGGCACGCTGGAGACCACCAACGCCGCGACCGGCAAGACCAAGGGCTTCGAGGCCGATTTCGCGCTGGTCCCAGTCGAGGGCCTGACCCTGTCGGGCAGCTACGCCTACACCAAGGCGACGTTGTCCAAGGCCTTCAACCCGTTCACCAACACCCAGTCGACGATCTATCCGCTGTTCACGCCCAAGAACGCCTACAGCGTGGCAGCGGACTACGAGCATCCGGCCTTCGGCGCGACCCTGCTGGCCCACCTGGACGGCAACTACGCCGACGGCCAGTACACCAGCACCACGGACCCGACGCTCAGCGACGACTCCTTCATCGTCAACGGCCGCCTGGCCCTGACCGACATCCAGTTGGCCGAGGGCAGCCCGGCCCTGCAGCTGTCGCTGTGGTCGCGCAACCTGCTCGACGAGAGCCACGTGTTCTACCGCAACACCAACGCGGCCCTGGGAACCTACGGCATCTACAACGAGCCGCGCACCTACGGCGTCGAGTTCAACGTCAAGTTCTAGCCCAGAGCCGGGCGGGGCTTGGTCTCGCCCGGCCGTCATTTTGGAGCGACCTCATGGATCGTCGTACCTTCCTCCTGGCGGCCGTCGCCAATGGAGCCCTGGCCGCCGCCCCGGCCGCCTTCGCCGCCACGCCGCTGGAGGGCAAGGCCAGCCGCCTTTCGCCCCGGAGCGTCCGCCTGGACTGGGACGCCAAGGAGCCCGTCTCGATCTACCAATCGGGCAATCCCGACGCGCCGCGCCAGGCCATGAGCCGGGTGAAGACGGCCGTCGCGGGCGGCGCCGACCTGCCGGCGGCCGTCTCGCCGCGCCCCTATTTCCTGATCGAGACCAAGGGCGGCCAGCAGACCCGCGTGGCCGAGCGGCTCCTGCCGCTGGAAGGCGGCCGTAACTTCCGCGACATCGGCGGCTATCGCACCACCGACGGCCGGCAGGTGCGCTGGGGCAAGATTTATCGCTCGGGCGTGATGGCCGGCCTGACCCTCGCCGACATGACCTATCTGTCCCAGCTGGGCGTCTCGGTGATCTGCGACCTGCGCAGCCCGCAGGAGCGCAACGCCGAGCCGACACCGTTCCTCAAGGTGGACGGCGTCGAGGTGATCGCCATCGACTACAACATGGACATGTCGCTGGGCGGCCTGGCCAAGATGCAGACCCGTGAGCAGGCGATCCAGGGTTTCGCCCAGGCCTATGTCGGCTTCCTGGACATCCTGACGCCGCACTACACGGAACTCTTCGCGCGGCTCGCCGCCGGCAAGGCGCCGCTGGCCTTCAACTGCAGCGCCGGCAAGGACCGTACGGGCATGGGGACGGCCCTGGTGCTGTCGGTGCTGGGCGTGCCGCGCGAAACCATCGTGGCCGACTACGCCCTGACCCAGGTCTACACGCCGCCGTCGATGTACAAGGCCCAGATGGCCTCGGCTTCCGGCGCCAGGATGGGCGGGATGACCGCCGAGCAACTGCAGGCCTTCGCCCGCATGCCGCCCGAGGTCCTGGACGTGATGATGGGTTCTGACCCCGGCGTGATGCGCTCGGCCCTGGCCGCCGTCGACGCCAAGTACGGCGGCCCCGTCGCCCTGACCAAGGCCAAGTTCGGAATGACCGACGAGAAGATCGCGGCCATGCGCAAGGCCTATCTGGTCTGAAACTGAACAGCGCGGGCGGTCTTCGGGCAAAACCGGAGACCGCCTGGCGCGATCGTTCCTGGCGTCACAAATGGCTCGTGGCGGGCTTCTGGGAGTCCGCGCGGCTTCGTGCCGATCAGACCAGGGCGGGCAGGCGATCCAGGTGCTTGTCCAGGGTGATCGGGTATTGCCGCACCCGGGCGCCGGTGGCGTTGTAGACCGCGTTGGCGATCGCCGCCGCGACGCCGCAGATGCCCAGTTCGCCCACGCCCTTGGCCTTCATCGGCGAGGTGGTCGGATCGGTCTCGTCCAGGAAGATCACCTCCTGGTGCGGAATGTCGGCATGAACCGGCACCTCGTAGCCGGCCAGGTCGTGATTGACGAAGAAGCCGATGCGCTTGTCGACGACCATCTCCTCCATCAGGGCCGCGCCGGCGCCCATGGTCATGCCGCCGATCACCTGGTTGCGGGCCGACTTCGGATTGAGGATCCGGCCGGCGGCGCAGACGGCCAGCATGCGTCGGATGCGGATTTCGCCGGTGACGCTGTCGACGCCGACCTCGACGAAGTGGGCCGCGAAGGTCGACTGCTGCTGCTTCTTGGCCAGGTCGCCGTATTCCATGGCGTCCTCGGCCACCAGCTCCGCGTCGGCGGCGGCCTGGGTCAGCGGCAGGCTGCGCCCGCCGGCCCGCACCTGGCCATCGGTGAATTCGGCCGTCGCCGGGTCGAGGCCGAGCTTGGCCGCCACCGCCTCGCGCAGCTTGACGCAGGCGGCGTACACCCCGGCGGTCGAGCTGTTGGCGCCCCACTGGCCGCCCGAACCGGCCGAGACCGGAAACAGCGAGTCGCCCAGCTTGACCGTCACCTGGTCCAGCGGCACGCCCATCATCTCGGCGGCGGTCTGGGCGATGATCGTATAGGTGCCGGTGCCGATGTCGGTCATGTCGGTCTCGACCGTCACCATGCCGTCCTTGGCGAGCCGTACGCGGGCGGCCGACTTCATGTTCAGATTGTTGCGGAAGCCCGCCGCGACGCCCATGCCGACCAGCCAGCGGCCGTCCCGGCTCTGGCCGGGCAGACCGCGCTTGGCCCAGCCGAAGCGGTCCGCGCCGGTGCGCAGGCATTCGATCAACTGGCGCTGGGAGAAGGGCCGTTCGGGCTTTTCCGGATCGACCTGGGTGTCGTTGAGGATGCGGAACTGGACCGGATCCAGGTTCAGCTTCTCGGCCATCTCGTCCATGGCGATTTCCAGGACCATCAGGCCGGGGGCTTCGCCCGGCGCGCGCATGGCGTTGCCTTCGGCCAGGTCCAGCACCGCCAGGCGGGTGGCCGTCATGCGGTTGGCGCCGGCATAGAGCAGGCGCGTCTGCTGGATGGCGTCCTCGGTCTTGCCGCCCGGTATGTTGCCCGACCAGGTCTCGTGGCCGATGGCGGTGATCTTGCCGTCCGGGGTCGCGCCCAGACGGACGCGCTGGATGGTCGCCGGGCGGTGAGGGGTGTTGTTGAACATCAGCGGCCGGGTCAGCGCCACCTTGACCGGCCGTCCGGCCGCCCGCGCGCCCAGGGCGGCCAGGATGGCGTCGGCGCGCACGAACAGCTTGCCGCCGAAGCCGCCGCCGATGAAGGGCGAGACCAGGCGTACATTGGCCTTGGGGACGCCCAGGGTCTTGGCGACGTCGGTCACGCTCCAGTCGATCATCTGGTTGGCCGTCCAGAGCGTCAGCTTGTCGCCCTTCCAGACGGCGATCGAGGCGTGCGGCTCCATCATCGCGTGGGCGTGGTCGGGCGTGCTGTAGGTCTGGTCCAGGGTCACGGGCGCGGCGGCGAAGGCGCCGGCGAAGTCGCCCACGGCGCTGTCGGGACGGCCGTCGGTCGGCTTGACCGCGCTGTCCTTGGCGCCGGCCAGGTCGAAGCTGCCCTTGTCGCGGACATAGTCGATCTTGATGAGATGGGCGGCGTCGCGCGCCTGCTCGAAGGTCTCGGCCACCACTAGCGCCACGGCCTGGTGGTAGTGCTCGATCTTGGGCCCGCCCAGCAGGGTGGCGTCGTTGAACTCGCCCTTGCCCAGCTTGCCGGCCGTGGCGGCGGTGACGATGGTGAGGACCCCCGGCGCGGCCTTGGCCTTGCTCAGGTCCATCGCCGTGATGCGGCCCTTGGCGATCGCCGAGCCCACCACGAAGCCGTAGGCCAGGTCGGCGACGGCGTCGTGCTTCTCGTAGGCGTAGGGCGCGCGGCCGGTGGTCTTCAGCGGACCGTCGATGCGGTCGGTGGCCTTGCCGATCACCTTGAGCCGGTCGATCGGATTGGTCGTCGCGGGCGTGTCGAATTTCATCGGATCAGACCCTGGCTTGCGTCAACGTCGCGCCGAGCGCGCGCTCGACCAACGTCAGCTTGAAGGCGTTCTCGGAGGTGGTCTTGGCCCCGGCCAGCAGTTGGTCGGTCACGGCCTTGGCGCCGCGCGTCATCTGAGCCTCCGCCGCCTCGACCCGCCACGGCTTGTGGGCGACGCCGCCCAGGGCCAGGCGGCCCGAGCCGTCCCGCTGGACGACGGCCGCGATGGACACCAGGGCGAAGGCGTAGGACGCCCGGTCGCGGACCTTCTGATAGCTGTGCATTCCCCCGATCGGCTTGGGCAGGGTCACCGCCGTGATCAGCTCGCCCGACGCCAGGGCGGTTTCCAGATGCGGCGTCGCGCCCGGCAGGCGGTGGAAGTCGGCGATGGGGATGGCGCGCGTCGTTCCGTCGGGGCGGACCGTCTCGACGACCGCGTCCAGCGCCCGCATGGCCACGGCCATGTCGCTGGGGTGGGTGGCGATGCAGGCCTCGCTGGTACCGAGCACCGCATGGCCGCGCGTGAAGCCGCCGATGGCGGCGCAGCCCGCGCCAGGAGTGCGTTTGTTGCACGGCTGGTTGGTGTCGTAGAAATAAGGACAGCGGGTGCGCTGCAGCAGGTTGCCGGCCGTGGTCGCCTTGTTGCGAAGCTGGCCCGAGGCGCCGGCCAGCAAGGCCCGCGACAGCACGCCGTAGTCACGGCGCACTCGCTTGTCGGCCGCCAGGTCGGTGTTGCGCACCAGGGCCCCGATCCGCAGGCCGCCGTCCGGCCCAGGCTCGATCTTGTCCAGTTTCAGGCCGTTGACGTCGATCAGGTGCCGGGGCGTCTCGATCTGCAGCTTCATCAGGTCGAGCAGGTTGGTGCCGCCGGCGATGAACTTGGCGCCGGGCGTGCGGGCGGCGATGGCGGCCGCCTCCTTGGGCGTGCGGGCGCGCTCGTAGCTGAAGGCTTTCATGCCGTTCTCCCCGAGACTTCGGTGATGGCTTCGACGATGTTGGAATAGGCCCCGCAGCGACAGATGTTGCCGCTCATCCGCTCGCGCAGTTCGGCCTGCGTCACGGTCGGCTTGGCCGTGAGGTCGTCGGTGACGTGGCTGGGGATCCCGGCCTTGATCTCGGCGAGCACGGCCACCGCCGAGCAGATCTGGCCCGGCGTGCAGTAGCCGCACTGATAGCCGTCATGCTTGACGAAGGCGGCCTGCATCGGATGCAGCTTTTCCGGCGCGCCCAGGCCCTCGATCGTGGTCACCTTGTCGCCTTCGTGCATGACCGCCAGGCTCAGGCACGAATTGATCCGGCGACCGTCGACGATCACCGTGCAGGCGCCGCATTGGCCGTGGTCGCAGCCTTTCTTGGTGCCGGTCAGCTTCAGGTGCTCGCGCAGGGCGTCCAGCAGGGTCGTGCGGGTGTCCAGCTCAAGCGACTGGGTCTTGCCGTTGACCTCGAACGACACCTTGGCCAGCACCGGCTGGTCGGCGGCCGCTTCCGCCGCGGTCGCCGGCCGTGCGGCGGTCGCCGCCACCGAGGCCGCGCCGACCTTCATCAGGCCGCGTCGCGAGAGCGCCAGGTCTTCGAGACTTTGCATGGTGTGCTCCCTTGTCGTGGCTGGGACATTCGAGGACGTCGGTCAGTTCTGGGCCTTGCCGACGCCGGCCAGGTATTGGGCGTCGGTCACCGGCTCGAGCCAGTCGACCGCCCGGCCATCCAGGCTTTCGGCGATGGCGATGTGGGTCATGGCGGTCGCCGCGGTCGCTCCGTGCCAATGTTTGTGGCCGGGCGGACACCAGATCACGTCGCCCGGACGGATCTCGACGATGGGGCCGCCTTCGCACTGGGTCCAACCCAGGCCCGAGGTGACGATCAGAGTCTGGCCCAGCGGGTGGGTGTGCCAGTTGCTCCGCGCGCCTGCCTCGAACGTGACGAAGGCGCCGCCGGCCCGAGCCGGGGCCTTGGCCTGAAACGGCGTATCGATGCGAACCGTTCCGGTGAAATTCTGGGCCGGCCCCTTCACCGAAGGCTTTTCGCCGTTGCGCTGGATTTCCATCGCCGTTCTCTCGGTGGGTTGCGCCTGGACCTGAGACGCCAAGCACAGGACGAGGAGGGCGGCGCAGATCGATCTCATGGACGCTCCTGGCTCGCTGAGCCGCCACGGTTCCGCCGTTCAGGTCGGCCGTGGCCACCGTCAGCCTAGCTCGCCGCTCGTCCAGCGATTAGTGGGCTAAAGTGGCATGGACCTATACTCCAGGTTCATGAATGCGCGGGCTCAGGACCTGGACCGGGCGCCATGTCTCAAGGCTTCGACGAAGACCGCGAAGGCCGGCGTCGGCTGCCGGCGGCTGGGATAATAGAGGTGGTAGCCGGCGAAGGGCTCGCACCAGTCCTCGAGCACGGTCCGCAGACGGCCGTCGGCCAGGTAGGGCTGGGCGAGGTCCTCCATCACGAAGGCCAGGCCAAAACCGTCGACCGCCGCCTTCACGCACATGCGCGAGGCGTTGAACGCCAGTTGCCCGTCGACCCGCACCTTGACCTCCCGGCCGTCCTTCTCGAACTCCCAGGCATAGAGGCCGCCCGAGGTCTGCATGCGCAGATTGATGCAGCGGTGCTCGGTCAGGTCCTGAGGCGTCCGGGGCGTGGGGTGGCTGTCCAGATAGGACGGCGAGCCGATCACGATCATGCGCAGGGGCGGGCCGATGGGCACGGCGATCATGTCCTTGGCCAGCTGTTCGCCCAGCCGCACGCCCGCGTCGTAGCGCTCGGCGACGATGTCGACCAGGCTGGTGTCGATGGTCAGCTCCACCGTGATGTCGGGATAATCGGTCAGCATCCGTGTCAGGACGGGCCAGAGGACGGTTTCGACCGCATGGCCGCTGGCCGTGATGCGGATGTTGCCGGCGGGCTTGTCGCGAAGCTCGGTCAGCGTCGCCAGCTTGCTGTCGATCTCGTCGAGGGCGGGGCGCAGGGTCTCCAGCAGGCGCTCTCCGGCCTCGGTCGGCGCGACGCTGCGGGTGGTCCGGGTCAGCAGGCGCAGGCCCAGCCGCGCTTCGAGACGCCGGATCGTATGGCTCAGCGCCGACTGCGAGGTGCCCAGCTTGGCCGCGGCGCGGGTGAAGCTCCGCTCCTCCGCCACGGCCAGGAACGCCGTCAGGTCGCCCAGTTCCTCGCGCCGCATTCATGATCTCCGAACATGGGTCCGGAAGGATCATAGCGGGGATTTGCTGGGTGAGCGTGGAAACTAGAGCGGCGCCGGCTGGACAAAGCCGGCGCCGCAACCAGGGCGCTGGGTGGGGGGAAGAGCCGCGCCCTAGTAGCTGTAGCGGAGGCCGACGAAGTAGGTCCTGCCGCTGTGGGTGTGGACGTTCAGGCGGTTGCTGTCGCCGACGAACTGGTCGTTGAATTCGTCGGTCAGGTTCACCCCCTCGATGCTCAGCTTGAGGTTCGGGCGGATGTTGAAGCTGGCCTGGGCGTCGATGTTCAGGGTCTCGTTGGTGCCGTGATAGGCGTTGCCGTCGTTGCCCGGCACCTGGGTCAGGTAGCCGTCGCGATACGAGGCCGAGCCGCGGATGCTCCACCTGTCGGTCTCGTAGTAGAGCGTGGCGTTGGCGGCATGCTTGGACAGGCCCACCAGGGTGGCGTTGACTGTCGGCGCGCCGGGCGTGGTCGAGGTCAGGTACTCGATGTTCGAGTCCACGAAGGTGTAGTTCAGGATGTAGCCGAAGTGGCTCCAGGCGCCGGGCAGGAAGGTCAGCGGCTGCTGCCAGTTGATCTCGAAGCCCTTCAGGTCGCCGCCGTTCGAATTGACCGGCTGGGTGACGTCGAAGATGTCGGTCGAGGTGGCGCCGGTGCCGGCGATCAGTGAGTCCGGCAGACCCAGGGTGTTGTAGGGCACCTGGGTGCGCAGGGTGGCGACGAAGGTGTCGATCCGCTTGAAGAACACGCCGGCGGCCAGCATGGCGCCCTGCGACGGGTACCATTCCAGCGACAGGTCCAGGTTCTTGGACTGGGTCGGATCCAGGTCCGGGTTGCCGGACGAGAAGGTCCGGTTGGCGCCCTGGACGCTGACGTCCCCGCCGGGCGACAGCGAGCCGATGCCGGGGCGCGAGATGGTCTTGGCGGCGCTGATCCGGGCCACGACGGTGTCGGTGAGGTCGGCCGCCAGGTTGAACGACGGCAGGGTCATGTTGTAGTCGCGCTGGACGTTGACCAGCTGCACCACGTTGTTGACCACGGCGTAGCCGCCCGACTCCTGCTGGGTATTGACCTCGCGCACGCCGGCGTCGCCGCGGAAGGGCAGGCCGAAGGCGTCGAACCGGAACTCGGCCTGGATGTAGGCGCCGGCGTCCTTCTCCTCGACCGTGCCGTACTGGCCGCGCGCGGAGCTGTTGTTGGTGTTGGTCAGGGCGTAGATGCCCGTGTTGCTGTAGATGCCGTAGGTCCGGGCGTAGGCGTCGATGTCGGGCGTCAGCCAGGCGGTGGCGTTGCCGGCCGGCAGGCCCATGTTCCTGCCGAAGCCCGAATAGACCTTGGAGACGGCGGCCAGCTGGGCCGGGGTCAGGGTCTGGGAGACGGTTTCGCTGGTCCGGTACTGGCCGTAGCTGTCGTACTCGAACTTGCGGAAGTCGACGCCGGCCTTGAGGGTCAGGTTCTCGTTGAACTCGTATTCGCCGAAGATCTTGCCGGTGGTGAACTGGTTCTCGACGAACTGCGGCCGCAGGCGCACTTCCGAGGTGCCGTTGATGGCGCTCCAGTTGGCCGGATCGGTGGCGTCGAAGCCCAGCAGGATGGTGGGCAGGCGGTCGCCGCGGAAGTCGTACGAGTAGCCTTGGCTGTTGGCCCGGTCGAAGGTGATGATCGTCGACACCGGCTGGGTGAAGGTCGAGTCCGCGTAGCCCAGCAGGGCGCCGACCTTGAACTTGTCGGTGAACCGGTGATCGGCCGACAGGGTGAACTGCTTGAACTCGGTGTTCAGCTCGTCATAGGCCGACTGGGTGCGCAGATCGACGTTGTCGAGCTTGGCGTAGACCAGGTTGTGGTTCGCGTCGACCACGCCGTCGCGGATGATGGTCTGCGGCTTGCCCGTGCCGCCGCGCGACAGGCCCAGCGCCTGCAGCTGGGCTTCCTTACGAGTGCCGGCCAGGTAGGAATAAAGCGCGTCGAACGAGACGTTGGTCTGGTCGGTCGGCCTCCATTGCAACGAGCCGCTGGCGCCGAACCGCTCGGACTCGATGTCGTAGCTGACATAGGCCGGGATGCGCGGGTGGTAGAGGGCGGTGGCGGTGTTGCTGTCGTTGATCTGGGCCAGGGTGTAGCCGGGCAGGGTGGACAGCGGACTGAAGCCGCCGTTGCTGCCGCCATAGGTCCAACGGGTGATGTTGGCGCCTTCCTCGAGCAGGTGGCGCTTTTCGTAGGCGACCGAGACCAGCGCGCCGAACGTGCCGTCGCGCCAGGTGCGGCTGGCCAGGGCCGACAGTCGCGGCCCGGCGTCCTTGGCCAGGTCGTTGTAGCTGGCCTGGGCCGAGAGCACGAGCTGGGGCTTGGGATTGTCGAACGGGCTGGCGGTGTCCAGGTCGACCGTCGCGCCCAGCGAGCCTTCCTCGACGTCGGCCGAGGCGGTCTTGCGCACGGCGATGCTGTTGAACAGGTCCGAGGCGAAGATGTTGAAGTCGAAGCCGCGGCCGCGATTGGTGCCGCCGCTGTTGGCCGTGCCGCCGGTGGTGGTGATGGCTTCCATGCCGTTGATGCGGACGCGGGTGTATTCCGAACCCAGGCCGCGGACCGAGATCTGCCGGCCTTCGCCGTTGATGCGCGAGATCGACACGCCGGGGATGCGCTGCAGCGACTCCGCCAGGTTCAGGTCGGGGAACTGGGCGATGTCCTCGGCCTTGATGGCGTCGACGACGCCGGAGGCGTTGCGCTTGACGTTGATGGCGCTGGCCAGGCTGGCCCGGAAGCCGGTGACGACCACTTCCTCGACCTCGGAGGACTCGGAAGACGCTTGGGCGGGAGGGGCGGCGGTCTGGGCGTGGGCCGCGCCCGCCATGGCGATGGCGACCGTCAGGCCCGACGCGCCTCCAACCAGAATGGTCCGCAGGCCCTGTGAATCTCGACGCGCCATGATTTCCCTCCCATGCCCGCGGTTCGCGGGTCGTATTCTTGTGGAGACCGGACGAACCGGCCTCTGGCTGTGGGAAAAGGATAGGAGCGGCTCCGGCGCGGGGGCCAATCCTAATCGGGCATGGACCGATGCAGGATCTGCACCGATGAACGTCGGTCTCGCTCTATTTCGGGCTGTTTTCGGCGAAAACCGCGACGTCACCGACGGTTCGCTCGCTCCGAGAGGAC
Organism: Caulobacter sp. P1_D6; assembly: GCF_056406095.1. NCBI lineage: Bacteria > Pseudomonadati > Pseudomonadota > Alphaproteobacteria > Caulobacterales > Caulobacteraceae > Caulobacter > Caulobacter sp. P1_D6. The sequence goes on along the minus strand of NZ_JBFUAW010000056.1, from coordinate 3,938 downwards.
GCGGTTTGGCCCGCATCGATGTTGCCGGTGGATCGGTCGATTGCCGATTTGACTTAGACCGGCCCCTCCACGGTCTTTAGCTTCTGCCTCAAGGCCCTCGATTGGGCGACGCGGGATTCGATCGGATCGGGTCCGCGATCAAAACAAGAAGACAGGGAAGGGGACGCGATGACCGCGCAGACCGCCGACGGCGCCGCCAAGAGGACTCGCGTCCGCTGGCTGATCATCTTTCTGCTGTTCGTCATCACCACGATCAACTACGCCGACCGCGCCACCTTCTCGATCGCCGGCCAGTCGGCGTCCAAGGAACTGGGGCTGGACCCCGTGGCCATGGGCTACATCCTGTCGGCCTTCGCCTGGGCCTATGTGCTGGGCCAGATTCCGGGCGGGGCGCTGCTGGACCGGTTCGGCTCCAAGAAGATCTACACCGCCGCCCTGGTCCTCTGGTCGGGCTTCACGCTGCTGCAAGGCTTCGCGGGGATCTTCACGGGCCTGGCCGCCGCCGTCGCCCTGTTCGCCATGCGCTTCATGGTCGGCCTGGCCGAATCCCCGTCCTTCCCCGCTAACGCCCGCATCGTCGCGGCCTGGTTCCCGGGGCCCGAGCGCGGCACCGCCTCGGCGATCTTCAACTCGGCCCAGTACTTCTCGCTGGTGGCCTTCGCCCCGCTGATGGGCTGGCTGGCCCACAGCTTCGGCTGGCGTTCGGTGTTCGTCGTGATGGGCGGCGTGGGCATCGTGGCCGCCTTCTTCTTCGTCAGGATGATCCATAGCCCGGTGGAGCATCCGGCGATCAACAAGGCCGAGTTCGACTATATCGAGGCCGGCGGCGGCCTGGTGCGGATGGAAGACAAGAACGCCGCCAGCGGCGCGGCCTTCACCTGGGGCAACGTCAAGCAGGTGCTGGGCAGCCGCATGCTGCTGGGCGTCTATCTGGGGCAGTACTGCATCAACGTGCTGACCTATTTCTTCGTCACCTGGTTCCCGATCTACCTGGTCAAGGAGCGCGGGCTGTCGATCATGCAGGCGGGCTTCACCGCCGCCCTGCCGGCCCTGTGCGGGTTCGCCGGCGGCATCCTGGGCGGCATGATCTCGGACGCGCTGCTGAAGAAGACCGGCTCGCTGGACATCGCCCGCAAGACCCCGCTGCTGCTGGGCATGGTGCTGGCCACCTGCATCATCGCCTGCAACTACGTCGAACAGGAATGGCTGGTCATCGTGATCATGGCCCTGGCCTTCTTCGGCAAGGGCGTGGCCTCGCTGGGCTGGGCCGTGGTGGCCGACACCTCGCCCAAGGAGATGGCCGGGGTGACGGGCGGCATCTTCAACACCTTCGGCAATGTCGCCGGCATCGTGACCCCGATCGTCATCGGCTACATCGTCAAGGGCACCGGCTCGTTCGACGGCGCCTTGATCTTCGTCGGCGTCCACTGCGTGATCTGCATCGCCGCCTACTTCCTGATCGTCGGCAAGATCCAGCGTCTCGTGCTGAAGCCGGCGGCCTGAGGGAGCGATCGATGACGACCCGCCGCCGCTTTCTCCGCACCGCCTCGGCCCTGCTGCTGGCGACCGTCGCCTCGCCGGTCCTGGCCGCCCCGACGCCCGCGCTCGAGATCAACACCCCGATGGCGCCGCCCGAATGGGCGCTGCTGGAACGCGAGCTGCTGAAGGCCAACGCCGAGGCCTGCGAAGCCTTCTTCGCCCGTTATTTCGACGACCGCGGCTTCCTGCTGGCGGTCGAGCGCTGGGGCGCCAACGACGGTCCCGACGACGCCATCGAGAACGTCAACGACTGGCCGCACCTGCACGCCCTGGGCGCCAGCGACCGGCTGCTGGAGCTGTCGAAGAAGGCCTATGAGGGCAATGTCCGCCAGTACACCCTGGCGCGGACCAAGGACGTGCCGTTCGCCCGCGAGGGCATGTACTACAAGGAGTTCCCGGTCATGACCGACTGGCAGCACCTCTCCGAGGGGCTGTCGGTGTTCAACCTGCTGGGGCTGTCGGACCCGCGCGACGCCCGCTACCGCGACCGGGTCAAGCGGTTCTCCGGCTTCTACATGAACGAGGATCCGGGGGCGCCGAACTACGATCCCAAGCACAAGATCATCCGCAGCATGATCACCGGCAGCCGCGGCCCGATGCTGCGCAAGGCCACGCCGCTGGACTGGGCCGGCGACCCGTTCAACGTCGGCGACTTCTTCATGGAGCACGGCGAGCGGAACTACGAAGAGACCCTGCACCACTACGACGAATATACCGACGTCATCGGCGACGGGCCGCTGAACCTGCAGGTCACCAGTCTGGTGCTGAACGCCTACATGCTGGACCACGAGCCGAAGTACCGCGACTGGCTGCTGGGCTATGTCGACGCCTGGGCCGAGCGGGCCAAGGCCAACGGCGGGGTGCTGCCCAGCAACATCGGCCTGGACGGCAGGATCGGCGGCGCGACCGGCGGCAAGTGGTGGGGCGGGGTCTATGGCTGGGGCTTCAGCCCGGTCGTGCCCCAGACCGGCAAGCGCGAGGACCGCAACCGCGTGCCGCGCTCCATCGTCGGCTTCATGAACGCCTATCTGCTGACCGGCGACGACAAGTACCTGGAGGTCTGGCGCAAGCAGGCCGACGTCATCAACGCCCAGAAGAAGACCGTCGACGGCAAGGTCCAGACCCCGCGCATGTACGGCGACAAGGGCTGGTACGGCTATGCGCCGGGCGAGTACCGGACCAACGGGTTGGAGATCTGGTACCTGTCGATGAAGGCCTCGGACCGCGCGCGGGCCGCCGATCATCCCTGGCTGACCTGGCTGGACGGCAAGGACCCGAGCTTCCCGGTCAAGATCCTGCGCAAGGACCTCGAACAGGTGCGGGCCAAGGCCCAGGCCCAGCGCGACGACCGCTCGACGCCGAAGACCCGCCTGGCCGACGCGGCGTTGGACATCAACCCGGCCAGCGCCACGGCGCTGATCCACCTGATGCAGGGCGGCATCCACATCGCCCGCCCGCCGTGGTCGCCGACCTCGCCGGCCCAGGGCGGGGCGCTGCTCTATGCCCGGCTGCGCTATTTCGATCCCGAGCGTCGGCGGGCCGGCGTGCCCGAGGACGTCGCGGCCCTGGTCGAGACCCTGAGCGACGACGGGGCGACGGTGAGCCTGGTCAACACCAACCAGGTCGCGGCCCGCATCGTGACCGTGCAGGGCGGCGGCTATGGCGAGCACCAGGTGCTGAGCGTGGCGACCGACGGCGGCGCGCCCATGGCGGTCGACGCCTCGACCTTCACCGTGCGGCTGGCGCCCGGGGCAGGGGCGCGGTTGACGCTGAAGATGAGGCGGCACGCCAATCCGCCGACTCTGAGCTTTCCGTGGGACCGGGCCTAGGGCGGCGCGCAGCCGGGGACATGCTCTCACGGCGGTGCGTCGGCCGGCTTTGCGCGGCGTCGAGTGTGAGTGCGTGTCCCCAACTGACGCACTGAGTTTGGTGCTTGTTCAGGGTGACGCGTTTGACGCTGTGGATGTCGTTGGGGACATGCACTCACCCCGGCGCCGGAGACGATCTGGCGAGGCTTTGCCGTGAGAGCATGTCCCCGGCGGGGCGTCTGTGCTCGGCGAATGGTGAACAGACCTCAGCGATTTCAACGCCCTGAACTTTCTCGACCCGATTTGGTCCTCACCCTTCCGGACCGCCCGTATCCTGATCCCACCTGGAAGCATGGGGAGGGCGCACGTACGGCGACCGATGCGGCTTTCGGGGGTGGTCGAGCGGGAAGCGTTTGCGGGTTGCCTTGGATGGCGCCCTTCGCGACGGTCCTGGGCAGGTTCCTGAAACACGGGACGAAACCCAGGCGGCGGAGGATCGGCGGACGCGGCAGGCCTGGGCTGAAATCGCCCAGGTGGTCCAGGGAACGCCAATTTCCTGCCCGTCGGGGGCCTCCATCGGAGCGGGAGCGG
>NZ_JBFUAW010000055.1:0-22601 GCF_056406095.1 Caulobacter sp. P1_D6 | reverse complement strand
ACCGGGGGCGGGGCGGGGGCCGCGACCGGAGCCGGAACCGTCGCGCTGACGTTCGACGAGGCCGACTCGGCGTCGGTCGCGGTCGCCGGGGCCGCGCGGCGAGCCGGAGCGGCGCGCTTGGCGGGGGCGGTAACGCGCGGCGGCGCGGTGGTCTCGGCGCGGGCCACCTGGGTCGGCGCCGGAGCGGCGGGCGTCGCGGCGGCCGGAGCCGGCGTCGGCATAGGCGCCGGCGGCTGGGTGGTCGGCAGCGGTTGAGCCTCGGCCACCTGGGCGGGCAAGGCCTCGTCGGTGGTCGGGGTCTGGGCCGGTCGGCTCATCATCCCCCAGGCCAAGGCACCGGCAGCGACAGCCAGAACGGGCAGACCCACCATCAGCGGCAGGTTCGAAGACTTCTTCGTGGGCTTGCGAGCATAGACGGGCGCGTTCGGAAACAGCGGCGAGTTTTCGACGTTGGTCGGGCGAGCGGTATAAGGTTCGGCGGCATCGAGGTTCAGAACAGCCATGATTTCCTCCTGAGAGATATTCGAATTCGAGGAATCAACGGTGGGCTGCGGTAGCGGTTCCGCTGTTCTCGGAATGGTGCCGATTTTGACGAATTGCCGCCATAATTCGGAAAGCATGAAATGAACCTCGCTCGTGTTCGGGGAGGCGTGGCCCGCAAGCCGGAGGCGTGCGCGAAGCGTCGCCCTCTCTCCTCAAAACTCGCCGGCCTCTCAGGCTTTTTCTCTCGGGGTCCACGGTGTAGACAGGCGGCCATGACGCAAGATTCCAAAGTGATCCAAGGCCGCACCGGCCCCTGGGAAATCGTTCTCGGCCTCGAGGTCCACGCCCAGGTCGCCAGCGTGTCCAAGCTGTTCTCCGGCGCCGCCGTCGGCTTCGGCGCGGGTCCGAACCAGCAGGTCAGCCTGGTGGACGCGGCCATGCCCGGCATGCTGCCCGTCCTGAACCGGTTCTGCGTCGAGCAGGCGGTGAAGACCGGTCTTGGCCTGAAGGCGCAGATCAATCTGAAGAGCCGCTTCGACCGCAAGAACTACTTCTATCCCGACCTGCCGCAGGGCTATCAGATCAGCCAGTTCGACCAGCCGATCGTCGGCGAGGGCGTGGTGACCGTCGAGCGCGACGACGGCACGACCTTCGACGTGCGCATCGAACGCCTGCACCTGGAACAGGACGCCGGCAAGTCGCTGCACGACCAGGACCCGAACGCCACCTATGTCGACCTGAACCGCGCGGGCACGGCGCTGATGGAGATCGTCTCCCGGCCCGACATGCGCACCTCGGAAGAGGCCGCCGCCTACGTCAAGAAGCTGCGCACGATCCTAGTCTATCTGGGCACCTGCGACGGCGACATGGAGAAGGGCAACCTGCGCGCCGACGTCAACGTCTCGGTCTGCCGCCCCGGCGACTACGAGAAGTTCCGCGAGACCGGCAGCTTCAAGCACCTGGGCACGCGCTGCGAGATCAAGAACGTCAACTCGTATCGCTACATCCAGCAGGCTATCGAGTACGAGGCCCGTCGCCAGATCGAGATCCTGGAAGGCGGCGGCAAGATCGACCAGGAGACCCGGCTGTTCGACCCGAACAAGCTGGAGACCCGCTCGATGCGGTCGAAAGAAGAGGCGCACGACTACCGCTACTTCCCCGATCCCGACCTGCTGCCGCTGGTCCTGGACCCCGCCTGGGTGAAGGAGATCGAGGACACCCTGCCGGAACTGCCGGACGCCAAGAAGCAGCGCCTGCAGAGCCAGTACGGCCTGTCGGCCTACGACGCCGGCGTGCTGATCATCGAGGCCGACCGCGCCGACTATTTCGAAGCCGCCGCGAAAGGCCGCGACGCCAAGCTGGTGTCCAACTGGGTGACCAACGAGCTGCTGTCCAAGCTGTCGGCCGGCGGGCACGAGATCGCCGCCTCGCCGCTGCCGTCGTCGGACATCGCCCAGCTGGTCGAGCTGATCGAGAACGGCACCATCTCGTCGAAGATCGCCAAGGAGGTCTTCGAGCACATGTGGGCCGGCGAGGGTCGTCCAGCGGAGATCGTCGAAAAGCGCGGCTTGGTGCAGATCAACGACACCGGCGCCATCGAGGCGGCGATCGACGCCCTGATCGCGGCCAACCCCGACAAGGCCGAGGCGGTGAAGGAAAAGCCCCAGGCCATCGGCTGGTTCGTCGGCCAGGTGATGAAGGAGACCGGCGGCAAGGCCAACCCGGCCACCGTCAACGAACTGCTGCGGAGCAAGCTGGGGCTCTAGCGCTCGGCCGACCGCGACAAAGACAAAGGGCCCGCCGCTCGCGCGACGGGCCCTTTTTTATCGGTGGAATGCCGGCTTTACGGCTTGGGCGTCTCCGAGGCCGCGGCGCCCGCCGGGTCGGCTTCGGCGCCGGCCGGCTTCTTGTGCTTCTTGGCCTTCTTCTCGGGCTTGGCGTCGGCGGCGGGAGCCGAGGCGTCGGTCGAGCTGTCGGAGGCGGTTGCCGAGCTGGGCGTGCCGCTGGCGCCGGCGCTGTCGGCGCTGGAGGGCGGGGCGGTCGCCGGGTCCGTGCCATAGGACGGCGACGTCGTGGACGAGGAGGGCGCGCTTTGCGTGGTCTGGGCCGTCGGATCGGTGGGCGCCGTCTGCTGGGCCAGGGCCGACCCGGCGAAGCCGGCGAGGGTCAGGGCGGCGACGGCGGCCGGGATGCGGAGCTTGGTCATGGAAGCGTCTCGTTACTGTCGCGTCGGAAAGTGACACGGCCGGAACGCTGATCCGCGAATGCGGTGGGAATAACCCGGCAATCGGGCGATCTCGCCGCATGCGCGGCGAGTATGCGGCGAATGGCGACGCTTCCCGAGAGTTTCGAAAAGCGCCGCCAACGTCGTCAGGTCTACACCATCTAGTTGTTGATGATGTCGAAGATCAGTCCGGTTGCAATCGCCGCCAGGACGTAGTCGTTGCCGGCGCGATACCAGTAGTAACCGCGCGGCGGCGGGCGCAGGCGATAGTATCCGTAGTCATGGATGACATAGGTGTTGCCGCGATAATAGGGCGGCAGGTAGCCGCCGCGACGCCAGGCGTTGTAACCGGGGCGATACCCCGGGCGGCCATAGTAATAGGCCGGCGGCGCGCCGTAGCTCCAGCGGTTGTTGTAGTAGTAGCCGTTGTGGCGGCCGTTATCCCAGCGGTTGTCGTGGCGATCCCAGCCGTTGTGGCGACCGTTGTCGTGACGACCGTTCCAGCCGCCGTCGCCCCGACCGTCATGACCGCCGCGACCGCCATGGTCGCCTCGGCCGTCGCCGCGACCGTCATGGCCGCCTCGGCCGCCGTCGTGGCGATCGCCTCGGCCGTCGCCATGGCCCCAGCGCCCGCGATCCTGGGCGGATGCGTCGCTTGCGGTGACGGCCATCGGGCCGGCCACGGCGGCCACGGCCGCGATGGTGAGCAACAAGCGCTTCATTCCGACGTCTCCTTCTTCGGTCAGCGGTCCGACAACCGCCTAATCCCTCGACCTTGAAGGCAGTTTCCGCCGCCGTGGCTGAACCTGATCTGAACGGCGCCGTCAGGCTGGAGCATGGCCGCCCTTGGCGACGGCGCGCGGCGGGACCATGTTGGTGGTCAAACGAAACGCCCCTCAAGCAGACATTCAGGGAGTCCGCCGATGAGCCGTCCGATCGAGCTGTACTATTGGCCCACGCCGAACGGCTGGAAGATCTCCATCGCCCTCGAGGAGATGGGCCTGCCCTACACGATGATCCCGGTGAACATCGGCACGGGCGAGCAGTTCAAGCCGGACTTCCTGGCCATCAGCCCCAACAACCGCATGCCGGCCATCGTCGATCCCGACGGTCCCGACGGCCAGCCGATCTCGGTCTTCGAGTCCGGGGCCATCCTGCAGTACCTGGGCCGCAAGACCGGCAAGTTCTACGGGACCAGCGAGCGTGAGCGGGTCGACATCGACCAGTGGGTGATGTGGCAGATGGGAGGCCTGGGTCCCATGGCCGGCCAGACCCACCATTTCCGCCAGTACGCGGCCGCCATCGTCAGCGACCAGCGCCAGATCGCCTATGGGGCCATCCGCTACACCAACGAGACCCACCGGCTGTACGGCGTGCTGAACAAGCAGTTGGACGGGAAGGATTTCATCTGCGGCCAATTGTCCATCGCCGACTTCGCCTGCTGGGGATGGGTCGTGCCGTGGAAAAATCAGGGCATTATTCTGGAAGAATTCCCGCATCTGAAGGCCTGGTTCGAACGCATGGCCGCCCGCGAGGCCGTCGACCGGGGCTTCAAGCTGGGGGCGGAACTGCGCCGCCAAGGCCTGCAAGCGCCCGGAAAAGCCCAGGAAGAGGCCCGAAAAGTGCTTTTTGGGCAGCGCGCCCGTTAACCTGCTGTATACGGCGGTTTACACGCAGTAACACCCGTGAATGCGACGTAATGTCTCTAAACGGTTTATGTATTCATGGCCTAGATTCATGATGTCGACGCCTTTAACTATATGTTCAGTGGCGGCGGACTTTTCTGTTCTCACAGCCAAGCGGAGCCAGAACGGCGACGCGGGTTGGGAAGGGGAATTGAAGCCATGATGATGAGTATCGAACCGCCGGCCGCCATCCACGGGATCCCGCTGCCGACCACCGACACCTCGGGCGACGAGCTGTTCCGTATGGGCCTGCTGTACTCGACCGGCCAGGGCGGCGCGCCGCTGGACTACGTGTCGGCCCACATGCTGTTCAACCTGGCCGCCATGCGCGGTTCGGTCGAAGCCAAGGTCTATCGCAAGGAAATCTCGCAGGAGATGGCCAGCGAGGACGTCGCCGAAGCCCAGCGCCAGGCGCGCGAATGGCTGGCCCACGGCTGAGCCTGAAGAGGCTCAGCCTGTTATTCCAGGTCGCGTGAAAGGCTTCAGTTTCCGCTGAAGCCGTTGACCGCGTAGCTGAAGCTGATCGGCAGCAGGTCCCTGAAGTACTGCTGCATGAACAGGCCCGCCTCGGACACCCCGCTGCGCGGCACGTAGACCACGTCGAACCGCCGGAGCGGCACCAGGTCCGTCCGGCCGTTGGTCATCCCCGTCAGCAGGTCCACCGTGCGCAGCATGGCCCGCCCGTTGGGACCGCGACGAATGATCACCACAGACGTGCGCTTGGCCGAGGTCTTGAACCCGCCGGCCTGGATGACGGCCCGCAGGGCGTCGCCGTCGCCGGCCATGTCGTAGACGCCCGGATTACCGACTTCCCCGCCCACGAACACCTTCAACGGCGCCGTCGCCTTGATCGACACCTGCACCTGCGGACGCAGCAGCTGGGTCGAATAGGCCTGGGTGAGCGCGCCTTCCAATTCGGCGATCGTTCGGTCGGCCGCCATCACCGGATTGATCAGCGGCAAAGCGACGCGGCCGTCCGGTTGGACCACCACGGACTTGTTCAATTCGCTCGCCGAGGGCACGGTGATCTCGACTTCGTCGCCCGGGTAAAACCGGTAGTCCGGTTCCTGATCCGACCAGTCGGCATAGCCGATATCGGAAAAAGTGGCCGTCGGACGGGCCGTGGGCGTGATCGGTTCGCGATCCACGTGGCCGCAGGCCGAGAGCCCGATCGTTGCGAAGGGCAGGGCGAAAGCCGCCGAAAGGATGGTGCGCCTGTGCATGCGACAAGTCTTAACAGATATAGGTAACGAAGCCTTAAGCCGCCAACGGCCAGGGTGCGACTGGGGACAGTCAGTCGGATTCCTATGTCAACCACGAGCGCCTGGAGCAGCGTGCCGCACGACCCGCCGTCGCGTAGCGACTGGGCGGCGCGTGCCCGCTATGCGCCGACGGATTTCGTCACGCTTCTGTGGCGGGAGCGTTGGTTGATGCTGGGCGTGTTCCTGGCGATCTTCCTGCTGGGCCTGGCCTTCTCCACCACGATGAAGAAGACCTACACCGCCCAGTCCAGCCTGTTCGTCCGCCTGGGCCAGGAATATGTCTACGAGCCCCGGGCCGGCGACGCCGCGCGCGGCGCGGTTCCCGATGTCGACCAGGTGATCCAGTCGGAATCCGAGATCCTGGGCAGCGGCGAACTGCGCGAGCGGGTGATCCGCAAGGTCGGCTTCGGCAAGATCTTCCCGGGCAGCGGGACCAAGTACGCCGTCGCCTCGCCGGAGGGTAAGCGCAAGCTGATGGCCGAGGGCCGAGACGCCCTGGCCCGCAACCTGAAGATCGAGACCGCCCCCGACAACTCGATCATCCGCCTGGCCTACGCCAACGAAGATCCGGAAATCGCCGAGAAGGTGCTCAACACCCTGCTCGAGGAATACCTGATCTATCGCCGCAGCCTGCTGATCGGCTCCGGCGACAACGGTCTGGAGCGCCAGCGCGACCTGTTCGCCCAGAAGCTGGCCGAGAACGACACGGCCTATCAGGCCTTCCTGTCGGGCAACGACATCGGCGACTTCACCGCCCAGAAGACGGCCCTGACCCAGCTGCAGGCCCAGGCCGAGTCGCAGAAGTACGCCACCGAGGCCCAACTGCAGGACCGCATGGGCCGCCTGGCCGCCGTCCAGGCCGAGTTGGCCCGGACCCCGGCCGACATGGTGCTCTATCGCGACAGCGACACCTCGGCCTCGGCCAAGCTGGCCCAGCTGAAGCTGGACCGCGAGGGTCTGCTGGCCCGCTATCGCCCCGACGCCCAGCCCGTCCGCGACATCGAGGCCCAGATCGCCCAGTTGGAGCAAGGCGTGGCGTCTGGCCGCACCAACGGCGACGGCGCGCGTCGCAGCGGCCCCAACCCGATCTGGCAGACCCTGCAGTCCACCCGCAACGACCTGACCGCCGAGGTCGCCGCGTTGCAACAGTCGCTGGCCGCCTACACCCAGCAGGTCCAGGACGTGAACCAGCGCCTGCTGCGCCTCTCCGAGCTGGAGCCGACCTTCAACCAGCTGTCGCGCGACCGCGACGTGCTGTCGACCAACGTCCGCGACTTCACGGTCAAGGAACAGCAGGACCAGGCCCAGCGGCAGATGTCGGCCCAGGGCAGCGACAACATCCGCATCGTCCAGCGCGCCGTGGCTCCGTCGACGGGCAAGAGCCTGAAGAAGCCGATCATCGTGCTGGCCTTCCTGTTCGCGGCCTTCACCGCCGCCTGCGCGGGCCTGGTGCGCATGCTGCTGCGCCCCGGCCTGCAGACCCCGGCCTCGGCCTCGCGCACCCTGGGCCTGCCGGTCCTGGCGACCGCGCACTACAAGCGCTGACCCCAACTGGCTTTTGAGCAGGGGCCTGGGCGCTTTCGTCGCCTTTCACGCGAGCCCGTTTGGGCATTAGGGTAAATGCTCAGGAACGGGCGGCGATTCGGCGCATGGTGGATTTGAACGTCGAGATGGCTGAGCTGTGGGGGAGCCTTGGCGCCCCCGCGCCCGGCCGCGCGCACGTCATCCAGTTCGTCGCCGCGCGACGCGGGGAGGGCACCTCGACGGCTGCCCGCGAATTCGCCCGCTTCGCCGCCAAGCGGGCCGGCCGCAAGACCTGGCTGATCGACATGGACCTGGTCACCTCGCCGCAATACCAGGCCATCGCCGGCGATCCGGAACGCTACGGCGCCCTGGGCCGCGGTGCGCCCGCTTCGCCCGACGGTTCGGCCTTCTTCACCGTCCAGCCGCCGGCCCCCAAGCCGGGCGGCGGCGTGTGGCCGGACGCCAAGTACCTGACGGCCCACAGCGTGGGCGGGCCGCGCTTCTGGGTGACGCGCTTCAACCGCGAGGCCCTGCGCGGTCGCCAGAAGGTGCACATCCTGCCCGGCGTCGAATACTGGGCCGCCCTGCGCCGCCACGCCGAGATCATCGTCGTCGACAGCCCCTCGGCCGACCGCTCCCAGGCCGCCCTGACCCTGGCCCAGCACATGGACCAGACCGTGCTGGTGGTCAGCGCCCAGCAGCCCGACGTGCGGCCGCCGGGCCTGCTGCGCGACGCCCTGGCCTCGGCCGGCGGACGCACGGCCGGCGTGTTCTTCAACCAGGCCTCGGTCCAGCCGCCGAAGTTCCTGAAGGCCATTCTGCCTTGACCTCCGCCTACGGAGCGGCGCCCGCCGCGCCGACCCGGCTGACCTTCCTTCAGATGGCGTTGTGGGCGCTGCCGGTCCTGGCCCTGCTGCTCTACAGCGGCGGCTGGGAGCTGCCCCTTGTGGGCGAGAACGCCACCGAGGCCGGCTCGGCCATCCTGCGCGTCGGCTACCTGCCCGCCTACGCCGCCGGTTTCGCCCTGATCGCCCTGCGGCCGGGCTCGACCCTGCGGGTGGTCATCCGTCAGCCCTTCCTGATCGTGCTGCTGCTGGTGGCCGCGGCTTCGGTGTTCTGGTCGGTCAATCCGGACCAGACGGCCCGGCGCGGCTTCGCCCTGATCTGCACCACCCTGGGCGGGATCGCCCTGGCGGCTCGGTTCCGCTGGCCTCAACTGGCCGAGGTGGTCGGCGCGGCCTTCGCGGTGCTGATCGTCGCGTGTTTCGTGGTCTGCCTGGCCGTCCCGCGCATCGGGGTGATGACCGAGCTGTTCCCCGGCGCCTGGCGCGGCCTGTGGCGCGAGAAGAACGGCCTGGGCGGCAACATGGCGTTCGGGTTCTGCATCCTGTCGGCGGCGGCCCTGCTGAACCCGCAACGGGCCCGCCTGTGGTGGACCTTCGCGGGGTTGGCCCTGGTGCTGGTGCTGATGTCCACCTCCAAGACCTCGCTGGTGTCGCTGATGCTAGGCGTGGCGGCGATCGGCTTCGTCTGGATCGCCCGCCGAGGTCCGGCCATGGGCGCGGCCGCCACCTGGACCGGGATCACCGGCGTGGTGCTGCTTGGGGCCTTCATCCTGTTCGCCTCGGACGTCTTCTTCGCGATCCTGGGCAAGGACGCCACCCTGACCGGCCGCACCAAGATCTGGGCGGCGGTGATGCGCGAGATCGAGGACCGGCCGTGGCTGGGCTTCGGCTACCAGGCGGTGTGGGGCGACAAGTCCGGCTGGGGGCCGTTCGCCTGGATCAGCAAGAACGCCGGCTTCCAGGCCCAGCACGCCCATAACAGCTGGCTGGAGCAGTGGCTGGGGATGGGCCTGCTGGGCCTGGTCGCCTGGGGGCTGTTCTACCTGCAGGCCATGACCCTGGCGGTGATCGCCGTGTTTCGCGACCGGGGCGCGCTGCTCGCCTTCCCGTTCCTGGTCGTCTACAGCCTGGTGGCCCTGACCGAAAGCATCGCGGTCACCTACAACGACTTCCGCTGGGTGCTGTTCGTGGCCTTCGCCGCCAAGCTGGCTTTCCCGGACCGCGAGGTCAGGGCCTAGGCGCCTGGTGCTCGACCCTGCTGATCACCCGGAATGCCGATCTCATCGCCGGGCGCCCGAAAATCGAACAAGTTTCCGACGGACGCGCGCTCGGCGAACAGCCACGCTTTGGCGGACCCGAAGGTGTGGGATTCATCGGGCAACACGCCGTCACGACTTGAGAGAGCAAAGTCATGCGCCCCATTCGTCATCTCGCCGCCGTCATGGTCGCGGTCTTCGTCGGCGGAGGCGCCGCGCTGGCGCAGTCCGCGCCGCCGCCGCCGGCCGCCGCCGAACCCCAGGCCGCCCAGGCCCTGACCATCGATACGCCGCTCGAGGTCGTGACCGCCACGCCCAAGGCGAAGGCGGTTCTCGACGCCGACATCCCCGGGCTGACCGAGCACCCCCTGTACGACAAGTTCAAGACCGACAGCCTGCGCGCCCTGGCGCCGAAGTTCGGCGGCGCCATTTCCGAAAAGGACCTGGCCAAGGTGCAGGCCGACCTGGCCGCCCTGTCGCCGACGACGGCGTCCCGCTAGATCAGGATTTCGGGGCGAGGTCCGGCCGCGACGCCAGGAAGGCCGCCCGCTCTTCGTCGGTCAGGACCTTGGCGGTCTTGCGCCGGGCGACCATCGGGGTGGGGCGCGCGTAGGCCCCGGTTGGAGCTTGCGCGGGCTTGAGATCGGCCAGGCGTTTGATCGGCGGCTTCATCTGTTTTCCCTGAAACGGCTGAGTCGGGACCGAGTGAAGACTATGCGGCGGGCCGTGACGATCACATGACCCGGATTCTCTCGCCGTGGGGAGGGTCTCAGGCCCCGATCCGCCGCGCGCCTTCGGCCACAGTCACCACGTCGAATCCCGCCATCATCGCGCCGTCGACCAGCCGCTCCAGGGCCGCCGTCGTACAGCCCCACTGCGAGGGCTCGGGCGCCACGTCGTGGGTGTAGAGGATCAGCCAGGCCTTGCGCCGGTGAGCCTTGTCCAACCAGTCCAGGGCGACCTGCTCGCCGTCCTCGCCCTCGATGCCGACGGCCGGGGCCTGGTTGAGGTCGGCGCCGGTGGCGATCAGGCCGTGGTGCAGGGCGCGCAGGGTCTTGAAGCGCCCGGCCAGGGCGGTCTTGGCCGGCGAGGCGACGTCGCCATAGGGGTAGGCGAAGCTGGTCGGCGCGCCCGTGCCCCACTCGGCCAGATGCCGGGCGTTGAGGTCGACGTCGGCCAGGGTCTCGGCCTGCGAGGCCTGGCCGCAGTCCAGGTGCGAGAAGGTGTGGCAGGCGATCTCGTGGCCGGCGGCGTGCAGGCGGGCGGCGTCGGCTCCGGTGGCGAAGCGGCCCATCGGTCCCTCACGCCCCGTCAGGCCGGCGGCGAAATAATAGGTGCCGCGCAGGCCGCGTTGCTCCAGGACGCGGGCCCCGGCCTCGCAAGCCGTGGCCGGGGCGTCGTCGAAGCTGAACGACACCATCGGCCGCTCCAGCTTGACCCGGGCCGGGCGGCGATGGGCAAGGCGGATCAGCCGGCGCCGGACCTTGCCCTTCAGGCTGCGGTCCGGCTCGTAGGCGTCGACTTTCTCGAAGGAGGTCTGCATCAGACGGCGTCCGAATAGAGGGCGGCGCGATAGAGCCGCAGGGCGAAAGCGCGAAGGGGCGTTGGGCCGGCCTCGTTGAGGGCCACGGCCTTGAGCATCGGCCGCCAGACCCCGCGCAAGGGCGCGAGCTTCAGGGCCTTGGCGGCCTTGTAGCTGGGATAGGCGCTGACCACCTCGCGGTGGCTGGCGACCACCCGGGCGAAGTTGGCGGCCGACTGCTCGTACTTGGCGGCCAGGACCGGGGCGGTGTCGAGACCCAGGTGGGTGGCCGAGTTGTCGATGTGCAGGATCGGATAGAACCGGGCCACGCGCAGGGCCCACTCGACGTCCTCCCAACCCCAGCCGGCGAAGCCTTCGTCGAAGGCCACCATCTCGAACACGTCGCGGCGCACCAGCAGGTTGGAGGTGAAGACGTGCTTGGCGGGTTCCCGGGCCCGTTCCGGCGCCGGGGTGCAGTCGCTCTTCAGCGCCATGGCCCGGTGCAGCTCGTGCTCGGGGCGACGCGGGGTCTGATCCAGGGTGAAGCCGCCGAACGCCACCGCCACGTCGTCGTCGGCCACGGCCGCCCAGCGGGTCAGGAAGTCCTTGGGATCGGGCAGCATGTCGCTGTCGAGGAACAGCAGGTGCCGGCCCCGGGCGTGCTGGGCCAGGCGGTTGCGGCCCTTGGCGCGGCCCTCGTTGGGCGACAGCACGATCAGCCGGGCGGGCAGGTTCAGCTTCTCGATCCGGCCGGCCATGCGCCGGGTCAGGTCGGCGTCGCCGCCGCCGTCGTCCAGCAGCACGATCTCGGCGTCGGCGCCGCGCTCGTCCAGGGCCTTGAGCAGAGCGCTGGGATCGTCGCGATAGGTCGGGATCAGCACCGACAGGCGCGGCGTGGCCGCTGCCCAGGCGGCGTTGTCGACGAGGGTTTCAGTAGCGGTCATGCGGGCTTCAGCCGGCGTTGGAGGATGTCCATGGCCCGGCCTCGCAGGCCGCCGGCGTCGAGCGCCAGGACGACCACGCCATAGACCAGGGCGCCCACGGACGCCTTGAGGATCAGCTCGACCACCCCGCCGAAGGCCGGCACGACCAGCACGGCGGCGGCCATCAGGGCGCAGGCCAGGCCGGACTTGGCCAGGCTGGCCCACGGCACGGGCAGGGGGCAGATGCTGCGGCCCAGGATCGCGGCGGCCACGGCGCCGACGCCATAGCTGGCGGCGGTCGACCACAGGGCGCCGTCCAGGCCAAAGCGCGGGATCAGGGCCAGGTTCAGGACCACGTTGGCGCCGGCGGGAATGGCCATGCAGACGATCAGCATCAAGGTGCGCTTGCCCAGGGTGAAGGCCTGCAACAGGTAGTAGGTGGTCACGCCCGACAGCCAGCCGGCCACGGCGATCCACGGCACGACGGCGCCCGCGCCGGCGCTGAGCTCTGCGCCGACCATCACGTCGGCCAGCGGACGGCCGACCAGGGCCAGGCCGACGGCGGCGGGCAGGGTCAGCAGCACCATGAAACCGGCCTGTTCGTGGGCGGCGTCCTTCAGGGCGGGATGGCCGCCGCGCTCCAGCGCCGCGACCAGGGCGGGTCCGCCCGCCATGCCCAGCCAGATGAAAACGACGTCCAGGGTGCGGGAGCCCAGGGAATAGCCGGCGTGATAGACGCCCACCGCTTGTTCGTCGAGGAAGGCGGCCAGCAG
The DNA here is from genome assembly GCF_056406095.1 of Caulobacter sp. P1_D6. Taxonomy (NCBI): domain Bacteria; kingdom Pseudomonadati; phylum Pseudomonadota; class Alphaproteobacteria; order Caulobacterales; family Caulobacteraceae; genus Caulobacter; species Caulobacter sp. P1_D6. The sequence goes on along the minus strand of NZ_JBFUAW010000055.1, from coordinate 10,104 downwards.
GAAGCGGTCGGTGGTCGACAGCACCAGGGCTAGGATCAGCGACAGGGCCACCGGCAGGCCGTAGGCGGCGTAGGCCTTGGCCATCGTCGGGTCATAGCGGCCGCCCCTGGACCGGCGCAGGTCGGCCGGCAGCACGAACACCAGGCACAGCAGCGAGATCGCCCCCATGCCCAGCAGCGGCGCGGCGCCGCCCAGGCCGACCAGGGCCAGGACCAGGCCCAGCAGGAAGCCGCCCACGGTCTGGACGATGTCCAGCAGGGCCGCGCCGGACACCTCGCCGGCGGCGCGGCGGCGCTCCTGGGACAGTTTGGTCAGGCTCTTGACCACCACGGCGGCGAAGGCTGCGGCGGTGGCCACCTTCAGCGGGGCGGAGAGGGGCGCGAAGCGCAGCACGCCGGCGGCGACGATCGGCACCACCAGGGCCAGGCCGAACCACAGGCGGTAGAGGGTGGCGAAGTGATCGGGCAGCCGGCCGTCGGCGTCCTGGCGGGCGTGGAAGCGGGCCATCGCGGCTTCCGTCCAGGTCAGCAGGATGGTCTGGGTCAGGCTCAGGGCCGAGAAGGCCAGGGCATAGACGCCGTACTGCTCGGGCGTCAGGACGCGGGTGAACAGGACGATGGTGAGCAGCCCCACCACGCCCTGGGCGATATTGACCGGCAGATATCCGAGTACGCCACGCCAGAACATGTCTCGTCCTCAGCGCACCGCCGACCGGTCCCCAAGCAGGCAGGGGATGGTCATGGCGATGATGTAGAGGTCCAGCCAGAACGACTGGCGCTCGATGTATTCGACGTCCAGGGCGACGCGCTCCTGAACCAGCTCGGCAGTGTCGACCGGGCCGCGCGAGCCGTTGATCGCCGCCCAGCCGGTGACGCCGGGCTTCATGCGGTGGCGGTGGGCATAGCGGGCGACCAAGGTCTCGGACTCGACGTCGCCGCTCTTCATGCCGATGGCGTGGGGGCGGGGGCCGACCATCGACATCTCGCCGCGCAGCACGTTGAACAGCTGGGGCAGCTCGTCGAGGCTGGTCTTGCGGATGAACTTGCCGACCTTGGTGACGCGGTCGTCGTCGGCGCTGATCTGGCGGACCGCCTTGGCGTCGGCCATGTCGTGGCGCATCGAGCGGAACTTCCAGACCAGGATGGCCTCGTTGTTGAAGCCGTGGCGGCGCTGGCGGAAGAACACCGGACCGGCGCTGTCCAGCTTGATGGCCAGGGCGACCAGCAGCATGATCGGCGCGGCGGCCATCAGGCCCAGCGACCCGATCGTCAGGTCTTGGGCGCGCTTGACGATGGCGCGGCGGGCGTCGGGCGCGGCGCCCGACAGGTCGACGAAGTGGGCCAGCGACGCGTGGCGCTGGGTTTCGCGGTTCAGGTCGACGAATAGGCTGACCGGATTGGGCAGGACTTCCAGACGTTCGACCAGCTGGGCGACGCGGGCCTGGGCGGTGGAGGTGACCGCGATGATCACCCGGTCGACATACGGCATGATGCGGTGGTCGATCAGGGCGGTGGTGTCGCCCAGCACCGGCACGCCCAGCACCTGGGCCGGGGCGCGGTCGGCGCGGTCGTCGAACACGCCCAGCACGTTGACGTCGCCGGTGGCCAGGGCGCTGCGGATGAAGCGCTCGGCGTTGACCGTGGCGCCCACGACCACGACGTTCGGGGTCAGTCGGCCGTCGCGACGGCCATGGTCGACCGCGCGCCACCAGGCCACGTGCAGCAGGGCGGTGGCGAGGGCCAGGGCGATCCCCCAGCCGGCCAGGAGGGTGGTGTCGAGCTGGCCGCGGCCAAAGATCAGAGTGGCGAGCAACACGACGACGCCGACCACGCCGAAAGCGGCCGACACCCGCAAGGCCTGACGGCCCAGGGTCTCGCGGCGATGGAAGGTGTAGGCCTCCAGCAGATAGAGGGCGGGCAGCAGGGCCAGGGCCCCCAGCACCAGCGGGGCGAAGACGTCGGGCGTCGGGCGGGCGACCCCGATCGTGGCGGCGGTGACGCCGGCGAAGACCAGGCCGTCGACCACGCGGAACATCCGCGACAGGCTGCGCACTTGCATCCGAGCCCGGGCCGGGACCAGGCGGCCGGGTCGGAACGGGCCGCGCCGCCCGACGCCCTCGGCCGCCTCGTCCTCGATCACGAGCCGCGGCGCCATGGGTTGAGCGTCGAGCACGGCGACGCCTTCGCGTTCCGGCGGATGTGCGATAGCGGACGACATGGAAGCCCCGAGCCCTTTGTAGAACAGGGTTCACACTAGTCTCGCGGTCTGAGCTTCACGTTAACGCGGATTTTTCGAGACAGCGCGTTGTCATGCCGCCGCGAACAGGCTATCGAACCGCTCCCTCTCAGGAGGAGACGTGGCCGAGAGGCTGAAGGCACCGCTTTGCTAAAGCGGCATACCCCAAAAGGGTATCGAGGGTTCGAATCCCTCCGTCTCCGCCAACCTCACAACGCATTGATTTTATCAAAAAATTCGATCGAGTTCGATTCCTCATCTAGAGGATCGAATGATGGTGCTTCATTGATCACGGGAGCGCACCAATTCAAACTGTCCTTAAAGCGCTTGATATTGCTCGCAAATCCAACTGAGCGACCGCGTTCCCAAAATTTATGTCAGTTCGGTCCAGCTTCCCAACGCGACCTCAAGGTGGATGGAACCGCCGGTAGGGCCAGCGGCAGCACCTGGCGCATTTCGAACATAGTCGCGCTCGGGATCAGCGCGGGCTGGCGCGGCGATACCGAGCGACATGGCTGAGGGTGGCTGTCAAAGCCGCTTGGTCCGTCAATCTCTCGCCAGATCACCGTCGTTGAAACGCACCACCTTCGCGCGCCCATCGTATGCAACGGTCCGAACGGCGCGCGCCGCCCCGCCTGAGGTCGAACCCATCGCGTCGATGACGACGATGTTGAGCGTTCGCTGTTTGACCATGCCGACAAAGGCGCCGCGCCGCGGCCCCACCGTCAGTGTTCTCTTTGCATCGTTCCAACTGAGGTCATAGCGAACGGACTGCCCTTTCTCGTAGGCATAGGTTTCGTTGTCGTCCTCGTAGAGCGTGAACTTGCCGTCCGCGCCCGGATAGACGCGGACCTCATAGGGCGCGTCGGGGCGCTCGGTCGCGTACTGCACGACCGGCCCCATCGGGATGATCGCCCCGGCCCGAGCATAGAGCGGCACGACGTCGAGCGGCGCTTGGCGCGCGACGGTCTGTCCGCCGCCATACCGCTGGTTGCTCCAGAAGTCGTACCAGTCAGCGCCCTTGGGCAGATAGGTGCGCATCGTCAGGTCGCGCGGGGCGCTGAGCACGGCCGCGTCGCGCTTCAACTCGCTGGGCGTGCGCCAGACGAAACGGAACACGCGCCCGCCCTCGGGATGGGAGAACTCCAGCCGGACCGGCAGCTTTTCGCCCTTCTTGAGCGTGCGCCGCACCAGGCGCGTGCGGGTCGCCGCCCGGGTCCACTCGTCGACAACCGTCTCACCGCCCAGGGCCAGACGCATCCCGTCATTACCCGTCAGGCCGATCTCATATTCGCCGTCCTCCGGCGCGATCAGGTCGCCTTCCCACCGCGCGGAGAAGTGGCTCAGCGAGGTCAGGCCCGGCGGAAGCTCCGCCAGGGGCGGGTCGGGCCAGGTGTGGTCGATCTTCATATCGACCGCCTGGCCGCGCGGCGTCTCGAAGTTCTCGCCGGAGAAATATTGCACGGCCAGGCCTGGCCTGCCGTCGGCAGCGCGCAGGTATTGCGCCGGCACGGTCGTGGGGATGGATGGAAGGATGTTGTACATTGCCCGGGTGACGGGGTGGACCAGCAGCGAGGGTCCGAACATGAAGCTGTCGTTGATGTTGAACGTCGCTGGATCCTGGGGAAAGTCCATCGGCAGCGCGCGCATCAGGGTGTAGCGATCGGCCGTGACCTTGGCGCTCAAGCTGTAGGTGTAGGGCAGCAGGCGATAACGCAGCTGCGTCGTCTCCAGCAGCGTCTTGTAGACCGGCGGATCCAGCGTCTTGAACAGATAGGGCTCACGTTCGACGCTGGTGCCGTGGACCCGCATGATCGGGTTGAAGGCGGCATATTGGAACCAGCGCGCGTAGAGCTCGCGCCAGGCAGGGTTCTTCTCGCCGCCCGGAAAATCGGTGACGAAGAAGCCGCCCGTATCCTGGGTCCAATAGGGATTGCCGGTGATCGTGACGTTGACGCCGCCGGCCACCTGCTGAGCGAAGGTCTTCCAGCTGGCGTAGATATCGCCCGACCATGAGGCCGCGGCCGTGCGCTGAGCGCCGGCCCAGGCCGATCGGGTCAGAGTGAAGACCCGCTTGTCGCTGGTCGCACGCTGGCCCTTGTAGGTCCCTTCGGTCGTTAGCAGCGAATAGGGGTTCAGATACCGCGTGAAGTCGCCCATGGCGTTGGCGCCCAGCGCCTTGGTGTCGCGGACATTGTCGGCCGGATTCCACATCGCCGAGCTGACCTCGACCTCGGTCCCGTCCATCCAGAGCGCGTCGACGCCCTTGTCGAGCAGGCCGGACTTGATGTGCTTGAAGTAAATCTCGCGGCCCTTGGGGCTGTAGGCGTCGTAGACGCGCGCTTGCTTGGAAATCCAGTGCAGAGGTTTGAAGCGCAGATTGTACTGGTCGAGCTCGCGTCCGAGCGCCGTGTCGTTGCCGACCGAGGGCCAGATCGAGACCATCAGCTTCATGTTGAGGTCGTGGATCGAGCGGGTCATGCCGACGGGATCGGGAAACCGCTTGGGATCCCAGGTCATGCCCGACCAGGTTCCGTCCTTGTCGCCGCCCCAATACTGCCAGTCCTGGACGATGTAATCGAGCGGGAAGCGTTCCTTGCGAAAGGTCCTGGCGACCTCCAGGAGGCGGTCCTGGGTTTTGTAGCGCTCCTTGCTCATGAACAAGCCGAACGCCTGCTTGGGATACATCGGCGCATCGCCGGTCAGCCAGCGATAGGCGCCGACCACGCCGTCCATCGTGTCGCCGGCCATGAAATAGTAGTCGACGCCGCCCGGCGCGCTTTCCGCCCAGAGGCGCGCGCTCTGCGCATCGTCCTTGAAGCGCATCTGCGAATAGGTGTCCCAGAGGACGCCGTAGCGCTCGGTCGAGACCATCACCGGAATGATGATGCCGACATTGGTCTGGACGAGCAGCAGGTCCTTGCCTCGACGGTTGACCTCGTCGTCGCCGGTGAAGCCGAAGCCGTAGAGGCCTTCCTCGGGTTTGAGCGTGAAGCGGTTTTCCACTTCGTAGGTCGGCGCGCCGGAAATGACGCGTCGATCGATCGACTGGGGCGCGTCAGGCTTCTCGCGGGTGAGCAGTCGGCCGGAGGCGTCGTAATAGGTCAGCGCGCCGGCGTGCTTGTCGATCACGACGCGCAGCTTCTCGCTGATCAACTCCAGCGCGCCGGCAGTCTCTTGCACAGTGAAGGGCGCGGCCTCGGGTTGGCGGATCACCACCAGGCTTGGCGCGGTCCAATAGGATTGGCCGAGATTGGCGTTCACCCGTACGACGGTGGGCGAATAGAAGACCACCGACTTGGTGACGCCGTTCAACTGGAACTGCACGCCGTTGCGCAGCCTCATAAAGTGAAAGGCGGCGTCGCTGGCCGGCGCGATGGCCCGCAATTGACCCAGAGGGTCAAGGCCGGCGGGCGGCGTCGCCGGCTCTGCGAACGCCACAGCGGGGGCGGCGAACAAGGCGATCGCCCCGGTCGTGATCATCCAACGCGCCATCGTGATAGGCCTCTCTTGTCGCTAGATCGTGGTCAGTGGTCGAAGCACCGGACGAGCTTTGACGGCATGGGCCGTCGCGGTTGGGGCGCTGTGCATGCCGCCGAGGCGGATTGGCGACAGCGCGTCATTGCGGTGCGCGAGGGTCGCCCTCATCGCCGTCAGGCCGCATTTGGTGCGAGCCCACGCGGCGCGGGCAGGGAGAAGACGAAGGTCGTCGCGCGTTCTCATCTGGTCGCTACGCGCTGGTCTTCGAGCTTGGCGATTTCATCGGCCAGTAGATCGCGTACCGTTCGTGCGCGATGCGATGATAAGGGATCAACCGCACGGGCCGCTGCTGCGTCGACAGGGCCGTGAACTCCAGCGGCCGATTTCCCGGGCGCAAATGGCTCGCGATCGTTTCGGGCGCGCCGGCCAACCTCGGCATGTCGAACGGCGCGTCGTTATAGGCCCCATACTTGCGTTCATTGACGACGATGTCGGAGCCCGGCGCCAGGCCCTCGCGCCCCAAGGCGCCCGCGAGCACCAACGGCCCGTAGGTGAAGGCGACGATGTCGGGCGCGGCGGGCGCGCGCTGCACGGCCGCCTCCATCGTCAAGCGCAGCTCCACTTCGTCGCCGTTCCTCCAGGTCCGCGACAGCTCGACATAGCTGCCCGGATCAGCCGATCGCGTCGCTTCGACGCCGTTGATCAGGACGACCGCGGCCCGGCTCCAGTGAGGATGGCGCAGCTTTAGAGTCGCCTCGGTCGGCTGTTGCAGCTTCCATCGCAGCGTGGTCGTCGGCGCGTCTGGGAAGACCGTGCTCTGGGTGAGCACCGCCCCCTTTTCCTTCCACTTCACCGACGAGGGCACGAAGAGATTCACATAGATCGCGCTGTCGTCGTGGAAGTAGATCGAGTCGCGATACTTGACGTGGTTCTCCATGCCCGTGCCGGTGCAGCACCAGAAAGAGTCCTCGGGCGTGTGATAGAGCTTCATGTAGCCTGGCCGCGCGCCCTGGAAATAGGTCGCCATGCCGCTGTCGGGGTCTTGCGAGGCCAGGATGCCGTTGTAGAGCGTGCGTTCGTAGTAGTCGGCATAGACCGCTTGCGGGTCGTGCAGGAACAGGGCGCGGGTGAGCTTGAGCATGTTGTGCTGGCAGCATGTCTCTGAGGCCTTGGCCGAGAACACGTGGTCGGCGAAATCGGCCATCGGGAAGAAGTGCTCATTGTCGCCGTGACCTCCGGTGGCGAAGGCGCGTGTGAGCGCCACCGTCTTCCAGAAGAACACCGACGCGTCCCTGTATCCGGGATCTCCTGTCACTTCCCAGACACGCTGGAAGCCGACGATTTTGGGCAACTGGGTGTTGGCGTGCAGACCGTCCAGAGTGTCCCGGCCACGCGCGAGCGGCGTCATGATCGCCTTGTGCGAAAACCGCTCGGCCACGTGTCGGTAGTTGGCGTCGCCGGTCATCACGTAGAGGTCGGCGAAGACCTCGTTCATCCCGCCATGCTCGGTCTCCAGCATGGTTTCGAACTGTGCATCGCTCAGCGGCCGGGTCGCCACGACCGCCCAGTCGGCGAACCTGATCAGCACCGTGCGCGCGGTCGGGCTGTCGGTCAGCATCGCGGCGTCGCGCAGACCGGCGTAGATTTTGTGCAAGGTGTACCAGGGCACGCCCGTGATCTTTTCGCCGCGCAAATGGGCCATGACCAAGGCCGGCCCGTCGGGAAAGGCGCAGACCAGTCCGGAATTCGCCGCCTTTTGGCACTCGGCCAATTCGCCGACGATGTATTCGGTTCTGGCCTTGAATCTCTGGTCGCCCGTCGAGCGGTAGGCCAGCGAGCAGGCCGACAGATAGTGCCCTAGCGTGTGGCCGTGACAGTTGATCTCCGCCCAGGTGGGCTCGGACTCCCAGCCGCCGTAGACCGGCGCCTTGGCCTTGAGGCCCGCATTGACCCGGAAATTATGCAGCATGCGATCGGGCTGCAGCGCCAAAAGGTAGGCCTCGGTTTTCCGTTGGGCGTGGAGGAACGGGCCCTCGTCCAAGGTGACGTCGGCAAGGTCGAACGCTCGCAGCTTGGCTTGCGGTCGGCTCGCCAATGGTCGCGATGTTGGCGTGGCTTGCGCCCCGAACGTCGGCCCGGCGGCTACCAGCGCGCCGGCCCCCGCACTGGCGCCCGCGAGAAAGACCCGGCGCGAATGGTGCGCGCAACAACGATCGACCATCGAAAACCCTAACGCTTCTGGCTACTTTTGTCGGAGTATTGGTAGCGCAAACATTCTGAAATGCGAGAGCGGAAATTCCGCACGTTCGTGGCGCCGACTTGTGTTGCGATCGGTCTGAGGATTCGCGAGGCGTCTTGCTGCCAATTGGGAGATGGATTTCCGCAAGGGCCCGCGCAGGCCAGGCCAGGCCAGGCTAGGTAGGGGAGGGCAGGCGTGTATCGATCGACAACCGGCTTTTCCAGGCCAGCCCACGTCTCAGGCTTTCGCGATTGGCTTGGTGCAGCCGCTCGGCCTCCTCGGCGTCCAGGACGCTGGTGAGATAGGCGTTGAACAGGGCTTTAGCGGCGCTCCGCGCCGCGCCAGGATCGCCAGCCTCGACCGCTCGGGCCACCAAGCCTTGCAGGTGGCTAAAATCGATTGCCGATTGGTTGATAGCGGCGGCGAACAGCGCTCGGAGCGTCGGCCGGGTCAGCGCCAAAGCCCACAGGTTTCCAATCGAGGCGATGAGCGCGCCATTGCCTGTCGCGCGCGCCAGGTCGAGATGGAACTGGCGAAAATCTAGAAGATTCGGGGCGCCGCCGGGCGGCTTGCAGACGCTGCGCTCGCCGCGCAATCCGGCCGCTAGAACGATGGACTCGACCTCGAACACGCAGCAGGCTTCCAGCAAGGCCACTAGGTCCACGGAGGCGTTGAAAAGATCCTCGACGGATACCTCCCCGCCCAGGACCCTGGTGCCCACGCTGCGTCGCGGCTCAACCAGGTCCAGGCATTGCAGAATGGTCAGCGCCTCGCGTAGCGCCCCGCGACTTACCGGGAATTCTCGCAGGAGCTCCTGCTCGGTCGGCAACCACGACCCGCGCTTGTAAGCGCCGCTGTTGATGCGCGTGATCAATTCAAAGGCCACCCGATGAGGAGCTCGACGACTCGAAGAGGTGATCTGCACGGCGAGCAAAGAGGTGAACGCGCTCATCGCGGACGCCTCCGGTCGGGCCGCGCGCCAGGCGCGCCCGTTGTCCCAGCCATCTTGCAATTGTCCAAACCACCTAGCCGTCGCACGCCGGTGGGAACTTGCGGACGTGGCCGTCGGTGCGGCGCCCATGCGGCCGCTGGCCGCCGGCGCCCTAAGACGGGCCGGCGGCCAAGCCCGCGCGTCTTGCCGCTCACGGAGGCGATGAGGTTGTCGGCGCGCGGCGTCTCGTCAGCCGCGGCCCGCCATTCGGCTTTGATCCCGAGAGCCGTCCTCACTCTATTTCGCATCGACAAGATTCTTCCCGTGCCCGCTTGTCCGACAAATTGCGCAGCTTGAACCTTGCCAGCTCGGCAAGAAAAACTACCGGCGGGTGGGGTGTCCAGGGCAATTGTCGGGAATTTTCCAACATTAAGCTCATATTGGCCAGGGAAGGTTGTGATAAATTTCCCACGACTTCGTAGAATCGGTACCGCTACCATCGCGGACTTGTTCGCGTTTTTGACCCTGAGCGAACGCCGTTAGTCGTTATGTTGTTGAAATTGTAACAAGATTGAAATGCCACAACTGGTCAGGCCAGCTGTGATCTGTCCTGGCCACATTTAGTCCGACATTATTGACGGGCGACGCGCGGTGGCGAAAGGATCGTCATGCTGTCGGAACGGCGGCGATCAAGATCAAAAGCAAGGCCGCCGTCACGTTGCGGCTGCTGAATTGGGAGGGGACATCACATGCGAACGCTTGGGATTACTGCGCGTCTGGGGCGCGCGGCGCTTTTAGGGGCGACCATGCTTTCGGGGCTCGTCGCGGTCGAGGCCCACGCTCAGACCGCGCCGGCGGCGGGCGCGCCCAGCAGCGATACGGTCGAAGAAGTGGTCGTCACTGGCTATCGTCGCAGCTTGGCGCAGTCGACGGTCGCCAAGCGCGAGTCGACCAGCTTCGCCGACACGATCTTCGCCGAAGACATCGGCAAGTTCCCTGACTCCAACATCGCCGAGTCGTTCAACCGCATTCCCGGCATCACCATCACCCGCGACATCACGGGCGAGGGCACGAATGTCGCCATCCGCGGCCTGGGCTCGAACTTCACCAACGTCACGCTGAACGGCGCCTCGATCGCGGTCGCCTCGTCGGGCCCGACCGACGCGCAAGGCACCGACCGCTCGGTCGACCTCAGCTTCTTCCCGACCGACCTGTTCAC
>NZ_JBFUAW010000054.1:0-43410 GCF_056406095.1 Caulobacter sp. P1_D6 | reverse complement strand
TCCTCCGGCCCTCCGGGCCACCTCCCCCAGAGGGGGAGGATCTGGTCCGTGCCGATGCTCCCCCTTTGGGGGAGCTGTCGCGAAGCGACTGAGGGGGCCGCGCTGGCGCGGACCTAGTCCGTCTGGTCGTCGGTCTCGGCGTCGGGACCGTTCTTCTTGATCGACTCGATGGCGTTCTTGGCCGCCGATTTCGAGGCGTAGCCCTCGGTCCAGAAGATGGTCTCGCCGTTGTAGGTGAAGTAGGCGACGAACTCGCCGCCCTTGTTCTTCTTGATCAGAAACTTGTGGGCCATGGGGATCGCTCCTTGTGCTCTTACTGTGTCGTCAAGCCGACGCGGGCACCGTCGACCCGGGCGGGACGGGCGTCAATCGCGCGCCGCTTGCGTCCGGCCCTCAGGCGCATCTTTTACAATTCCTTCTTTCGGAGCCGCCCATGACCCCGGACCAACGCCTCGACCAGTTGTCGCGCGACCTGCTGGCCACGCCCTATGGCGGGCTGACGGAGGTGCAGAAGAGCGTCATCGACCTGATCGCCGCCGAGGCCCCCACGGGCCTGAACAAGGCGCTGCTGGCCGACGACCGCACCTACTGGGACCGGCTGGCCGACAAGGTGGCGGCGGTCGGCGGCTCGTGGGCGTTCATCGGCGGCTTTTCGCTGTGCCTGGCGCTGTGGATCGGGCTGAACGTGGGGCTGAAGCCCCTGCACCTGTCGTTCGACCCCTATCCGTTCATCTTCCTCAACCTGATCCTGTCGACCGTGGCCGCGATCCAGGCGCCGGTGATCATGATGAGCCAGAACCGCCAGGCCACGAAGGACCGGCTGAACGCCGAGCACGACTATGTCGTCAACCTGCGGGCCGAGCTGGAGATCATGCGGCTGCACGACAAGCTGGACGCCCTGCGCGAGCAGGAGGTCGTCGAGATCCTGCGCTGCAACACCGAGGCGTTGGAGATCCTGAAGGCCCAGGTGGCGCGGATGGCGGAAGAGCGCGGCGCGTAACGAAAAAGGGCGCGCCGGCTGACCGGCGCGCCCCTCGTCTTGTCGAAGCCTTAGAACGCGAAGCGCGCGCCGACCAGGGCGCCGGGGCCGGTCATGCTGAGCTTCTCTTCCCGCTCGCCCGACGGGCTGGTGGTCTTGATCTTGATCGAGCCGGTGTACTGGTAGCGGCCCTCGACGAACAGCGAGATGCGCGGCGCGACGGCGAAGCTGGCGCCGGCGATGCCTTGCAGGGTCAGGGCGTCGCCCTTGTCGTCGATCAGGTCGTCGCTGAACTTCACCTGGGCCACGCCGATGCCGGCGCCCAGATAGGGCTTCACCGGACCGGCGACCGGGAAGTCGTAATAGCCGTTGATGTCGACGCTGAGGGTCTCGACCTTGCCGTCGGTGACGCCGATCTTCGCGCCGTTCAGGGTGACGACGGTGTCGCTGTCCTGGCTGCGGTAGCCCAGGGCGATCTCGGCGCGCCAGTTGCCGCCGACCGTCGAGCCCCAGGCGATCGCGCCTTGAGCGCCGGCGTCGACGTCGCTGTCGGCCTTGTAGCCGCCGGCGAAGCCGTAGTCGTAGTCGGTCTTGCCGATGAAGCCGCCGGAAACCGAGATGTACTGGCTGACGCCAGGCGCGGCGGCGGCGGCCGGAGCGGGCGCCGGGCCGGCGGTTTGCGCGACGGCGGCGCCGGCCATGGCCAGGGCGGCCACGGCGGTGGTGATGAGCAGACGCATAGGTATTTCCCCCGAAATAGGTACTCGTCCGTGATCGGACTGCGCCCGGGTAGAGGGGTTCACCGGTGTCGTAAATCAGAGGTTGTTCAAGCTTGACCGTTTGTGACGACCTATGGCGCCGATGCAACAATCGGTTGCGGGGGGCGGTTGCGAGGCGCGGGCGGCGCGTCTCAGGGCTTGCGGCGGCTGGCCGAAGGCGCGGACGAAAGCCCGGCGCATGCGCTCCTGGTCGCCGAAGCCGGTCTCCAGGGCGACGTCCTCGACCTGCAGGGGCTGGCTGTCGAGCAGGGCGCGCGCCGCCTCCACCCGCAGGCGCTCGACCGCCTTGGCCGGGGTGGCGCCGGTCTCGGCGGCGAACAGCCGGGCGAAGTTGCGCGGGCTCATCGCCGCCTGCTGCGCCAGCTGGTCGACGGTCAGGGGCAGGGCCAGGTTCTCGCGGGCCCAGGCCAGCAGGCCGTCGAAGCGTCCGCCCTTCATCTCCAGCAGGGCCGAGAACTGCGACTGGCCGCCGGGGCGGCGGTGATAGACCACCAGTTGCTGGGCGGTGCGGCGGGCGACCTCCTCGCCCAGGTCCGCGCCGATCATCGCCAGGGCCATGTCGATGCCGGCGGTGATGCCGGCCGAGCTCCACAGCGATCCGTCCTGGACGAAGATCCGGTCGGGCTCCAGCCGAACGGCCGGATAGCGGCGCTGGAAATCCTGCGAGCGCTGCCAGTGCGTCGTCGCCCGGCGACCGTCCAGCAGGCCGGCGGCGGCCAGGACATAGGTCCCCGAACAGACGCTGGCCGTGCGGCGCGCGGTGCGGAAGGTTTGGCGGGCGAAGGCCAGGGTCGCCTCGCAGATCGCCGGGGTGCGCGTGCCCTCGCCCCCCGAGACGATCAGGGTGTCCAGCGGCGGGGTCTCGTCGAAGCCCTTGGCGGTCATGGCCACGCCCGAGGAGCTGGGCACGGCCCCTGGCTCGCGGGCCAGCAGATGCAGGCGATAAGCTCCAGGCACGATGCGTCCGGCGATCTCGAACGCCGCGATCGGCCCGGCCGCGTCCAGCAGCTGGAACTGGGGGAAGATCAGGAAGCCGATGTCGCGGGTCATGGCTCTGCCTCTCAAGGCGGCTTTGGCGGATATCGAGGGAACTATGTCATTTCTGTCAGACGCTAGGCGGGCGATGGTGCGGCGTCAACAGGAGGGCCTCCCCATGCCGAAACCCGCGCCGTTCCACATCGTGTTCGCGTTGTTCCCCGGTGTCACCCACCTGGACTTCACCGGCCCGCACCAGATCCTCTGCCGCCTGCCCGGCGCCCAGGTGGTGGCCGCCAGCGAGGCGGGCGGCGAGATCGAGGCCGACGGCCTGGTCTTCGCCCACCTGCCGCGGCTGGCCGACGTCGAGCATTGCGACCTGTTGTGCGTGCCCGGCGGCTTCGGCACGACCCAGGCGATGGCGGACGAGGCCTTCCTGGCCCAGGTCCGCCGGCTGGCGGCGGGGGCGCGTTACGTGACCTCGGTCTGCACCGGCTCGCTGCTGCTGGGCGCGGCCGGGCTGCTGGTCGGCAAGCGGGCGGCCTGCCACTGGGCCTGGCGCGACCAGCTGGCCCTGTTCGGCGCGACGCCCGACCCGGCCCGGGTGGTGCGCGACGGAGACGTGTTCACCGGCGGCGGGGTGACAGCCGGCATCGACTTCGCCCTGACCGTGGTGGCCGAGATCGCGGGCGAGGAGACGGCACAGGCCATCCAGCTGGCGGTGGAATACGCGCCGCACCCGCCGTTCGACTCCGGCCGCCCCGAGACCGCCCCGGCCGCGGTGCTGGAGCGCATCCAGAAGCTCTACGGCCACGGCATGGACGAGCGCTGGGCCGCGGCCCGGACGGCGGCGGAGGCGTTGAGGGTCGACGCATGAGGCTGCTGCGATCGCCGTTCTGGGCGCCGCCCTCCCGGACCTCGCGTCCGGGATCCGCCCCTCCGCCGCAGGCCTGGCGGGAGCGGCTCGCCGGCGAACCGTCCATATCTCAAGGTCAAGCTGGGCAGCGGGTTTCGGGCGCGAGGCCCGGGGCGACGGCTGGGGATGCGAAAACCGCCCAGACTTGATCCGAACACGAACCTGCCTCAAAACGCTTGTGTGTCGGAGACATCACGCATGCGTCGGATGAAGTCGTTTCTCGTCGTGCTGACCGCGGCCGCTGGCCTGGCGGCCGGTCTGGCCGTCGTTTCACCGGCGTCGGCGGAGGACGCGTTCACCTACGGCGTCTGGCGCAATCCCAAGAACACCGTCCATGTCGAGATCAAGCCCTGCGGCGGCGGTCGCGCCTGCGGCAACGTGGTCTGGGCCAATGACGACGCCAAGGCCGACGCCAAGAAGGGCGGCACGCCCAACCTGATCGGCCTGCAGTTGCTGCGCGATTTCCAGCTGCAGAAGAACGGCAGCTGGAAGGGCAAGGTCTTCGTGCCCGACCTGAACATGACCCTCAGCGGCACCGCCGATTTCCCCGACGCCAGCACCATGAAGGCCAAGGGCTGCCTGCTGCTGTTCTGCAAGTCGCAGACCTGGCGCCGCGTGGACGTGGTGGCGGCGAGCACGCCGTCGAGCTGAGGCTCGGCGCTTAGTACACCGCTTCACTCGACGCCCGTCATCCTCGGACTTGTTCCGAGGACCCCTCTGTCCGCCAGGTTGTCGGTGGGATCGGTCCGCGGCCTCACCGCTTCACGGATCAACCTTCTTCGCGGTTGAGGCAGGGGTCCTCGGAACAAGTCCGAGGATGACGGCGGTGGGGGTTTGGAGCGAGCGGATAGACCCGCTACCCCGGATCCAGTTCCGGATACGCCCGGAAGATCCCCTCGGTGCTGAACGCGATCCGCCGCTCCGACCCCAGATAGGCCGCCATGTTCGGCCGTTCCGCCACCGCGTCGCGCACGGCGATCACGCGCTCCAGCTTCGGCTCCAGCCGCTTCATCGCGTGGGGGAAGGCGTAGCGCAGGCCCTCGACCGCCTGGAACAGCGACAGGTCGGCGTAGGTCAGGTCCTCGCCGGTCAGCCACTGCTTCCCCTTGGCGCCCTTCGGCGCCCGCTCCAGCACCGTCTCGAACCAGCCGAGGTACTTCTTGATCCGCTGGGTGCGGAACTCCTTGGCCCGCCGCGCGGCCTCCTCCTTCTGGTCCTCGTAATAGAGGCCCATGCCCACCGGGTGGTGGACGTCGTGGGCTTCGGCGACCAGGTCGGCGATGGTCATCTGCAGCTGGTTGACCCACAGCCGCCCGCCCTCGGCGCGCGGCGCCAGGCCGTGGCGCAGGCCCAGGTGCAGCAGGATGTTGGCCGTCTGGCCGATCACCAGGTCGCCGTCGACCAGATAGGGCGGGGCGAACGGCGAGCGCTCGTGCTCGGCCATGTCGGCCATCAGGGCCTCCTCGCCGCCGCCGCTTTCCTCGTCGCCGCGCGCCACGTCGACATAGGCCGCCCCGGCCTCCTCCAGCGCCAGGCGCACGAACTCGCCGCGTCCCTGGATCGTGGGCCAGTAATGCAGTTGGTAGGTCATGCGGGGAGAACTGGTTCAGGGCGGAAAGGATGCGAGGTCGGGGCGCGATCGTTCCGCCATTCCCTTTCAACCGTCATCCCGGGCCTTGTGCCCGGGACCCCTGGTTCAGCCGACGGTGCAGCGCCTTGGCGCGCCGGCGCGCCACACCTCCGCACCTGCGGCGGACAGAGGGGTTCCGGGCACAAGGCCCGGAATGACGGCGAGATTTGAGTGATGGTGAAAGAGGATCGCTACCCCACCCGCACGCTCGTCATCGAGATCGCCGCGAAGACGTCGTCGGTGAAGAACGACACCGGCTCGCCAGCCTCCTGCGCGCCCAGCACGTAGAGCAGGGGCAGGTAGTGCTCGGCGCTGTTGATCGCGGCGTCGGCGTCGGGGCCCAGGGCGCGCCAGTCGATCAGCGGGTCGTGGTCACCGGCGGCGATCAGGGCCTTGGCCGTCTCGTTGAAGCGCGGCGCCCAGTCGGGAACCTCGCCGGTGCGGAAGTTCACGGCGCGCAGGTTGTGGACGATGTCGCCGCTGCCGACGATCAGCACGCCCTCGTCACGCAAGGCGGCCAGGCGCTTGCCGGCCTCGTAGTGCCAGCGGTCGGGGCGGCCGCGGTCCAGCGAGAGCTGCACCACCGGCACGTCGGCGTCCGGATACATCGGCCGCAGCACGCCCCAGGCCCCGTGGTCCAGGCCCCGGGTCGGGTGCTGGACGACCGGATCGGGCGACAGGATTTCCGCCACCCGCTCGGCCAGGGCCGGATCGCCCGGCGCGTCGTAGCGCACGTCGAACAGCGCCTGGGGGAAGCCGCCGAAGTCGTGGATGGTCTCGGGGCGCTCGGCCGCGCTGACCGCGCTGGCCCCGCGCGTCTCCCAGTGGGCGCTGATCATCAGCACCGCCTTGGGGCGCGGCAGGTCCCGCCCCAGGTCCGCCCAGGCGCGGCTCCAGGCGTTGTCCTCGATGGCGTTCATCGGCGAGCCGTGGCCGAGGAACAGGACGGGTTGGCGGGCGGTCATGAGCAGTGGTCCGATTAGATACTGTAGAAGTTACAGATAGGATTGCTCGTCGGCTTTTCAACGGGCGCGGCGCGCAGTTCCTCCCCCTGTGGGGGAGGTGTCGGCGAAGCCGACGGAGGGGGCGTGGTCGAACGACAGCTGTCCTACAACTCCCCCCACCGATCGCTGCGCGATCGCCTCCCTCACGGGGGAGGGCCTATAGGCCGGTGCGAAACCGCGCCCCTTCGGCCACAGTCTCAGGCTGTGTCGCCGTGACGCGCGCTCCGGAGTCACACGTGCTTTCCCGGGGGGCTCGGCTTTGTTAAGGCGAGAGCGTTGTGAACGTACCCGTCCTTCCCCCCATGACGCCTGACGAGGCGACGCCCGCGCCCGTCGCCGCCGTGGCCGAGCGCCCGGCCCGGATCGCCACGCGCGGCGGCGCGCTGGACCTGCTGCGGCTGCTCGCCTCGCTGCTGATCGTCATCTACCATTTCGGGGCCGAGGGCCCGATGCGCATCGAGCGCTTCGGCCAGGTGTTCTCGCGCGGTTTCCTGGCCACAGATTTCTTCCTGATGCTGTCGGGCTACGTGCTGGGCCGGGCCTACGGGGCCTCGACCCTGACGGGGCGGATCAGCCACGGCCGCTTCTGGGTGCGCCGGGTCGGACGGGTCTGGCCGGGCCACCTGATCGTGCTGGCCATGATGGCCGCCCTGGTGCTGGTGCTGAACGCGGCGGGCACCGACGCCCACAAGCCTTCGCGCTTTGCCTGGGACCAGCTGCCGGTCCAGGCCCTGCTGGTCCACGCCTGGGGCTTCAACAGCGACGGCTGGAACCTGCCCAGCTGGTCGCTGTCGGCCCTGGTGGTCTGCTACGCGCTGTTCCCCTGGCTGTGGCGGGCGGCCGACAAGGTGCGCTGGCCGTGGATCCTGCCGCTGGCCGGGGCCCTGGCCTTCGCGGCCTGCGAGGTGGTGGCGCGGCTGGTGTTCGACCACGCCCTGTCGGACCTGCAGTTCCGGTTCGGCGTCGTGCGGGCCCTGCCGCTGTTCATCCTGGGCGTCTGCCTGGCGCGAGCGGTCGAGATGAACTGGCCGTCCGAGCGGGCGGCCAAGGTGCTGCTGATCGGCGGCTTCGTGCTGCTGGTCGCCATGCAGCCGCTGGACCGCTACGCCCTGCCCGACGAGCTGATCTTCGACATCCCGTGCCTGGCCGCCATCGCCGCCGTCGTGCTGGGCGCGGGCCGCCTGCCGGTCCGCCGTCCCAGGGCCTGGATCGAGGAGGGCGCCAAGCTGTCGTTCGCCCTGTTCATCACCCACATCTTCGTGGGGGTGATCTATTGGAGCGCGGTGCACAAGCTGATCGAGACCGTGCCGATCGGCATCGGCTGGCAGTGGCTGATGTGGCTGGCCTCTTTCCCGATCGCCATGGGCGCGGCCTGGCTGTTCCACACCTATGTCGACCAGCCCCTGCAGGACCGCCTGGCGCCGTGGCTGCGGGGCAAGCGGTAGGGTTCGGTTCTGAGCGTTCGCAGCAGTCGACGGCCCTGCGCCCGTTCAACCGTCATTCCCGCCCTTGTGGCGGGAACCCCTGGTTCAGCTGACACCTGAGGCGCCTTGGCGCGCCGGCGCGCCACTCGTCCGCCCTTGCGGCGGAGAGAGGGGTTCCCGCCACAAGGGCGGGAATGACGGCTAATTTGAGAGGCGAGGGGCCAGGCCTCTCAGTCTTCCTTCGCCGCATTCTGCGCTCGGAGCTCGTTGCGGTGCTTCTCCAGCACGCTGGCCAGGCCCTGCAGGATGGGTTGCTGGAGCGTGGGATTGTCCGGCGCGCGGTGCAGCAGCTTGATCGAGGCGATGTAGACCTTGATCCCGGCCAGCACCGAGGGGGTCAGGGCGTGGGCTTCGTCCAGCAGGTCGCACAGCGAGCGGGCGGCGATCTGGACGGCCTGGTTGCGCTCGGCGCCGCTGAGGCTGACGATGTCGCTGGCCCGGGCGTATAGGCCCTCAAGCAGGGCCGCCTCGTCGAGGCCGGAGGCCAGCAGCGTGTCGAGCGCGGTGATGTAGTCGTCGATCCCGGTCAGCGAAGGCTCGCGCAGGATCTCCATCGTGACGTCGGCGCGCTTGAGGGCCTCGGCCACGTACATGCCGCCCTTCTGGGTCATCAACTGACCCAGGCGGGGTTTCATGCGGCTCTTCTTGACCTCAATCATGCGATCGACTTCATAGGTTTGATCAAAGCGTCCAGCTCGTCCTGGGACATGTTGTGGCCTCCGGACTCGCCCAGTTCAATGGACTGATCGTCGCGGCGCCGACCGTCCGGGAACTCCACGGGCGGGCCTTGGTTGCGCCAGCGACGGTCGGGCCCGACGTAGGTCTCGCATTCGATGAACATCCGATCGCCCTTGGCGACCCACAGAATGCGCTCGAGCATGATGGTCGGCGAGATCGGCTTGGTGACGATGAAATTGGCGCCGCAGTCCCGGGCCTTCTCGACCTGGGTGCGGCGGGTGTGGGAGGTGACGATGATCACCGGCGTCATGCGGTTGGCCTCGTCGGCCTCGCGACGCAGCCAGCGGGTCAGGTCGTAGCCGTCCAGCTCGGGCAGGTTGCCGTTGGTCAGGACCAGGTCGAAGGCGTGGTGCTTCAGCTCTTCCTGGGCTTCCCTGCCGTCGGCCTTGCGCACGATGTTGCGCAGGCCGAAGCTGGTCAGCACCCCGATCAGGATGTCGAGCGACTGCTGATTGTCGTCGACGACCAACGCCTTGGCCTTGTCGAGATTGATGTACTGACTTGGCTGCAAGACCCCGACGTGCTCCGGCCGCCCGGCGACGCGCAGGGACCGACACCGTATGGCGGAAGACGGTTAAGAAACCGCTGTTCCGGAGAGGCGGATTGTCGCGCGGCCCGGCCCGGCCCCGCCCCGTCCGGTTAGGTCAGTCGAAGGCCGTCGTGTTCAGGGCGTTGGACTGCTGGGCGCTGAGGCGGCGGACGATCTGGATCAGCACCAGGCAGAGCACGACCCACAGCAGGTCGCTGACCAGGTCCAGGCCCGCCACGAACATCGAGGCGGCGGCGTCGTGGGCGCGCATCTGCAGGCGGAAGCTGGTGTTGTCGATCGTCGAGGTGGCGATCCACAGGCCCCACCACCAGCGCAGCACCGACGGAGTGTCCTGGGTGCGCCATGACTGGGGCGAAAGGCTGACGCACCAGGCGTCGTTCATGGCCTGGAACGGCTTGTAGAGGTTGGCGAAGGGCGCGAAGTACCAGCCGATCGACCCGGGCGGCGACACGCGCAGGCCGCTGGCCAGGGTGTGGCTGTTCATGGTGACGCGATAGATCCACTTCAGCGTCAGGAAGCCGCTGACCAGCATGGTCGCCAGCAGGACGAGGCCGGACAGGCCGCTGATCAGGTCCGCCGTCTCCAGGCCGGGCAGGGTTTCCGACATCGAGACCGGCGCGTCGGGCGGAACGCGCGACAGGCCGTGAAGCTGGATGACATTGGCGACCATGTTGAGGGCCGTCGAGGCCAGGCGGATGTACAGCCACAGCACGACCGTCTGGCCCAGCGCGCGCGGATCGCGCGCGACATACGTCTTCTTCGTCTTGGCCATGATCGCCCCCAAAAGCCCCGCTTCGCGTCTAGCGACGTTCGGGCGACCCGGCAACTCGGCTCGGGCCAGGGGTGTCGCGCCAAGGGGGCGCCAGGGGGCTTCAGGCGGCGTCCAGGCCGATGTCCATGACCAGGGCCGAGTGGGTCAGGGCGCCGACGCTGATCACGTCGACTCCGGTCTCGGCGATGGCCCGCACGGTGGTCAGGTTGACGCCGCCCGAGGCCTCCAGCACCGCGCGGCCCTTGGCCAGGGCCACGGCAGTCTTCAGGTCGTCCAGGCTGAAATTGTCGAGCATGACGACGTCGGGGCCGTGCTTCAGCGCGTCCTCCAGCTGGTCCAGCCCGTCGACCTCCACTTCGACCTTGACCAGGTGGCCGGCGAAGGCGCGGGCCCGGCGGACGGCCTCGCCGACCCCGCCGCAGGCGGCGACGTGGTTGTCCTTGATCAGGATGGCGTCGTCCAGGCCGAAGCGGTGGTTGATCCCGCCGCCGCAGCGCACGGCGTACTTCTCCAGGGCCCGCAGGCCCGGCGTGGTCTTGCGGGTGTCGACGATCGTGGCCTTCGTCCCCTCGACGAGGCGGACATAGGCCCGGGTCAGGGTGGCGATGCCCGACAGCTTGCCCAGCAGGTTCAGGCCGGTGCGCTCGGCGGCCAGCACGGCGCGGGCGTTGCCTTCCGCGCGGGCCAGGATCGCCCCGGCCGCGGCGTCGGCGCCGTCGGGGGTGACGACCTGGAAGCCGGCCGTCGGATCGAGCGCGGCCAGGGCCAGGCGGGCGCAGGACAGGCCCGCGATCCGGCCGTCCTGCCGCGCGGCCCACACCACCGACAGGCGCGCATCGGCGTCGATGCAGGCCTGGGCGGTGATGTCGCCGGCCCGGCCGAGGTCCTCGGCCAGGGCCATGTCGATGATCGGGCGGACGAGGAGGTCGTCGAGGGGCGTGATGGGCGGCGTAATCAAAACAACTCCGTCAGCGGGATGCTGATTTGCGGGGCGAACAGCGGCGAGGCGGTCGCGCCGTCGCCTTCGAGGACGGTTGTCGAGGCCCAGGTCCCGTCGGAGCGAGGCTCGCGCAGGACGCTCACCTTTCGGCTTTCAGGCTCGACCACCCAGTATTCCGGGACACCGGCTCGTGCATAGAGACGGCTCTTTACGGTCAAGTCGTTGCCACGCGTCGAGATCGAAACCTCGACCACCAGAACGGCCTGCTCCGCCTGGGCATACTTGCGGGTGTCGCCGGTCCGCATGACGAAAACGTCGGGTTGCGGCGCGCTACGTCGGCCGATCTGCAGCGTGGCGTTGGTGATCACCCTCAGCGCCGGTCGCGGTGCGAGCGCGCGCAACGCTGTCTCGATCGCGACCACCACATCGGTGTTAGCGCCGCCATGATCCGTCGAAGCCGGCGCCATGTGGACAATCTTCCCCTCGATCAGCTCGACGTGGCCTTGGACGCCGGAGAAGATACCCGCCTCGTCCATGCGTTCGAACTGGTCGAAGTCGAACAGGAATTCGCTGTCGCCGCGCTCTTCGAAACCTGAGTTCGTCGCCGTCATGGCAAAGCCTCCGTTCCCGTTATGTGCCGTTATTCCGCCGCGTAGCGCAAGCCGGCATCGGAGGCGTCCAGGGTGACGAAGGTCCGCTCCGGCAGGGCCGTGGCGGGGAAGTCGGCGCGGAAGTGGCCGCCTCGGCTTTCCTGGCGGGCCAGGGCGGCGCGGGCGATCAGCTGGGCTGCGACCAGGGTGGGCGCCGCGCCATGGGCGGTCTCCAGGGCGTCGAGCACGGCGACCAGGCGCGCCAGGCCGTCGGCGTCGCGGATCACCCCGGCGTCGCGGCTCATCGCCTGGCGCAGGAGCTGCAGCGCGCTGTCGGGCAGGTCGGGCGCGGGATCGGCCGCCAGCGGCTCGCCGCCCAAGGTCAGGTTCCGCGCGGCCCGACCGGCGCGGGCTCCGAACACGGCCGCTTCCAGCAGGCTGTTGGAGGCCAGGCGATTGGCGCCGTGCACGCCGGTGCTGGCGCATTCGCCGGCGGCCAGCAGGCCCGGGAGGCTGGTGCGGCCGTCCAGGTCCGTGGCCACGCCGCCCATGTGGTAGTGCACCGCCGGGGTCACCGGGATCGGCTGGACGCGGGGATCGACGCCGGCGCTCATGCAGGCGGCGAACACGGCCGGGAATTCGTGCGGGAAGTGGGCGCCCACCGCCGTCGTGGCGTCCAGGAACGCGCCGCGACCGGCCGCGCGCTCGGCGTGGATGGCGCGGGCCACCACGTCGCGCGGGGCCAGCTCGCGGGCCGGATGGTAGTCGGCCATGAAGGCCCGGCCGGTCTTGTCCCGCAGGATCGCGCCTTCGCCGCGCAGGGCCTCGGTGGCCAGGGGGGCGGGGTCGCGGCCGATGTCGATGGCCGTGGGGTGGAACTGCACGAACTCGGGATCGGCGATCTCGGCGCCGGCCAGGGCGGCCAGGCCCAGGCCCTCGCCGCGCACCTGGGCGGGCGTGGTGGTGACGGCGTAGAGGCCGCCGACCCCGCCGGTCGCCAGGATCACGGCGGGGGCGATGACCTCGACCAGGGCGCCGTCGATCTCGGCGATCAGCCCGACGACGTGCCCCGTAGCGTCCTGGAGCAGCCGACGGGCACGGGCGTTCTCGCGGATCTCGATGGTCGGGGCGGCGCGGACGGCGGCGATGACGGCGGCCATGATCGCCGCCCCCGCGCCGTCGCCGCCGACCCGGGCGACCCGGGCATTGGCGTGGGCGGCCTCGAGGCTCAGCACGAACCCGCCCTCCTTTCCGTCAACGGGGGCCTGGCGGTCGAAGGGCGCGCCCAGGGCCGCCAGGGTGCGCACGGCGGCGGGGCCCTCGGTGGTCAGCAGCTCGACCGCCGCCGGATCGCACAGCCCGGCGCCGGCCGCGATGGTGTCGGCGGCGTGCAGGGCCGGGGCGTCTTCCTCCGACAGGGCCGCGGCCATGCCGCCCTGGGCCCAGGCGCTGGAGCAGCCGGTCGCCAGCGGCGTGGGCGACAGCACCAGGGCCTTGCGCGGCGCGGCGGCGAGGGCGGCGGTCAGGCCCGCCAGGCCCGCCCCGAGGATCACGGGGCCGTCGAAGGTGATGCGGTCGGTCATGGCACACTCCACTCCCTTCCGATTACGCGGGAAGGGCCGGGAACTTGGGGACGCGAACGAGGCGGAAACGAGGTCCTAGATCAGCTCCACGTCCACGTGGTGCTGGGCCTTGACCAGGTCGTAGCGGGCCGGAACCAGCGGCGGCGGCAGGTCGATCATCCGTTGCACGGCCAGCTTGGCGCGGATCTGGACACTGGGATCGACCGTCACCTCGTACTGGTCGTACAGCAGGGCGTCGTGGATGTTCCGCAGGCTGATCCGCTTCATGTGCGGGCACATGTTGCAGGGGCCGATGAACTGGGTGCCGGGCGATTCCGCCTGGACGTTGGAGGCCATCGAGCACTCGGTGATCAGCACCACCTGCTTGGGCTTCCTCAGCGCCACGTAGTCGTTCATCGCCGCCGTGGAGCCGGCGAAGTCGGCCGCTTCCAGGATCTCGGCCGGGCACTCGGGGTGGGCCAGGATCTCGGCTTCGGGCCAGGCGAAGCGCATGTCGGCGATGTCCTGGGCGGTGAAGCGCTCGTGCACCTCGCAGCGGCCGGCCCAGGCGATGATCTTGACGCTGGTCTGGCGCGCCACGTTGCGGGCCAGGAACTCGTCGGGGATCAGGATCACCTTGTCGACGCCCCACTCGCGCGCGGCCCATTCCACCACCTGCACGGCGTTGGCGCTGGTGCAGCAGATGTCGGTCTCGGCCTTCACGTCGGCGGTGGTGTTGACGTAGGTGACGACCGGGATGCCCGGGTGGCGCTGCTTGATCAGCCGCACGTCGGCGCCGGTGATCGAGGAGGCCAGGCTGCAGCCGGCCCGCAGGTCGGGGATCAGCACGCGCTTCTCGGGGGCCAGCACCTTGCTGGTCTCGGCCATGAAGTGCACGCCGGCCTGGACGATCACGGCCGCGTCGCACTTGGCCGCCTCGCGGGCCAGGGCCAGGCTGTCGCCGACGAAGTCGCCCACGCCGTGGAAGATCTCGGGCGTCATGTAGTTGTGGGCCAGGATGACGGCGTTCTTCTCGCGCTTCAGCCGATTGATCTCGGCGATCAGCGGCGCGTGCAGCTGCCATTCCAGCGGAGTCACGTGGTGCTTGACCTTGTCCCACATGCCGGCGGTCGCCGCTTCGACGTCGGGCGTAAAGGCGAGAGGCGCGAAACCGTCAGCCATGTGAACCTCACTTATGCTCAAACTGAGCATTTCAAGGGCCTCAAAAAACGCCGGAAACGGAGGATAAATCGTTAAGTCCCGCTCCGACGTCGCCCCTTATGCTGAAATTGAGCAAAAGGGATGAAAGACATATAGACCTTCCGAAGCCGATTGCAAAGCGTGAGCATGAAATTCCGTGTTCGGCGCAGTCGGGCGCGGTTGGCGGGGGCGGCCGTGCCCGCCGCCTCCTAAGGGTCAGCCGCCGGCGGCGTCCACGACGATGGCCACCGTCTTGCCTCGGGACAGCGGGTCCCAGCCCGCCGCGATGGCCGATGCGATGGCGTTCGCCACGAGTTTCGGATCGACCTGCGTGGCCTTCAGTTGCGGCGCGCCGTACCGGGGATGGGGGCCCGGCGGGAACTCCACCACCGCTTCGCGTTGCCCTTCGACGTGCCGCACGGCGATCGCCATGCCCTGCAGCACCGGGGCGTCGCTGGACCAGCCGGGCTGGCGATGAATCCGCCAGACATACGGCTCTCCGCCGACCTCGATCTCAAGTTCAGGGGCTTGCTTGCGTGCCATTCCAGGGTGTTAGCCCTTCAAGCGCGTCCAGGCCACCCCCCGTCCCCTCACAGCGTCCCCTCGCAGCGTCCCTTCATCGCGCCGCCGCGCGGATTTCCGCGACGGCCTGCTGCGGGACCTGGAGATGCGGGTAATGGCCGACGCCCGGCAGCACCGTGAACCCGGCGCGGGCCTTGTCGGCGAACTCCGCGCCCATGGCCTTGTCGATGTAGAAGTCTTCGGCGCCCCAGACGACCTTCACCGGCGTCCTGAGCTTGGCCAGGTTGGCTTCGAAGTAGGTCTGATCCCGCGTGAAGCCGGCGTAGTAGTGGGCGAAGGCGTCGGCCGAGGTCATGCCGCCATGGCTCCAGCCGCGGGCCATGTCCGCCTTGAACGCCGCGGACGCCTCGAACTGGACCGCCTTGGGCAAGCCGCGCCGGAACGCGTTTTCCAAGATCTCGTCGCGATTGAGGTTCAGCTGGACCCGGGTGGGTTCGGCCGACGGCGGGGACTTCAGGGCCTGCAGGCTCGGATACATGTAGGCGGGACGGTCGAAGGGCGCGAAGTCGCCCACGATGATCGTCCGGGCGATGCCCGGGTCGTCCAGCGCCGCCAGCAGGGCCGGCAAGGCGCCGATGTCGGTGGCGTAGATGACCAGCTTGGAGCGATCGATGCCGGCCTTGTCGATGTAGGCCTTCAGGACGCGGGCGTAGTCCCTGGGCGTGTAGGCGAAGCGGTCGATGGCCGGCCGCGACGACAGCCCGAAGCCCGGCCAGTCGAAGGCGTGGACCTCGAAGTCGTCGCCGAGGGCCAGAGAAACCTCGTCCCAGGCGTGGAGGGTTTCGGGAAACCCGTGCAGCAGCAGGACGGTCCGCCTGGCGTCCGGATTGCGGACCACCATCCGCCGCAGGGTCAGGTCGGCGTCGACCGGAAGGTTGCCGATCTCGGCTCGCGGGCGCGTGGGCTCGGCGTGGGCCGGCGKCGCCGCCGAGCCGAGCATGAGCGCGGCCGCGAACCCCATCGCCTTCATTGCGGTGGTCATGACACGTCTCCTCTGTGCGCCGGGGCTAGTGGTTGTGGCCGCCGGCCGTGCCCGGGGTCCCCGGGACGACGAACGACACGGTCTGGCCGCTGAGGACCCGGTGGTCGGGCAGCGCCAGTTCGAGCAGGATCTTGTGCGGGCCCGGGGGCAGGCCGACGACCACGACCGTCTGGTCGTCGCTGGCGTCGGCCCAGTGCCAGGGCAGGTCGTCGACCGTGACGTGCAGGTGGCCGGCGCGCGGCGAGACGTCCAGGGCGCCCGCGCCGAAGATCGGCAGGATGCGGAAGTTCTCGGTGCGGTACGGGATCAGCACAGAGCCGGCCGCCAGGCGCGCCGGGATCGGCGGTTCGACGATCAGCCTGGGCGGGGGCTCGTTGGCGATCGGCAGGAACACCGAGGCGGCGGGCTGGGCCGACGCGGTCTGGACCGTGGCGGAGGCGAGGAGGGCGGCGCCGACGAGGGTCGCGGCCAGGGTCTTGGCGAACAGGGTCATGGGGATTTCTCTTGTGAGGGGCGGTGGGCGAGGGGAAGCGCGCCGGGCGCGGCGCGCGCCGTGAGGGCCTAGAGGGGCAGGGGCGCGCCCGATTGCTCGGCGGCGATGTAGGCGGCGTACCAGTCGGGCCAGTTGACGTCGTAGGCGCCGCCGGTGCGGGCCTCATGCTCGCCGTGGGCCTTGGCGGCGCGGCGCAGGGCGCCGACCAGGTCGGCCACCGAGCCGAAGCTGGTCACGCCGGAGTCGATGCGGCCCGGGAACCGCGCGGTCACTTCCTGCAGGAGCCAGCTGTTGCCGTCCGGGTCGCTGAAGGTGGCGAACGAGGCGTAGCTGCGGCGATCGGGGTCGGGACCGTCCTGGCGGGCGTCCGGGTCGAAGCGATAGCCGCCGTTGCGATCGTGGAAGACCTGGCTGACGTCGACGCCCTTGGCGGCCAGGCCGGCGCGGGCCGCGACGATGTCGGAGACCGCCAGGAAGGTCAGTTGAGCCGAACCCGGCGCCGAGGGCGAGACGCCCGTGCCGAACATGACCGAGGCGGCCGAGCCCGGGGGCGTGAAGTGGACGATGCGGGCGTCGCCTTCGCGGTGGTCGACGTCCAGGCGCCAGCCCAGCTTTTGGTAGAAATCGGCGGCGCGGTGAACGTCGGAAACGGGCAGCAGCAGGACTTCGAGCTTGGTGTCGAAAGCGGCCTGGACCGGAGCGTCGGCTTCGGGGCGGTCGAGGATCTGGGCGATGGTCATCGGGGTGTTTCCTCTGGTTGGCATTTTAATTCGGTATCGATTCATTCGGTACCGATGCAAATGCGCCCGTGCAATCGACGTGTCAATCCCTTTCGATTTAATCGGTATCGATTTATATAGGTGGCGAACGATCACGAAGCCGAGAGACGACGCCCATGACCGCTTCCGCCCAGACCGCCACGCCCCCGGCCGGCAAGACGCCCGGCCTCGACGACTTCCTGTGCTTCGCCGTCTATTCGGCCAACCTGGCCTTCGGCCGCGCCTACAAGCCGCTGATCGAGTCGCTGGGGCTGACGTCCTACACCCAGTTCATCGCCATCGTGGCGCTGTCCGAGGAGGACAACCAAAGCGTCGGCGCGCTGGGTGAAAAGCTGTTCCTGGAGTCCAACACGCTGACGCCGATCCTCAAGAAGCTCGAGATCCTCGGCTATGTCAGCCGTCGTCGCGATCCGGCCGACGAGCGCCAGGTCATCGTCAGCCTCACGCCGGAAGGCCGGCGCGTGCGGGAGGCGGCCCGCGCGCCGCAGGCCAGCTTGCGGGTCGACAGCGGCCTGGGCGACGACTTCCCGGTCGTGCAGAGATTGATGGTCAAGCTGCGCGACAACCTGCTCCGCGCCCTGCGGGGCCGGGCCTAGAGCATTTTCGAACGAAGTGGATACCGGTTCGCGTGAAGAAAATGCGTTAAAACAAAAACCTAGAGCCCCGGCCTGATGCAATCAGGTCGGGAAACGCTCTAGACCTTCGCCTTGCCGCCCTTCTTCGCCTCGGCCAGGGCGGTCTTGGCCGGCGCGTGGCGGTCCCAGGCGTCCGCCATGGCCTGGGCCAGGGCGTCCAGGGCGTAGGGCTTGCGCAGCAGCGGCCAGGGGGTCTCGTGGGCGCGGACCAGTTCCTGGCCGGTATAGCCGGAGCTGAGCAAGATCGGCAGTTCCGGCCGCTCGCTGGCCAGGACGATGGCCAGGTCGACCCCGCTCTTGCCGCCCGGCATGATCACGTCGGTGATCACCAGGCCCAGGGTCGGATCGGCGCGGGCGATGGCCAGGGCCTCGTCGGCGTTGGACGCGCGGCTGACCATGTGGCCCAGCTCGTCGATCATCGCCGCGATCAGCTCGCCCACGTCGGCGTCGTCCTCGACCAGCAGCACGTGCGAGCTGGCGCGGGTGGCCGGCGGCCGGACGGCCAGCACCTCGACCGGCGAGAAGGCCTCGCGCACCGGCAGCAGCATGGCCACGGTCGTGCCCTGGCCCGGCTCGGACGTGATGGTCACCTCGCCGCCGCTCTGGCGCACGAAGCCGTAGACCTGGCTCAGGCCCAGGCCCGTGCCCTTGCCGATCGGCTTGGTGGTGTAGAAGGGCTCGAAGGCCCGCTGCAGGGTCTCGGCGTCCATGCCCTCGCCGGTGTCGACCACGGCCACGCGCAGATAGCGGCCGGCCGGTAGTTCGCCCTGGGGCTCGGCCAGGTCGACGCCCTGCGAGGCGACGGTGATCTCGCCGCCGGCCGGGGTGGCGTCGCGGGCGTTGACGACCAGGTTCAGCAGGGCGGCCTCGAACTGGCCGGAGTCGGTCAGGGTGGTGCGGCCCCCGGCCTTGAGGTCCAGGGTCAGGTCGACGCCTTCGCCGACCGCGCGGCGCAGCAGGCTCTCGCTCTCGGCGATCATCGCGTCGATCCGGCAGATCTCCGGGTTCAGCGGCTGGCGGCGGGCGAAGGCCAGCAGGTGCTGGGTCAGCTTCTCGCCGCGCCGGGCCGCCGACTGGGCCGCGCTCAGCATGCGGCCGCGGCGCGCGTCGTCGTCGGGATTGCGCTCCAGCACGTCCAGCGCGCCGATGATCACGGTCAGCAGGTTGTTGAAGTCGTGGGCGACCCCGCCGGTCAGCTGGCCGATGGCCTCCAGCTTCTGCGACTGGGTCAGGGCGGCCTGGGCGGCGTCGCGCTCCGACAGCGCCTCCTGCACCCGGTCGGCCAGCAGTTCGTTCAGGCCGGTCAGCTTGACCTCGGCCTCCTTGGCGTCGGTGACGTCGAAGGCGATGCCGATGAAGCCGATGAACTCGCCGCCGGGCCCCAGGCGTGGCTGCGAGAACGATTTCAACCAGCGCATCTCGCCGTCCGCCCGGCGATAGCGGCCCTCCAGGCTGAAGGCCTTGCGCGACGCCTCGCCGCCGATCTGGGCCTTGAGGATCTTGTTCAGGTCGTCGGCGTGCAGGCGCGAACGCCAGTCCAGCACCAGCGCCTCGTCATAGGTCACGCCCGCGAAGTCGACATAGGCGGCGTTGACGAAGATCCGCACGCCGTCCTCGCCGCTGATCCACATCAGGGCGGGGGCGCTGTCGGCCAGGGCGCGGAACCGGGCCTCGCTCTCGCGCAGGCTCTCCTCGGCGCGGCGGCGCTTGGTGACCTCGTAATTGACGCCCAGGATGCGCAGGGCGCGGCCGTTCTCGTCGCGGATCACCTCGCCCTGGCCATGGATCCACCGCTCGCCGTCCGGATGGTCGGCCAGGCGGTATTCGACTTCGTAGCGCGGACCGCTCTTCACCGCCTCGCGGATCCTGGCCCGGATCATGTGGCGGTCGTCGGGGTGGACCACGTCGGTCAGCGCATTCATGTCGAGCGGGCCCTCGACGGCGATGCCGAGGTTCTTGCGGGCTGTGGGCGACAGGTTCAGGACGTCGTTCTCGAGATCCCACTCCCAGGGACCGACCCCGGCCGAGTCCTGGGTGATCTGGAGGCGGGCCTCGGCCTCGATCTGCAGGCGACGGGCGTCGGCCAGGCCGACCACGCTGACGCGCAGGCCGGCGGCCACGGCGGCGGTGATCAGCGAGGACACCGCGAACAACACCAGGGTGGCGATCTCGTCCTCGCCGAGCCCGCCGCCCCGCGGACCGCCCCACAGCCACAGGGCGAAAGCGCCGCCCGCCGCGACCGGGACCAGCCCCCAACGCCAGCCGGCGTAAAGGGTGACCAGGATGATGGCGGGGAAGAAGGTCAGGGTCGCGCCGACGCCGCTGGACAGGCCCAGCAGGGCGATCCTCAGCCCCATCGCCGCCAGGATCGCCGCCACGGTCACCACGGCCGCGCGCCAGGGCGGCGGCGGGAACCTGGGTACGAGCCACGCGCTAATCGCGTCCGGCGACGCACGCCCACGATCCATCGCGGGTGGTTCTTTTGTCGTCATGGGCTCCAACGCGCACATACGTCTTGCCAAGAGCATGGACACGCTTACCTAGGACACGCAACACGGGAGATTACGATGGCTGCGAACCTGAACACCGGCTTCACCGCGAAACAACGCACCGATATCGTGGCGGGTCTGAACAAGGTTCTGGCCGACAGCTACGCCCTGTACCTGAAGACCCACGGCTATCACTGGAACGTGCGCGGCCCGAACTTCCAGGCGCTGCACGTGCTGCTGGAAGGCCAGTACACCGAGGAGTGGACGGCGCTTGACGCGATCGCCGAGCGGATTCGCGCGCTGGGCGAACTGGCCCCAATGGGCTACGGGGCCTTCGGCAACC
The DNA here is from genome assembly GCF_056406095.1 of Caulobacter sp. P1_D6. Lineage (NCBI taxonomy): Bacteria > Pseudomonadati > Pseudomonadota > Alphaproteobacteria > Caulobacterales > Caulobacteraceae > Caulobacter > Caulobacter sp. P1_D6. The sequence goes on along the minus strand of NZ_JBFUAW010000054.1, from coordinate 22,988 downwards.
TCTCCAGCATCAAGGACGGCGACGCCGAGAAGGAGTGGGAAGGCATGTTCAAGGAACTGCTGGCCGACAACGAAACCGTGATCGCCACCCTGCGCGACGCGTTCGGCGCGGCCGACGAAGCCGGCGACGAGGCCACCGCCGACCTCTACACCCAGCGCCTGGCGGCCCACGAGAAACACGCCTGGATGATCCGCTCCACGCTCGGCGGAAAGTGATCTTTCGGGAGCACGCGTGCTCGGTCTAGGCCAGAACAGCGCCGTCATCAGGGCCGCCGGGGCGCTTGTCGCCCTCGGCGGCCTTGTCGCGTGCTCGACCTATCACATGCCGGCCGGCGCGGGGCGGGCGGCGGGCGTGGCCCGCATCGCCGGCAGCCTGTCCGACAGCGGCCTTGCCCGCTACACCGCCGACATGGACCCGGCCATGCTGGCCCTGGCCCGCCGGCACGATCCCAAGCCGCACAAGGACTACTGGGGCCGGGTGCCCGGCTGGGAGAAGCTGAACCTGCACCTGATCCCGCGCCTGGGCGACCGCGAGCCGGACTTCGACGAAGCCCGGGTGATCAACGGCTTCAAGGCCGCCTCGCCGCTGGCGCTGGAGCCCTCCCGCCCGTTCATGCTGACGGGGCCCAAGTCGGAACGCGACAAGGCCCTGCACTGCATGACCCAGGCGGTCTATTTCGAGGCCGGCTACGAGCCGATCGAGGGCCAGCGCGCCGTGGCCCAGACCGTGATCAACCGGGTGCGCCACCCGGGCTATCCCAAGTCGGTCTGCGGCGTGATCTACGAGGGCGCGGCCCGGGGCACGGGCTGCCAGTTCAGCTTCACCTGCGACGGTTCTCTGGAGCGGGCGATCAACCCCGTGATCTGGACCAACGCCGAGATCGTCGCCAAGCGGGCCCTGGCCGGCTTCGTTATGAAGGACGTCGGCGCCGCCACCCACTACCACGCCAACTACGTCTATCCGTACTGGGCGCCGACCCTGGTCAAGCTGCGGACCCTGGGCGTGCACGTCTTCTATCGCTGGACCGGGCCGTCGGGCACGCAGGCGGCGTTCCGGGGGCACTATTCGGGCAACGAGGCCCTGTCGGCCGACATCCTGATGGGCGCGGATCCGCGCACGCTGGAAGCCGCCCCGCCGGGCTCGATGGCCGCCATGGCCGAGACGGGCGGGGTCCTGCCCGTCGCGACCGGCGAGCCCGCCAAGATCGTCAGCCCCGAAGGCGTGGTCGAGATCCTGCCGCCGATGACCGGCGATCCCGCCGCGGCCATGCGCGGCGGCCGCCGCCTGCCGACGCCGGAGGAGATCGACAAGATCAACAAGGCCCTGGGCGCGCTGGAGACGCCGGTGGTCGACACCTCGGTCAAGACCGTCGAAGCCGCCCCGCCGCCAGCGCCCCCGCCACCGCCGCCCAGGCCCCGGCCGCCGAGCTTGCTGAATCCGCTGAACTGACCGTCATCCTCGGACTTGTTCCGAGGACCCCTGCTTCAACTGCGAAGACGGTTGATCCAGGAACCGGTGAGGTCGCCGACCAATCTGGAACGACAGCGCGGCGGATAGAGGGATCCTCGGAACAAGTCCGAGGATGACGGGCGGGGAGGTAGATCGGCGCGCTCGTCACCAGACCCCGATCTTCTCGGCCTCGTGGTGGCTGATCGGGTGGTGGGCCTTCTTGTGGTCTTCCTCGGCCAGGAAGCGCACGGCCTCCAGGGCGGCCATGCAGCCCATGCCGGCCGCGGTCACCGCCTGGCGGTAGATGTCGTCGGTGACGTCGCCGGCGGCGTAGACGCCCGGAACGGCCGTCGAGGTCGTGCCCGGCTTGACCGACAGATAGCCGCCGGCGTGGGTTTCCAGCTGGTCCTTGAACAGCTCCGACGACGGGGCGTGGCCGATGGCGATGAACACGCCGTCGCAGGCCACGCTCGTGGTCTCGCCGGTCTTGACGTTCTTCAGCCGCACGCCGGTGACGCCCATCGGATTGGACTCGCCGATGACTTCATCGATGGCGCTGTCCCAGATCACGTCGATCTTCGGGTGCGCGAACAGGCGCTCCTGCAGGATCATCTCGGCCCGCAGCTCGTCCTTGCGGTGGACCAGGGTCACCTTGCTGGCGAAGCTGGTCAGGAACAGGGCTTCTTCCACGGCGGTGTTGCCGCCGCCGACCACGACCACTTCCTTGTTGCGGTAGAAGAAGCCGTCGCAGGTGGCGCAGGCGCTGACGCCGAAGCCCTGATATTTGCTCTCGCTCTCCAGGCCCAGCCACTTGGCCTGGGCGCCGGTGGCGATGATCAGGGTCTCGGCGAACCACTCCTGGCCGCTGTCGGTCTTGATGTGGAACGGACGCTTCGAAAGGTCGGCGCTCAGCACGATGTCGGCGACGAACTCGGTGCCGACGTGCTCGGCCTGGGCCTTCATCTGGTCCATCAGCCAGGGGCCCTGGATGACGTCGGCGAAGCCGGGATAGTTCTCGACGTCGGTCGTGATGGTCAGCTGGCCGCCCGGCTGGATGCCGGCGATCAGCACGGGCTTCAGCAGCGCGCGGGCGGCGTAGATGGCGGCGGTGTAACCGGCGGGACCCGATCCAATGATCAGGCAGCGGGTGTGGCGGGGTTCGGGAGTCGACATAGCCGCAGATATAGGGCCGATTCCGGTTTGGCGCGATGGCGCCTGGACGGTTTTGCGGACGGTTTTGGAGGGGGAGATGCGAGCTGGAACGCCGGTGGGATTGTTCCTGGGCGGCATGATCGGCGTGCTGCTGGGCGTGCCCCCTGGCGCGACGGGCGGCGGCGGGATCGGACGGCGGCGACGGCGGGGGCGACTTCAGCTGGTTGGGCGTTGGCGACGGCGGTTCGTCGGACGCCGACTGCGGCGACAGCGCCTCGGACGGCGGAAGCTGTGACGGCGGCGGTGGTGATGGCGGAGGAGGAGGGGGTGATTGACGCCTTGGCCTCATTGCAGATCCGCTCATCCCGGCGAATGCCGGGACCCAGATCCCAAGGCTGAGAAGCTGATTGGAAGGGCTCAACGCCTTTGGCCTCAGCCACACCGCCATTCCATCTGGGTCCCGGCATTCGCCGGGATGAGCGGATTATGGGGAGAGGAGGGACGATCAACGCCTCGTCCACGATTTCAGGGTTAATGTACGTAGACCGTACGAAGAGCCCCCGCCCATGACCGCCCCCTTCATCGAGATCGCCGGCCGCAAGATCGGGGCCGACCACGCGCCCTACGTGATCTGCGAGCTGTCCGGGAACCACAACGGCAGCCTCGACCGCGCGCTGGAGATGGTCGACGCCGCCGCCGACACCGGCTGCGACGCCATCAAGCTGCAGACCTACACCGCCGACACCATCACGCTGGACGTCGACCGGCCGGAGTTCAAGATCCATGGCGGCCTGTGGGACGGGCGCAGCCTGCACGAGCTCTACCAGGAGGCCCAGACCCCCTACGAATGGCACGGCGCGATCTTCGAGCGGGCGGCCAAGCGCGGGGTGACGATCTTCTCCAGCCCGTTCGACGAGACCGCCGTCGACCTGCTGGCCGGCCTGGACGCCCCCGCCTACAAGATTGCCTCGTTCGAGGCCGTCGACCTGCCGCTGATCCGCTACGCCGCCCGCCAGGGCAAGCCGCTGATCATCTCGACCGGCATGGCCAACCTGGCCGAGATGCAGACCGCCCTCGACACCGCCCTGCAGGCCGGCGCGGGGGGCGTGCTGCTGCTGCACTGCGTGTCCAGCTACCCGGCCAGTTTCGAGGACGCCAATCTTCGCACCATCGGCGACATGGCCGCGCGGTTCGGCTGCCCGATCGGTCTCTCGGATCACACCCCCGGCACGGCGGCCTCTGTGGCGGCGGTCACCCTGGGCGCCTGCGCGATCGAGAAGCACTTCACCCTGGCCCGCAGCGACGGCGGCCCGGACGCCGCCTTCAGCCTGGAGCCGGCCGAGTTCCGCGCCCTGGTCGACGACACCAAGAACGCCTGGAAGGCCCTGGGCGGCGTCAACTACGACCTGCTGGGCAGCGAGCGCGGCAACCGCCAGTTCCGCCGCTCGCTGTACGTCACCGCCGACGTCGCGGCCGGCGAGCCCCTGACCAAGGCCAATGTCCGCTCGGTCCGCCCGGGCAACGGTTTGCCGCCGGCCGACTACGAAGCCGTGCTGGGCAAGCCGGCGGCCCGGGCGCTGAAGCGCGGCGAACCGCTGGCCTGGGACATGGTGGGATAGGGTGATCGACCTTCGGGCGCGATCTCTCAATCTCGCCGTCGTGACGGGAGCATCCACCGACACTGGCGGGCCACCTAAAAAGCAGACAGGGCGAGCGTCAGCTAGGGCTAGTGAATCGATCAGCTAGCGCGGGCCCGCTATAGCTAGTCGCGGCGCGATCCAAATTTCCCGACAGCCTCTTCTAGGCTTAACCGCATGATTTCTCGATTGTTTTTCTCTACTTCGTCACAGTGCCCCGGTCCAAAATCAACTTTCCCCTGCGTTGCAAGCGACGAAAGATAGTAAATGTACCCCTCTCGACATTGATCTTCGGTAACAAGGTTTCCGGTAACCAGTTGACATCCCCCCTCAGAAACGAACTCAGGCTTCGGATTTGCCTTAGAGGCGAACCACTTCGTCGATTTCCAAGTCCACTCCCTCTTCATGCAGTAGCTCGCACTATCGTACGCATACCAAAGCGCGTTGCGCGTCACCCAGCGCAATCTCGTAAACTCCTCTTCGCCTACTGAACGGCTGAATGGTGCCAACAATACATCCATCTCGGACTTCCAAGTGGATTCAACTGTCGCCGCAGTCTTGAACGCCTGATCGATTTCGACCCGCTCCGTAAGCTTACCTGAGTACTGGTCCAAGGCTGCGCGGACCTGATCTAAGGCAAGGTGACGCTCTGTCACGATTTTAGCGATGGCCTTAAAGCTATCTTGTCGTTGCTGGTAGACACGGTCGTCGTCGAGACGAGCCAGCCGTGCTCCTTCTGTCGCCTCGGTCTCCGTCCGATGCTGTTCGTCTCGCTTGCGCAGTTCGTCAGCCAATCGCTGGTCGGCATACCGAATAGCGTCATCTCTAGCTCGCTGCGCGGCCCCGGCGTCCTGCTGCCGCTGGACATCCTCCAGCTTGTATCGACGTTGCCGTTCGGCCTCCGCCGCAGCGAGCGCGGCAGCCTGCCGTCTCTCGGCAGTCTTCTCTTTGTCCTCGCGGACAGCGTCTTCGCCCCGCTCCCGCGCCACCCGAGCGTCATCCATCTGCTTCAGGGTCACGCCAAACCAGAAGACCATTACCGGCGTAAGCACTGCAACTGCCAGCTTTGCCGCTTCCAAAGAGTTCCAGGCAAGCTTGGGTTCGCTTACCGACTCCGCACCTGTCGGATCTGTTCCGTCAACCGCTCCGTTCGCCATGAAGCCCCCGCATCACCAACCGTTCAGGGTTGTGAAGTAATAGACCCGCTCGCGTAGGGTTAGCTTAACTGGGCGGACCGACAATGCCTATGGCTCGGCGAGAATCTGCTTGGTGAGGCTCCTCGGCGACGCTCGCCGTGCGGAGATATGGCGCGCCGGCGCGCCAAGGCAGCTCACCGTCAGCTGAACCAGGGGTTCCCGCCACAAGGGCGGGAATGAGGGTGGAAATAGGGGATGGAAACTGTCTGCCCCCTCAGCCCAGCACCCTCACCGACTCCCGCGTCACCAGCTCGACGTTGAACACCACCCGGCGGCGCGGCTCGCCCCGGTGGGCCATGCGGCGCACCAGGGTCTCGACCGCGGCGGCTGCCATGTCCTCGACCGGCATGTCGATGGTGGTCAGGGCCGGGGTGTGCAGCTGGGCCCAGGGGATGTCGTCGAAGCCGACCACCGACACGTCGTCGGGGATCGACAGGCCCATGGCGCGGACGTGGCGCATGACCCCGATGGCGATCAGGTCGGCGCCGGCGATCACCGCCGTGGCGCAGCGCCGCTCCAGCGCCTCCATGACGGGCGGCTCCAGGTCCAGCGAGAAGGCGTTGTGGACGTGCCAGGCCAGGGCGCCGCGCTCGCGCACCACGGCGATGGCGGCTTCGGCGCGCTGCCGGGCGCTGGACGCCGCGTGCGGGCCGGAGATCACGCCGATGTCGACATGCCCCGCCGCGATCAGGTGCTCGGCGGCCAGCCGTCCGCCCTCGGCGTAGTCGGCCTGGATCACGTCATAGCCCGGCAGGTTGCGGTCGAGCACCACGGTCGGCACGCCCTCGATCAGCCGCTCCACCGGCGCGGCGTCGGCGATCGGGAACCAGACCAGCCCGTCCACCCCGTGGTCGATCATCAGGCCGACGGCCCGCTCCTCGGCCTCGACCGAGCCGCCGGTGTCGGTCAGGAAGACGCTGTAGCCGTGCGCCCGGGCGGCCTGGATCACGCCCTGGGCCAGGCTGGGGAAGAAGGGGTTGGTCAGGTCGGGCAGGATCAGGCCGATGGCGCCGGTCCGGCCGGTCTTCATGGCCTTGGCGCTCTGGTTGGGCCGATAGCCCAGCTCGGCGGCGATCTTCAGCACGTGCTCGCGCGTCGCCTCGCCCACCGACCCGGCGCCGTTGATGGCGTAGGAGGCGCTGGCCAGCGACACGCCGGCGGCCTGGGCCACCTGCTTGAGGGTCACGCGGCGGGGGGCGTCTTGCAACGGATCGCTCTTGGCCATTGTGGATTCCGGGTGGTGCGGCCCACGCGACGTGAAACCTTTCACGTGGGCCGTCAAGGCTGGACGTCCGTCCGTCAGAAGCGGGCCCGCACCGACAGGGTCCAGGTGCGCGGCGCGCCGACGAAGTAGCGGTCCAGGGTGCGGGCGTTCGGCGTGGCGGCCGTGTAGCCGAACTCCGGCTGGGTGGCGGTCGAGCCGCTGACCGAGCCGATATACGCCTCGTCGAACAGGTTATCGACGTTGAGCTGGAACCGCAGGTCGGGAACCCCGGCGCGCTTCAGGTCATAGGTCGCCGTCAGCCCGACCAGGGTGTAGCCGTCGATCGTCTCGACGCCGATCTCCTGGAAGGTGGTCGGGGCCACGATATGGCCGCCGACCCGGTCGCCGACATAGCGGACATTGGCGTCGATCTTCACGCCGTCCAGCGGCTCCCAGCCGACCTGGGCGTAGAGGCTGTCCTTGGGGATGTCGCGCACGCCCGCCCCGCCGATCACCCCCACCGAGGCCAGGGCCTTGCGCGCGGCGCTGCCGATCGCCGGGTCGTCGTGCTTGGCGTCCTGGTGCGAGTATGAGCCGTAGAGGTCGACGCGGCCGAAGTCGTAGTAGCCGGTCAGCTCGACCCCGCGCGTGGTGATCCCGGCGATGTTGACGGCCTTGGTCGCGACATTCCCTCTGACGACTTCGTCGGGATCGAGGATTGCAGTGGGGTCGCGCGGCACGATGCCGACGTTGTTCTTCAGGTCCACGTCATAGGCTTGGATCGAGAAGGCCAGGTTCGGCTTCACATAGCGCAAGCCCAGGTCCAGGTTCTCGGTCTCGACCGGGTCCAGGTCATTGGGGTTGATCACCGCCGTCGAGCCCAGGAAGGCGTCCTCGGGAATGCCGGCGAAGTTCTTGGCGTAGCCGCCGAACAGCTCCCAGGCCGGGGCCAATTGGTAGGTCGCGCCGATCTTCGGATTGACGTCCGAGTGCTGCGAGAACCTGACGTTGGCCTTGTATTCCAGCGGCGACTTGGCGTCGTAGCGGACGTCGTACCAGGTCAGGCCCAGGTCGACCTTCAGCTTGTCATCCAAGGCGCGGAACTCGTCCTGGGCGTACAGCATCGTCGTCTCGACCGAGGCCGTGCGCTGGTACTCCACATAGTTCAGCCTGGAGCGGTCGTAGGCGATGCTCTGGGCCGAATTGATGATCGGGTAGAAGTTGCGGTTCTCGCTGGAATCGCCGCCTTCCCACCAGCCGCCGATCCGCAGGTCGTGGCCCGAGCCGAAGACGTTCAAGGCCTTCAGTTCGCCCGTCGCGCCGTAGCGCTCGCGGTCGCGCGGGGTGACGCGCATGTCGGCCGGACCGCCCACGACGTTGCTGTTGCGCAGGGTGGTCAGGGCCGGGCGGATCGCGCCGCCGTTGGCGTTGTAGCCGGTCACCGCGCGCGGGTCGCCGCCGGCCAGGATGCGCTGGCGGTCCTGGTAGCGGAAGGATTCCCCGTTCAGCGTCTGGTAGTACGGATTGACGTCCAGGCTGACCGTGTCGGTCAGCTTGAAATGGCCGTTCAGATAGGTCAGCCAGTCCTTGCGCCAGCCGCCCAGGGCGCCCCCGAAGTCGATGTCCTTGGCCGGGATCCCGGTGATGGCGTCGAGCGCCCGGTCGCTGCGCGGGGCGGCCTCGAACTCGCCCTTGGTGACGATGTTGAAGTCGTTGTCGGTCTGGTCGTTGTACGAGACCCGCGCCTTCACGAACGAGCCGTTGTCGAAGTCCTTCACGACCTTCAGCTCGTAGTGGTCGCGCTCCGAACCCCGGCTCTCGCGCCCCGCCCAGATGTCGTTCTCCTGGTGCGAATAGGTCAGGTAGCCCGACAGGCCCGGCGCGATCTCGCCGCTGTCGACGCGGCCGTAGATGCGGCGGAAGTCGAACGAGCCGAGCCCAGCCTCGATCGTCGCGCCGAAGGCCTTGCGCGGGGCGTCGGTGACGAAGTCGATGAAGCCGCCCAGGGCGAAGCGCGACGGCGCGCCGATGTCGCCGGCGCTCTGCGAGACGGTGATCTTGCTGACATTGCTGCTTTCGACGAAGCGCTGCGGCGGCGAGCCGCCGTTGAAGCGGCTGTCGCCGGTCGGGATCCCGTCCAGGGTCAGGCCGATCTGCTCGTCGGTCAGGCCGCGCATGTAGATCTCGAACGAGAAGCTGCCGCCGCGCGCGTCGCCGGTCGAGACCTGGACGCCCGGAACCTTGACCAGGGCCTGGGTGACGTCCGCGCCCATCGGACGCTCCTGGATGTCCTCGGCGCCCAGGGTGAAGGTCGCGCGGGCCAGGCCCGAGCCGAAGCGCTCGGCGGTGACCACCACCTCGTCGAGGGTCTGGTCGGCCGGCGCGGCGCTGGTCTGAGCCAGGGCCGGTTGGGCGGCCAGCACAGCGTAAAGCGCGCTCGAAACCAGCCAGATGGACGTCTTCATGGTCATGCCCCCGTGTGGGCGATCCGCTCGAGCGGTCGCCGAATTCGATCAAGTGAAACGTTTCATATTCGTGATCGATGACGTTTTCGTCACGCCCGGGTGCGAGGTTGGGTGACGATTTATTCTGGGGATTTCGCGGGTTTTTCGCGGGCGCTCCGGTGACGCCACCTGGCTACGATCAGGTCCAATGTCTGAGCCGGCGGCCTGCCGCCGGGACCTTTGAAGCCATGCTCGGCCGTTGGCCTGGGCGGGGTAGGCCGCCCAGGCTCGCCGGTTAGGCCAGGGTCGTCGCGGTGAGGGTGGGTGTTTCCGGCGTCGGCAAGCCGGTCTTCTTGTAGGCGGCGATCAGCTGCGCCTTCTCGGCGGCCATCTGCTCGCCGAGGGCGTCCATGTCGAGGCCGGCCTTGCGGGCCTGGCTGAACATGCCCTCGACGCGCTGCTCCTCTTCCTTGACGTGGTGCTCGATCATCTCCGACAGCACCTTGACCTTGGCGTCGTAGAATTCGTCGTCCGGGCCGCCCGCCTCGATCTCGGCGATCAGCACCTTGGCGCCGTCGTGCTCGACATAGGCTTCCTTCAGCAGGTCCTCCTCCACCTTGCCCTCGCAGGCCGGGTAGAAGATGTCCTCCTCGATCTTGGTGTGGACGGTCAGCTCCAGGCAGATCTGCTCGGCCAGGGCCTTCTTCTTGCCGTCGCCGGTGGCGGCTTCGAACTTGGCGAACAGGTCCTCGACCTTGCGGTGATCGGCCTTGAGCAGGGCCACGGCGTCGAGCTTGGGGGTGTCGGCCATCGTCTTTATCTCCATGAAAACAGTCAGGGAGACTGTCGGACACAGCAACGGGGCCTACCGATCGTTTGTTCCGGGCTTTCAATCACTTGCGACACGTTCGCGTCTGCTTGTGTCGCCTGTTCGACACCTTCACCGCATCAGGCCAGCTGAGCGCAGGGCCTTCGCGATGACGTCGCGCACCTGGGACGGCACGTGGCCGGAGATCGCGTCCATCACCTGGGCGGCGACGCCGGTCGGCGGGGCGCCCGAAGGGGAGGGGCGCGCCGCGTCGGCGGGCGGCGCGACGGGGTCCGGCGTCGGTCTCCTGGCTGTCGCCTCTTTCGTGGACAACCCCCAGAAGTCGGCGATTTCCAGGGTCGAGGACAGGCCAGCCTCCAGCATGTAAGGCGCGGGCGTTCCCACGTCGTCGTCGCCCTTGGTCGACAGCGGCGTTCCATGGCCTAGGCCGTGGACGATGTTCAGTTCGACGACCGAGCCGCCCCCATGGTCTTGAGTGTCGTTCCGCCAGACCGAACGCGTCCGGTTTCCCCGCCGGGCGACCTCGACGGGCGCCTTGGCCAGCCCCGTGGCGGTGGTCCACTGCTGGGCCAGGTCCTGGGCGTTGGCGGCGTTGACCGTGTAGTCCGCGTCGCCCTGCCAGATCGCCAGTCGCAGCGGCGCGGCGTCGCCGCGCTTCACCAGGTTTCCGAGCGCGGCCGCGTCGCGACCGTCGCCTCGTCCCATCACCCGCAGAGCGTCGGGCACGCCGCGCGCCACGCCGTAGGCCAGGCCGGCGATGATCGCCCCGCCGGCGAACAGTTCGGGATAGGTCGCCAGCATCACGGCTGTCATCGCGCCGCCCGCCGACAGTCCGGTGACGAACACCCGTCGGGGATCGCAATCGTGGTCCCGGACCATGGCGGCGATCATGGCCGCGATGGAGGCGGCCTCGCCCCGTCCGCGCGTGGTGTCGCCCGGTTCGAACCAGTTGAAGCAGCGGTTGGGATTGTTGGCCGCGACCTGTTCGGGCGCCAGGACGGCGAAGCCCAGGCGGTCCGCCAGGGCGATCCAGCCGCCGGCGATCGCGTGGCCCTCGGCGGTCTGGGTGCAGCCGTGCAGCACCACGACCAAGGGCGCGCCGGCCGCCAACGCGTCTGGCGTGTGGGACAGCATGCGCAGCGCGCCGGAGTTTTCCCCGAAAGCGATGGTCTCGACGAGGGACCCGTTCACTGGCGTCGAGAAAGGGGTCTTCGTCGTCCGGCGCAGGCGCGCCAACATCGCGGTCGTTTCACCAAGGCCCGGCATCGTCACTCTCGCTGCAGCCACTATCGGGCCGAGGCAATAATGCTGCACTGCAGCATAAGGTCTCATCACGTTTGATTACAGCCGCCGGATAGGGGGCGAGAGGCTAGCTCGGCAGAAGGCCCAGCCGCTTGCCGACGATCCGGTCCAGGGTCCGCTTGGGCAGAACTTCGGTCATGAACACCTGGAACGGGTCGGGCGAGACCGTGTAGCGGACCTTGGGTCTGGCGACGGTCAAGGCGGTGTGGACCGCCTCGCCGATCCGCTCGGGCGGCAGGCCCGACTTGCCGATCGACAGCATGTAGGCGCGCAGCCGCTCCAGGGCCGGGGCGTAGACGGTATTGGCGTAGGCGGCGGTGTCGGTCTCGTCGGCCTTGTCCCAGATGGGCGTGGCGACCGCGCCGGGGGCGACCACGATCACGTCGACGCCGAACGGCAGCAGCTCGCGGCGCAGGGATTCCGACATCCCCTCCAGCCCGAACTTGGTGGTGCAGTAGGGGGCCATGAACGGGTTGGCGTTGCGGCCGCCGACCGAGCCGATGTTGACGATCCGGCCCGGCTTGCCGCCGGCCGGCTTGCGCGCGCCCACCAGCGGCGCGAAGGCCTGGGTGGCGATCACCACGCCGGTCAGGTTGACCTCCAGCTGCTTGCGCCACTCGTCGATCGGCAGGTGCAGCAGCGGGCCGGCCACGGCGACGCCCGCGTTGTTGACCAGGCCCGCCAGGGGCCGTCCGTCCAGCGCGGCCTCGACGGTTCGCGCGGCGGCGCGCACGGCGGCCTCGTCGGTGACGTCGAACAGCAGGGGGGTGACCTTGTCGCCGAACGCCGCGACCAGCCGCTCGGCGTCGGCCGCCTTCCGCACGCTGCCGAACACGTGGAAGCCTTGCTGGCTCAGCACCTTGGCCACGGCCCAGCCGATGCCCGTGGAGGCGCCGGTGACGACGACGGATGGATGGCTCATGCGCTGGCTCCCCTTGGTCATGGCCAAGATGGGAGAGGTAAACGCCGTTATCCAGCCTGTTTGCGCGCGATCACCTCCAGGAAGTGCGCGGCGACCCGCGCCGCGCCGCGTCCGTCGCAGACCGCGGCCGAGGCGGCCGAGAGGCGGTCGCGCAGCAGCGGGTCGGCCAGCAGGCGGGTCAGGGCGGCCGTAAAGGCTGCGTCGAAGTCCGGATCGGCGACGTCCAGGGCCAGGACGGCGTCGGCGCCGGCCAGGGTGGCGCTGGCCTCGCGCTGGTTGGCGGCCAGCACCAGCAGCAGGGTGGGCAGGGCCAGGACGCAGCGCTCCCAGCTGGTCGAGCCGCCGGCCCCGACGGCCAGGTCGGCCTCCAGGGTGAGCCGCGGCATGTCCTGGCTGTCGACGTGCAGGGCCAGGCGGGGCTCGGTCCTGGCCAGCGCGCTCAGACGCGGCAGGCTGGGGGCGCCGGAGCCGAGGACGACCTCCAGGACCGCGTCGCCCACCCCATTTTCCTTCTTGAGGAGCGGCAGCATCAGGTCCACCACCCGGCCGGTGACGCCGCGCACGTCGGTCAGGCCCAGCGAGACCAGGATGCGCCGCACGGCCGGGGCGTCGGCCCGGCGCGCCAGGGCCTCCTTGCGCAGGGCGGCGAAGGCGGGACGGACCGGGGCGTGGTTGGGACCCAGCAGCAGCTCGGCGTGCGGCGGGACCAGGCCGTCATAGTCGCTCGCCGCGCGGGCCGGACCGGAGTCCAGCACCAGGTCGGCGGCCAGCGGGCGGTCGGCCAGGTCGTCGATGACCAGGGTCGGACGGCCGGCGGCGATGGCGCGATGGTCGGCGGCGGACAGGCCGTAGTGGTCGATGACCACGGCGTCGGCGTTTCGCGCGACGCTCGCCGCGCGGTCCACCAGCTCGGCCTGGGTGATGTCGTAGGTCTCGATGTACGAGACGCCGCCGCCGAAGGCGTCGAACACGGCCTTGCCCGCCGGGGTGACGAGGAACTGGCACGACGCGCCCGCTTCCTCCAGCGCCCGCGCCAGGGTCAGGCCGCGCATCACATGGCCGCCGCCCACGGCGGGGCCGGCGTCGGCGAGGAAGAGGATGTGGGGATAGGAGGTCACAGCCGCCTCACCCCGCCGAACGTCGCCAGGTCCGGGCGCCGCGCCAGCAGCGCGCGCACGTCGTCCGAGGTGAAAGCGCGGTTCACCGGATAGAGGGCGTCATAGACCGCCGCCACGAAGGCGTAGTCGGCCGGGCTCTCGACGGCCCAGCGCACCTCGCCCTGGTCGGGCTGGGCCAGCAGGGCCAGGGACGACCAGCGGACGGGCGCCGGCGGGGTCTCCGGCGCGTCGCCCGTCCTCAGCCGCGGCGCCGCGTTCTCGGCGGCCAGCCGGCGAAGGCCCTCGGCGGTGATCACCTCCACGCCCTGGCCGGCCGGATAGGCCGCGCCGGGCGAGCGGTTGGTGGTGTGGTCGGCCTGTTCGGACAGGTGCAGCTCGATGGTCGCGTCGATCAGCTCGGGATCGATCAGCGGGCTGTCGTCGCCCACCCGCACCACGTGGTCGGCCGGATGGGCCTCCAGGGCGCCGGCCAGCCGGGCCAGCTCGTCCTGGGGCGGGCCGCGATGGACGGGGATCGCCTCGCGCCGGACCACGGCCTCCAGGGCGTCGTCGGCGGGGTCGGTGGTGGTCGAGACCACGATCCTGTCCACCCGCCGGGCCCGCGCCATCCGCTCGATCTGACGCACCACCAGCGGGGCCCGGACCAGCGGCATGCCCGGCCGGCCCGGCAGGCGTTCGGAACCCATGCGGGCCTGAAGGACGGCGATGATCACCGGCGCATCATGCCAAGCCCGGCCCTAGCTGGCCAGCAGGCGCGCGGACATCGGCGCGGGTTGGCCCAGGATCGTCTCCAGCCAATGCTGGGCGTTGGTGCAGCGCTCGTCGGCGCTGAAATTGCCCATCTTGTCCTTGTCGCCAACGGCGGCCAGCCACTGGATGTCGCCGCCGTTCTTCTGGAAGGCCTCCAGGATCGGCTTGATCTCGGCTTCGGTGACCTCCTGGCGCACGACCGGCGCCTTGGTCGCGGCGGCGGCGGCGCGCAGCTGCATGCCCCCCAGCTTGTCGATCTCGGTCCGGCTTTCGGCGCCCAGATTGGCCGCGCTGTCCTGGCTGAGGCCGCCCTGCTCCATGAATTCGTAGCAGGCGCGGGCGTTGCTGACGCTCAGCTTGCGCATGATCTCCTGCTGGCGGCGGCCGATGGCGATCAGGTCGGCGTCCGAGGCCTTCGAGGCGTTGGCCATCACCCGCGCGCGCAGGTTGGCGGCCCACTCGAACGACATCTGGCGAACGGCCGCCAGGTCCATCTGGCCCGATTTCACGCCGAGGATCACCTTGGTCTCGAGCTCGGCGTATTCGGCGGGATAGGCATCCATCAGCAGGGCCATGGTCTCGCCCGCCTGTCGGACCCCGGCGCGGAACTCCGCGCGCTCGGCGGCGGTGATCGTGGCTTCGGCGGCCGGCTTCTCCTTGGCCGTGGCCAGCGCCGCGCCGGGCGCGGTCATGGCCAGCGCCAAGGCCAGGCCAAGGCCCGACCCGAAGGCGAAACGTGATTTCTTCATGGTGTCCCCCGACAAATCGCTGCGGGCAGACTTAGAGAGTTTCGCCGCCGAGATGAACTGCAAAGCTTCGCTGAGGTTGTTGTTTCGGGCGGGGCGGGTGTTCGGCGAAGATCGGGGAGGCTGGCGTCAGCGACGGTCGAACTTGGAGAAGGCCCAATAGACCCCGTACGCCAGAACGCCGCCCATCAGGGCGATCAGCGACATGTAGATGAGCGGGTCCATGCTCAGTCCTCCACCCTGCTTAAAACATAATGGGCCAGGGCTTGCAGCGCAATGAAGGCGCCGACCGCGATCGGGCCGCTGAAGCCGGGGGCGCGGCCGGACAGCATCGGCTGCAGCCAGATCGTGACCAATATGGCGATGGAGAGCGCGTTGGCCGTTGTCGCGAAGGCCTTTCGCGCTTCGTTGCGAGCAGCCTTTCCGGTGTGCGGCGCGGGGGCGGCTGGATCCGTCATGCCGCGAACATAACAAGAACAACTATTGCGCGCAAGTGACGTTCAGGCTCGCCCTAGGCGTTCGTCGCCCCCGTCGCGCTTCGCGCGTCCATCCGCGCCACGATCTCGGCCGCCGCGCGGCCGGTCTCGTCGACGGGCTCGTAGGTCCAGCCGTGGAAGGCCCCGCCGTAGGGACGGGCCGCGCCCATGCTCTCCAGCTCCTGGTGGAACAGGCGGAACTTCAGGCTCGCGCCGTCCATCTTCAGGATGAACACCGGCTTGCCCGTCGAGGCGGCCTCGGTGGCCATGTTGGTGGAGTCCTCGGTGACCAGGATGTAGTCGGCGGCCGCCAGGAAGGCGAAATAGGGGTTGGCCCCTTCGCCGTCCCAGATCATGCCCGGCAGATGCCGCAGGCGGGCCGTCAGCAGGGCCTTGGCCGGGTCGGGCGTGCGCCGCGAGAAGGTCATCAGCAGGCTGCCGCCCTCCTGCTCCAGCGGCAGCTGGATCTGGTGGGCCATCTCGGCCGCGCGCAGGGCCGGCAGGTCGAAGGCCTTGGACTTGCCGCCCAGCAGCACCGCCACGCGGGGATGGGGCAGGCCGTCGATGCGGTCCTTGAATTTTTCGTATTCCGTTTCGAGCCGCTGGCTCGTCACCCGGTGCGGCGAGCCGGTGATCGGCAGCACGTTGTCGCCGGTCAGCCGGTCGTGGCGGGGCGGGATGACCAGGTCGAACATGTTGGCCGGCACGCGCGGATCCTGGATCTGCACGACATAGGTCTTGCCGCCCGACCAGCGCTTGGCGCGGATCGACAGGGGCAGGGTGGCGCGGCCGGCGGCGATCCACAGGTCGGGCCAGGGGGCCTGGATGCCGCTTTCGGGGGTCAGCCAGCGGCGGGGCAGCCAGTTGGCCCACCAGGGCAGGCGGCCGATCCGGCCGCTCCAGCCCACGCGCTTGACGACGATCGTCGCCGGGACCTGGCGGGCCACGGCCTCGGCCAGGCCCACGGCCTGGGCCTCGATGCCGGCCCGGCCGTCCGAGATCGCCCAGATGGTGATGGGTTCGCGGGCGGGGACTTCGGGGACTTCAGGGGCGGGCGGGGCGACGGGCTCGGGAACGGGCGGCGCGACGGCCTTGCGACGCGGCGCGGGCTTGGTCTTCGGCTCGGGCGACGCGGTCTCGACGGGCGTCGGGGCCTCGACGGCGCCGGGACGCGACTTCGGCCGCGCGGCCGTCCGCGGCTCGGGCGAGGTCTCGGCGGGGACCGGCGTTTCAACCTGGGGCGTCTTGGCGGCCTTCGCGGCGGCCGGCGTCGTCGCCCCCGCCCTGGCCGGAGCCTTGCGCGGCTTGGCGGCCTTCGGCTCCGTCGCTTCGGTGTTTTTCTTTTCAACCACGTCGGTGATCCCGGCCATAGCAAAGCGACGCGCCGGCCAAGCTAAGCTGTCCGGCGCCTCGTACGCAAATGTCCCTGGAATGGGGCTTAAGCTAGACCCACTCGACCTTGAGGATCTCGTAGGCCTTCACGCCGCCTGGCGTATTGACCTCGACCACCTCGCCGACTTCCTTGCCGATCATGGCGCGCGACAGCGGCGAGCTCAGCGAGATGCGGCCCGACTTCACGTCGGCCTCGTGTTCGCCGACGATCTGGTAGCGGGCTTCTTCCTCGGTGTCCTCGTCGACGACGCTGACCGTCGCGCCGAACTTCACCTGGGTGCCCGACAGTTTCGAGACGTCGATGATCTGGGCGCGCGCGATCTTGTCCTCGATCTCGGCGATCCGGCCTTCGATCCAGCCCTGGCGTTCCTTGGCGGCGTGATACTCGGCGTTCTCCGACAGGTCGCCATGCTGGCGCGCCTCGGAAATCGCGGCGATCACCGCCGGCCGTTCGATCGTCTTCAAACGCTTCAGTTCTTCGTCGAGGGTCTGGTAACCCCCGGCGGTCATCGGCACTTTTTCCATTGCGGATTTTAGCTCGGTTCGCCCAGAGGGAGGAAGACTCCCGGACGTTGGCGCGCACGACCGGGGGCTGAGAGGATAGGCGCCGCGTTAGCGATAAGCAAGTACCCGCCCTTAAAGCGAAGCTTGACCCCGTTGGCGGTCAGGATCAAGCGCGCTTGCGCGACGCTTGTTCCGAATGCGCTCCAATGCCCTCCGCGGAGCTACCCCGCGTAGTCGTACGGTCCGCCGCGTTCCAGCGCCTTGCGATAGGCCGGGCGGGCGTGGATGCGGTCCAGGAAGGCCTTCACATGCGGGCGGGACGCCGCCCCGGCCCGCGCGGCGCCGGCTTCCAGCGGGAAGCTCATCATGATGTCGGCGGCGGTGAAGTCCGGGCCGGCGAACCAGGGACTCTTGGCCAGCTCGGCGTCCCAGTAGTCGACGTGCATCTTCAGCTGCGGGTCGACGAAGCCGCTCTGGGCCTTGGCGGCGATGCTCTTGACCAGACCCTTCAGCAGGCCCGGCGCGCGGGCCGGCAGGGCGGTGAACACCAGCTTCAGCAGCAGCGGCGTCATCGCCGAGCCCTCGGCGTAGTGCAGCCAGTAGGTCCAGCGCAGGCGCTCCGGCGTCCCCGCCGCCGGGATCAGCCGGCCCTGGCCGTAGGTCTCGATCACGTACTCGATGATCGCCCCGGTCTCGGCGATGGTCTTGTCGCCGTCGGTGATCCCATCGTCCGTAAGAATTGGCGACTTGCCCAGCGGGTGGATGGCGCGCAGCTCGGGCGGGGCCAGCATGGTCTTGGCGTCGCGCTCGTAGCGCTTGACCTCGTAGGGAACGCCCAGCTCCTCCAGCAGCCACAGCACCCGCTGGCTGCGCGAGTTGTTCAGGTGATGGACGACGATCATGGCGGGCTCCGACGCGGTGTGGGGCCATAGGCGGCGAGCGCCCCCGCGTCAGTCAAGCGGGCTTTGCGCGAACCGGGGCGGGAACCTTCAGAGGTTTCGGCGTCTTGCGATACAGGCGGTCACGCCCCCGTTGTGCTCGGCCGCTAGCCTGCCCCTTCAAACCCCGAACGTCTCGAGGATCGATCATGATGACGCTTATCGCCGCGCTGGCGGCCGCCGCCCAGGTCGGAACGGCCAGTGCCGGGAAGGACGCGATCCGCATCAGCGGCGTGGAGCAGCAGCGCTCGATCCCGTGCGACGGGCGCGACGTCTTCGTCGCCGGCGTCGACCACGTCCTGACCTTCACCGGCGCCTGCGCCAGCCTGACCGTGACGGGCGCCGACAGCACGATCGCCATCGGCCTGCGGCCCGGCGCGCCGGTCAAGGTCGAGGGCACGGGCAACAAGGTGCGCTGGCGCTCGGACGGCGAACCCCGGGTCAAGATCTCCGGCGTCGACAACAGCGTCGCCCGCCAGCCCTAGCGGCGCGGAGCCGGGCGCGCGAAAAACAGCCATCCGGCCCGGCCTTCACCGCAGCAGGTTCACCTTCGCCAGGTCGATCAGTTCGCCGGCCCGGCCGTCCAGCACCGCCTTCAGCGCGAAGACGCCGAAGTTGTGGGCTTCCCGGGCGGCGATCTTCGGCGGCATGACCAGTTCCTGGCGGGCGCTGACCACGTCGACCAGGGCCGGGCCCGGATGGGCGAAGGCCTTGGCGATCGAGGCTTCCAGGTCCTGCGGGTGCTCCACGCGGAAGCCCTCCACGCCCATGGCCTGGGCCATGGCGGCGAAGTTGGGATTGACCAGGTCGACGGCGGTGTCGAGGAAGCCGCCGGCCTTCATCTCCATCTCCACGAAGCCCAGCGTGCCGTTGTTGAGCACGATCACCTTCACCGGCAGGCCCAGCTGGGAAAGGCTGATGAAGTCGCCCATCATCATCGAGAAGCCGCCGTCGCCGGACATCGACACCACCTGCCGACCCGGAAAGGCCGCCTGGGCGCCGATCGCCTGGAGCATCGCATTGGCCATCGAGCCGTGGTTGAACGATCCCAGCAGCCGACGCCGGCCGTTCAGTTTCAGGTAGCGGGCGGCCCAGACGGTGGGCGTGCCGACGTCGCAGGTGAAGATCGCGTCCTGGGCCGCCAGGTCGCTGACCACGCGCGACACCTGCTGCGGGTGGATCTGCGTGGCGCCGTCCGGGATCGCGGCCAGGGCGTCCAGCCCCTCGCGGGCCTTGGCGTAGTGCTCGAGCGCCTTGTCCAGGAAGCGACGGTCGGTCTTGACGGTCAGCCGGGGCAGCAGGGCGTCCAGCGTCTCGCCCACGTCGCCCAACAGGCCCAGGTCGATGCGGCGGCGGTTGCCCAGGGCCTCCGGGCTGACATCGACCTGCACCACCCTGGCCTTGTCGGGATAGAACTGGCGATAGGGAAAGCCCGAACCCAGGATCACCAGGGTGTCGCACGCCTTCATCGCCGCATAGCCCGACGAAAAGCCGATGAAGCCGGTCATGCCCACGTCGTAGGGGTTGTCGTGCTCGATCGACTCCTTGCCGCGCAGGGCGTGGACGATCGGGGCCTTCAGCGCTTGCGCCAGGGCCAGGACCTGCTCGCGGGCCCCCGCGCAGCCGATGCCGCACAGCAGGGTGATGCGCTGGGAGTCGTTGAGGATCTCGGCCAGGGCGGCGACGTCGCGGTCCGGGGGAACGAGCCGGGGCGGAGAGGGCGCGATCCAGGTCGGCGGCGCGGCGTCCAGCGGCCGCAGCGCCACGTCGCCGGAGATCACCACGACGGCCACGCCCTTGCGGGCGATCGCCACGCGCAGGGCCCGCTCCAGCACCTGCGGCAGGTTCTCGGGCTGGGAGACCAGCTCGACATAGTGGCTGCAGTCCTTGAACAGGCTCTCCGGATGGGTGGCCTGGAAATAGTCGATGCCGATCTCGGTGCTGGGGATGTGGGCGGCGATCGCCAGCACCGGCGCGCCGCTGCGCTGGGCGTCGAACAGGCCGTTGATCAAATGCAGGTTGCCCGGGCCGCAGCTGCCGGCGCAGACGGCGATCTGGCCCGTCAGTTGGGCCTCGGCTCCAGCGGCGAAGGCCGCCGCCTCCTCGTGGCGCACGTGCACCCAGTCGATCTTTCCTCGCGCCCGCAGCGCGTCGGTGAAGCCGTTGAGCGAGTCGCCGGCCACGCCGTAGATGCGCTTGACCCCCGCGGCTTCCAGGGTTTCGGCGATGAAGTGGGCGGCGGTCTTGGTCATCGCGAGTCCCGCGTGCTGGCAAGGTGGGAAACCTTGAACACCCTTGGACGCGATGGGTTCGGAGTCTTGCCTTTATCGGTCGCCGTGGCGCGCCCACCACAGCGCCAGCCCCGCCACCACGGCCGCCGCCTGCACGAACATGATCAGCGTCAGCCAGGCCGAGAACGGCTGCTTGCGGGTCTTGTGGCGGAACACCGGGCGGGCCAGGAGGGCGCCGGGGCTGCCGCCCAGGGCGGCCAGGGTCAGCAGGGCGCGCTCGGGCACGCGCGAGCGGCCCCTGTTGACCTTGTCGGCGGCGGCGGCCTTGTCGAACCCGAAGATCACGAAGGTCGCCAGGTTCAGGACGGCCAGATAGAGGGTCGCGAACAGGGTCACGCCGAGGCCTCGACGGGAGCCTCCAGCGGCGCCAGGTCCGGCTCGACCCAGCCCCGGCGCGCCGCGACGCTGAACAGCCGCTCGCGCGACCAGAAGCCCAGCGGCCAGGCCTTGTCGCCCATCGGCGTGGCCAGCAGGCGGGCGCAGGCCTCGCTGTCGGAGGTCCCGGCCGGCAGGGTCGCGACGAAGGCGCGGACGGCGGCCAGGTAAGCCTGGGTGATGGTCTCGTGATAGCCGTTGTGGTCGTCGTTCACCCCGCCGACCGCGACGTTGTAGGTCTGGATGATGCGCGGCATGTCGCGCTCCAGGCCTTCGTTCCGGGTGCGGACCAGGCGCAGGGTGGCGCTCAGATGCGCGGCGTGGGTCCACTGCGCCTTGGGCAGGCTGTGGTCCAGCAGGCGGCGGGCCAGGTCGGCGACCTCGGCGTCGGTGTAGGGGGCGGCGGTCATGCCGCAGGGCTTAGCGGGTGAAATGGCCGGGCTCAATCGGCGCCGGAGGGCGACGTCGGCTTTCGATCCCGATTGGCCGCCCATGGAAAAACGGGTCCGCCTCCCGTCGGAAAAATAAAACCTTCGCATCTGCTTCACTTCGCCGCCGCCGACTCAGTGGAGACAAGCCTCGCCGGCAATAGAGCTCAGTACACATCCGGCTGCGTCTGAACTACGCGCTGTCTCGAAGACGACAACGGTCTGGATCGTCATTCGAAGCGGCCCGCATGTCTGGGAGCGGCGAATGATGACTTTGGCGACTCTGGCCCTGGTTCCCGCCCTGGCGGTCCTGGCCCCCGACGAGATCGATCTCGGCGCCTCGTCCGGCGTTGGCGTGGCCGCCCCGCCCGGCGGCGCCCGCAGCACCGAGATCAGCGTGCTCACCTACAATGTCCGGGGCCTGCCGTGGCCGTTGGCCAACGGTCGCGCCAAGGCCCTGAAGGCGATCGGGGCCGAACTGGCGACGATGCGGCGCGACGGCCGCCAGCCCGACGTGGTGCTGATCCAGGAAGGTTTTCGCGGCGAGGTCGACGACCTGGTCAAGGCCAGCGGCTACCGCTACTGGGCGCGCGGGCCCAGCCGCTCCCAACGGGCCTCGGGGGCGGGGCCGGAGAACGGACGGCGCTACGCCACGGTGCGCTATCCGTCGTTCGGCGAGGGCTGGGGCAAGTTCACCGGCGCCGGCCTGCACGTGCTGAGCGACGCGCCGATCACGGACGTCGAGGACACGCCCTACCGCTACTGCGCCGGCCTGGACTGCCTGGCCAACAAGGGGGTGATGCTGGCCCGCCTGGCGCTGCCCGGCGCGCCCGGCGAGATCGACATCGTCAACACCCACCTCAATTCGCGCCGCGCCGCCAAGGTGCCGATCGCCCGGTCGCTGCGGGCCCACAACCTGCAGACCGAAGAGCTGACGGCCTTCATCAAGGCCCATCGCGACGTCGATCGGCCGCTGCTGGTCGGCGGCGACTTCAATGTCCGCAACGCCCCCGACCGCTACGACTATCGGTCCGCCGAGCGGCCGTATCAGGTGGTCAGCGAATTCTGCAGCCGCGCCGCCGATCCCTGCGAGGGCCAGGCCCTGGGTCATCCGGCGGCCCGGCCCTGGCTGGGCTCCCAGGACCTGCAGGCCTTCGCCAGCGCCGGGCCGGTGACCGTGCGGCCGATCCGGATCGAGACCCTGTTCGGCGCCTCCAGGTCGGGGTCGCGGCTGTCGGACCACGACGGCTATCTGGTGCGCTACCGGCTCACCTGGAATCCCGCCGTCGTGGCCCCCGCCGCCCCGCGGCCGCCCGTCGAACTGCGGCCCCAGCTGCGCAACGGCCTCGGCGTCAAGGTGACCTGGCGGCGGTAGGCGGCCCGCCGTTCGCTTGGCGAAGAACGTCCGGCAAACTCGCTTTCCCTCCCCCTTGTGGGGAGGGAGGGCTTCTTCACAGCCGCCCGCGTCCTCCGCCCTTGAGCTTGTCGAGCGCGCGGCGGCTGTGTTCGGCCTGCGCCGCTATGGGAGCGTCCGGGGCGGCGGTCGGCCTGGAGGCCATCACCATCGCGCTCAGGTTCGCCACGCCCTGGGCGGCGTGCAGGCCGGCGGCGGCCGTTTCGGCCAGCTGCGGCTTGCCGCGCGGCGTCGGGACGATCAGGGCGACCTTGCGGGCCATGGCGGCCAGCTCGCCGATCGCCTTGGCCTTGTCGCGGGCCTGGCGGATCAGGACGGGATTGGTGGAGGCCTCGATGCTCGCCCAGGCCGCTTCGAGGGCGGCCATCAGCTTGAGCTGGAAGGTCAGGCACCGGGTGGGGATGTCGATGGTGGCTTGGGT
>NZ_JBFUAW010000053.1:0-24266 GCF_056406095.1 Caulobacter sp. P1_D6 | reverse complement strand
GCCTCAGCCCGCGCCCCGGCCGGCGGCGCCGGTCGACCGCGGCGCATCTTCGCGGGCGGCGGGCTTCGCGGCGCTCGAGAAGGGCCAGCTGGACGCCGCCGGCCGCGACTTCGAAGCCGCGCTCAAGGTCCGTCCCAATGACCAGGACGCGCTGGGAGGACTGGGCGTCGTGCGCCTGCGCCAGGAGCGCTTCGCCGAGGCCGAGCCGCTGCTGGCCAGGGCCAGCGCCGGGTCGCCCCAGGCCAGGGCCCGTTGGAGCGAGGCGCTGGCTTCGGCGCGGTTCTACGGCGGCCTGCGCGCGGGCCAGGCCGCGCTGGCGGCCGGCGACGCGGCCAAGGCCGAGCGCCTGGTCGCGCCGCTCGCCGCCGGCTCCGGCCGCGACGTCGCCCTGGCCCAGCAACTGCTCGGCGACGCCCTGGCGCGGCAGGGCCGTCTGGCCGAGGCCGAGACCGCCTACCGCCAGGCGGCGCGCAACGCGCCGGGCTCGCCCGACATCCAGACCGGCCTGGTCGAGGTGCTGGTCGCCCAGGGCAAGATCGCCGAGGCCGAAGCCCTGGCCGCCAAGCCCGGCGGCGCGACGGGCTCGGTCTCGACCCGGGCGCGGATCGC
Source organism: Caulobacter sp. P1_D6 (assembly GCF_056406095.1). NCBI lineage: Bacteria > Pseudomonadati > Pseudomonadota > Alphaproteobacteria > Caulobacterales > Caulobacteraceae > Caulobacter > Caulobacter sp. P1_D6. Next base: position 23,657 of record NZ_JBFUAW010000053.1, on the reverse strand, counting down.
CCAGGCCAAGGCCGACGAAGCCTGGGCGGCGGGCGACCTGACCGGCGCCCGCGCGGCCTTCGAGGCCGCCTTGGCCGACTTTCCGTCCGAGCCCTGGCTGCGGCTCGACTACGCCCGCTTCCTGCTCGAACGCGGCGAAACCAGTTCGGCCGACGGGCTGATGTCGCCCCTGGCCTCCAGCGTCGGGGCCGAACCCCTGCACGCCGCCGCCCTGTGGGCCGACCAGCGCAACCGGCCGCGCGACGGCCTGGCCGCCCTGGATCGGATCCCGCCCGCCGAGCGCACCGCCCCGATGCAGGCGCTGGCCCAGTCGCTGCAGGATCGCGCGGTGATCCAGCAGGCCCGCCAGGCCGCCGCCGCAGGGCGCGGCTACGAGGCGACCAGCAGCCTGCGGGCGCTGCTGGCCAAGCCCGGACTGCCGATGGGGACCGCCGGGGAGACGGCGTCAGCGCTCTACGACCTCGGCGATGTTGAGCCCGCCCTGGCGGCGGCCCAGCAGGCCCTGATGGTCGACGTCCCCGCCGCGCCCGCCGCCTATGACGGCTTCGTCTCGGTGCTGGCCAAGGCCGGACGGGACGCCGAGGCCGCGGCCCTGATCCGCCAGGCCTCGACCAAGGCCGCGCCCACGCCCGAGAACCGCCGCGCCGTGGCGGGGCTGGCCGCGACCCTGGCCGCGGAGCGGGCCGACCGCCTGCGGCTGTCCGGCGACCTGGCCGGCGCCTTCGACAGCCTTTCCCAGGCCTCGGTGGTCGCGCCCGACCATCCGCGCATCCTGTCGGCCCTGGGGCGGCTCTACCTGACCGGTCAGATGCCCGACGAGGCCAGCTGGACCTACGAGGCCCTGCTGCGTCTCAAGCCGGGCGACCCAGAGGCCCTGGCGGGGATCGCCGAGGCGGCCCTGGCCCGCAACGACCTGCCCCGGGCCCGCGACAGCCTCCGCCTGGCCATGGCGCGCTCGCCGGACAACGCCGACTTCTACCTGCTGCGGGCCCGGATCGAGACGGCGGCGGGCGATCGCCGCGCGGCCCTCGAAGCCTTGGAAACCGCCAAGGCGCTGGGCGGCCGCGACGTCGGCGGGCGAGGGCCGGTGGGTGGTCTGGGCGCCAATCCCTTCCTGGATCGATCCAGCCCGCAGCCGTCCGCTCGCCCCGCCGCGCCTGTCGCCTGGCTGTCGCCGACCTCCACGCCAATGGGCGCGCCCACCACCACGCCGTCGTGGGGCGCTCCGGCGGCCACGGCCGTTCCCGCCGCCCCGCCGCCGCCGTCGAGTTCGTCCTCGTCGTTGTTCGGTTTCCCGTCCTTTGGCGTCGGCAAGCGGAGCGCCGCTCCGGTCGCGACCTCGCCCCAGGAAACCAAGGCCGCCGGCATCGACCGCCAGATCGCCGATCTCAGCCGCGACGCCGCCCCGCAGGTCGACGTCTCGGCCGCCTTCCGACAACGCTCGGGCGAGGCGGGGCTGAGCGAACTGGGCGAAGTCGCCGGTGTCGCCAGTTTCTCGACCTCGGTGCTGGGGCGTGGGCGGTTGTCGTTCGAGGTCGCGCCGATCGCGATCGACGGGGGCACGGCCTCGCTGGACGCCCGCCAGCGCTTCGGCGCCAACCCGATCCCCACCGCCGTCGCGATCCTCGACCAGGAGGAACCCGTGCCGCCGGGCGGGACGCCGATCATCGACGAGGAGGACGTCCCCGATCCCGGTCCGCAGACCGCCTCGGGCGCCGCCGTGGCCGTGCGCTACGCGAACGGCGACCTGACCGCCGACATCGGCACGACCCCCCTGGGCTTCTCGAGCGTCGAGGCCGCGGGCGGGGTGAGCTGGACGCCGGCGATCGGCGGCAACGCCCGCGCCAAGCTGAAGGTCGAGCGCCGCCCGGTCACCGACAGCGTCACCAGCTACGCCGCCACCGTCGATCCGGTGACCGGCAAGGAATGGGGCCAGGTGATGCGGTCCACCGCCGGCGGCGGCCTGTCCTACGACAACCAGGCCACGGGCCTCTACGCCGACCTTTCGGCCAGCCGCTACGACGGTCGCCACGTGGGCGACAACAGCAGTTGGGAGATGAACATCGGCGGCTATATCCGACCCTACCGGACCCGGACCGCCGAGTTCCAGATCGGGGCCAACCTCAACCACCAGGCCTACGACACCAACCAGAACCTCTTCACCCTGGGACACGGCGGCTATTTCAGCCCGCAGCAGTTCACCAGCGTCAGCCTGCCGATCAAGATGGTCCTGAACCGCGCGTCCTGGAACTTCGAGCTGCGCGCGGCGCCCGGCTACCAGACCTATCGCGAGGACGCGACCGACGTCTTTCCGCTGGATCCCGACCTGCAGGGAACCCTGGAGTCCCTGGCCTCGATCGATCGCACCATCAAGAGCCGGTTCCCGGCCCGCAGCGAGAGCGGCTTCGGCATGGCCGGCTCGGCCTCGGCCGAATACCAGATGAGTTGGGCGACGACGGTGGGCGGCGCGCTCAGCTTCGACACCTTCGGCGACTACGACGAGGCCAAGGCCAGGCTCTATCTCAAGCAATTGATTGGAGGGCGGCAGGCGCCATGACCATCAACCCACCCGACCCGCTCTCCCTTGAAGACATACGCAAGCTCGATCACGCCTATCACTCGGTCCGAAGCTGCTCGCCGCAGTGGCGCGTGTTCCTTTCGGCGTTCGCGGTGGAGCTGAACATCGGCGCCGAGCCGGCCGAAGTGCGCGGCTTCCTGCGCCAGATCGGTCGCCGAATGGCCGACAACATGACCCTGCCCAAGACCGACACGGTCGAGAATCTCGAGGCCGCGATGAACGAGGCCTGGAGCGACATCGAGTGGGGTTGGGTCAGGCTTTTCCCCGAAGACGACGCCATCCGCATCGTGCATGGAGCCTACCCCAATGCCTTCTCGGATCCCTCCAACGTCGTCTGGCCCGACGGCGCCGCCGCGGTCATGGAAGGCGTCTATGGCCAATGGATGCTCGCCCAGGGCAGCCCCCTCTCCAGGGTCCGCAGGGTGGCGGGCCACACCGACCCGCTGGTGTTCCGCCACGGGGTCTAGGGCGCGCTCGGCCTTGCCCGCCCTTCTGGCGGCGCTGCTGCTCGCCTTGCCCCAGACGGCGTGCGCGGTGAAGGATCACAAGGACTGGGGCGCTTTCAAGAGCGCCTATGTCACCGCCGACGGCCGGGTGGTCGACACCGGCAACGGCGGGATCAGCCACAGCGAGGGGCAGGGCTACGGCATGCTGCTGGCCGAGGCGCACGGCGACCGCGCCACGTTCGACCACCTGTGGGGCTGGACCGGCGTCAACCTGATGCGCGACGACGTGCGGCTGTTCCGTTGGCGCTATGATCCGAAAGCCGGCGCGGCGGTCGCCGATCCCAACAACGCCACCGACGGCGACATCCTCATCGCCTGGGCGCTTCTGCGCGCCTCCAGGCGCTGGAAGGAGCAGAGCTACGCCAACGATTCCAGGGCGATCCGCGCCGCTATCGCCCAGAGGCTGGTCGCCGACATCGGCGGTCGCCGGGTGCTGCTGCCGGGCATGAATGGGTTCCAGCAGAAGGACGCCGTCATCTACAACCCGTCCTATTTCATCCTGCCGGCCCTGCAGGATTTCGCCGCAGCCGATCCCGACGGCCCCTGGGAGCGACTGATCCGCGACGGTCTCACCGTGGCGCGCGACGCGGGTTTCGGTCAGCAGACCCTTCCCTCCGACTGGGTTCGGATAGACGCGTCGGGCGCTGTCACCCCCGATCCAGGACGCCAGCCGCGCTTCGGCTTCGATGCGGTTCGCGCACCGCTCTACCTGGTCTGGGGCGGCGTCACGGGTCAGGCTTCGGCGACGACCGCCGCGCGCTTCTGGCGACGGTACGAGGGCGCGAACTGGCCGCCGCCGGCCTGGGTCGACGTTCAGACCGGGGACCAGGCGCCGTTCCCCCTGTCGCCGGGCGGGCAGGCGGTGGCGCGCCTGGTCGCCGACCTGCCGGCGCAGAAACTCAAGCCCGCGCGGGAGGATTACTACTCGGCGGCCCTGGGTCTGCTGGCCGAACGGGCCGCCCAGGAGCGACGATCCCGGGGTGCGTCACAAGGTCCCGTCAGGCCTTGATCCAATTGAGGTTAACGGCCGTCAAGGTTACACCGCCCCCAGGCCATGGAACTCGAGTTCCTGAGGGCCAGAACAGGACCGGCGTGATGAGCAAGGATGTCGAGCGACTGTTCCGCAACATCAATCAGGCCGGCCTTCCCTATCAGGTGTTCGAGCCGCCCAGCGTGCCGTCGCCGGCCATCGGCCACGCCGAGCCCGAGGCGCTCGCGCCCGAGCCGACGACCTGGCCGCTCCATCCGACGCCCCGCGCGGCGAGGAGCAAGGTCTTCCGGAAATACCTGGTCAACGTCGAGGCTCAGCCCGCCGTCGGAACCCCGCTGAAGCCGATCTTCGACCGCATGCGCGAAAAGTGCCGGGCGGCGACCAAGGCCTGAACACGGCCGCGCCGGCAATGCGCTGGTCACCGCCGGGGAGAGCCGCCGCCTTGCCCTTCGCCTGCCGGCCAAGCGCAAGTTGATCCCCAAGACCGCCCTGGTGCGCTGTCTGGTCGATGAGGCCAATGACGCCGGGGAGGTGAGCCTTGCGGAGAATTTGACGCGCTTACGGCCGCAACAGGAGTCTGACAGCCTGCCCCGTGTAGGAAGCTTCGGGCGCCCGGCCGAAGGCGAGCGCCGCGCGTTCCGGGCCCATGAGGTGCGCGCGGAGCGTCCGCTGCGCTTTCATGCCGGCAAAACGGCCCCTGCGCGTGCCGATCGTCAACGCTCCTGTCGCGTCGTCCCAATCAAGCGCCGTGCGCGCCGCTTCTCCGGTCTCATAGCGATAGGAGGTTCCATCGTCGTCATAGAGCGTGGCCGCGGCGTCACGTCCGGGATAAACCAGCAGATCGAGGTCGCCGCCCGCCAGGTCCACCGTCGATTGGCGGACCGGACCGAGCGGCAGGATGCTGCCCGCGCGGACATGGAGCGGCATCCGGTCGAGGCCCGCCGGCACCCGATGCTCTCGCCCGCCCTCGCGATGGACACCGGTCCAGAAGTCGTACCAGCCGCCGGCCGTTCGCGGCAGATAGACATCCCACTCGCGTGCATCCGGCGCGACCACCGGCGCCACGTGGATGGCGGGGCCGAACATGTAGGCATGAACTTGATCCAGCGCCGCAGCATCGTCGGAAAAGTCGAACGTCAGAGGGCGAATGACGGGCATGCCGCGGGAAGACGCCTCCGCCGCAAGCGCGTACGTATAGGGCAATAACCGGTATCGCAGTTCGAGATAGGACCGCGCAATGCCCTCGACTGTCTCGCCAAATCGCCAGAACTCCGTGTCCGTCATGTAGCCGTGGACACGCAGCATCGGCAGGAACGTCGCGAACTGGAACCAGCGAATGAAGCGCTCATGATAGGCCGGGTCGGTATATTGCCCCTCGCCCGGCCGGAAAAAACCGCCTGCGTCGACCGTCCACCAAGCTTGGCCCGCCGCGGCCATGTTTAGCCCGGCTGGGATCTGGCGGCGCAGCGTCTCCCAATCATTGCCGATGTCGCCGGACCAGGTCGCGGCCCCGTAGCGCTGCTGTCCGGGCGCGGCCGATCGCGTGAGGATCATGACCCGCTTGTCGGGATAGGCGCCGCGCTGCGCCTCGTAGACGGCTCGGCTGACCTGCAAGGAGTAGAGATTGCGGCGCTTCTCGCCAGGCTGCTTTCGACCGGGGGCGGCGTAGATGGAGCGTCCGACCAGATCGTCATTCTCCGGTTCGGTCGCATCCTGCCACCAGGCGTCGATCCCGAGCGAGGCAAGGCGATCGTTCTGGGTCTGGCCGTAGAAGCGTGCCGCGGCTGGATTGAAGAAGTCGATCCAGTCGGTGTTGGGAATATAGAAATCGCGGGCGGCCACTTCCTTGCCAAGCTCGGTTTCCTTTCCGACCTTCGACCAGACCGAAAGCATCAAGCGCATGTCCAGCGCATGGAGATCGCGCACGAGCCCGGCGGGATCAGGATAGTGATCCTCGTCAAAGCGCATCGCGTTCCAGCCGTATTTGCCCCAATACTGCCAATCCTGAACCATCATGTCGCAGGGCAGCTTGCGGCGGCGAAACTCGTGCGCGGTCGCCAGTATCTCTTCGGACGAATGAAATCGTTCGCGACAGTGGATGTAGCCGAGCGCCCACAACGGCATCATCGGCTGCGGCCCGAGAAGCTCGTGATAGCCCGCCATCACTTCGGCCGCGTCCGGCCCGGCGATGACCACATAGTCTATTCCTTCGGACACGGGCGACGACCAGGTCGTGCGGTCTTCGATCGGGCCGAAGGTCAAGACCGGCTCATCCTCCTGCAGCGCCCTGACGAGAACGCTATGCTCGCCCGGCTCCAGTTCGCGCAGGAAACTCGCCGTAGGGGGCAGCCACGGGCTGGCGAGGTCGGTCGCCGGCTTGCCATCGATTTCGACATAATGGCGCGACGACATCTTCCGGCCAAGATCGAGCAGGAATGCGTGGCCGCCCCTCCGTGTGACGGTGAACCGCCCGGCGAATTCCGCCTCTCGTCGTTCGACGCGCGCATTGCCGGCGCTCGTCGTGACATCGGTCGTTTGCGCCGCGCCGGCCACCGTCTGGCGCACGAGCGGTATCGCCTGGCCGGGCGTGTTGATCTCCGCCATGCCGTCATTGTGCCAAAGCAGGCCATAGCCCTTGCTGGACAACAGGAATGGCTGGCTGATCTGCGTGTTGACCTGGGTAAGCCGCCGCGGCAGGCCGCGGATGTTGAGATGGCCGTCCTGGAAGCAGCCCGTGCCATACAGACGCTCGTCGAGCGGACTCACGAATCCCTGCGTCACCGCCTGCGTCGGCTCGCCGCCGATCCTATGCGGGTCGATGCGACGAGTTTCCGGCGCTTCGGCGAGGAGCAGGGCGCCGTCGCGATCAAAGAATGACAGGCATCGCGATTTCGCATCCCAGTCGCACCGCGCATGGGCGACGTCCAGGCGTGCGCCCGCCGAAAGACGGGTTTTGCGGACCAAGGGACGCAAGGGCGAGCCCTCCAGCATCTCGCTGGCCGCATCGTCGGGATCGGCGTTCCGGGAGACGCGGACCCGGAAGGCGCGGTCGCTAAGCGCGAACACAGTCACCGTCGCGTCCCCATCGCGCACCAGAAGATCCGGTTTGCTCAGTCGAACGGCAGCATGGGCGCGCTGGCGGCCCGCAAAAATGACGGCGGCGCTCGTGAGCAGCAGGCCACGCCGTGACATGCCAAGGCCCTTATCAAGCATGGTCGTCTCACCTCCGACTGCTCTCTGCTTGTCGGACAAATGGCTTAATCCCGACCCCGGCGCAACATCCTTGCCAACGTATTCGACGGGGCCGGAACAGCTAGGCCGAGCAACGTCATTTTTCGGCAGTGGCCCAGATCGAGCAGTTGTTGGATCCAGCGTGAGACCGTCGCTTCCTTATAGACCCTTATCCAGGACAAGAGGGCTTCCAAGGTCGCTCGGTATTGTCGGTCATCATCGTTTCTCAGCGAATTCAGTGGGTTTGACATAAGCTTGAACACGGCAAGTTCCCGCAGGCAGAGCCAAGCGCACCATTGCATCGCCCGCTGGGACATTTATTATGTCCGACAAATGGAGGGTGCCATGAGATCGTTTTGGGGGGTGTTTTGCGGGGCGTTTTGGCTGGCGAGCGCCGTAGTCGGCGTCGCGTCGGCGCAGGCGCAAGTGCCGGACACCATCCTCTACGGCGTCGCCTATTACGACGAATATACGCCGGTCGACCGTGTCGATGAGGACGCCCGGATGATGAAAGCGGCCGGGATAACGGTCGTGCGGATCGCCGAGTCCACCTGGGGCACGCTGGAACCGCAGCCGGGCGTGTTCGACTTCAGCCACGTCGATCGGGTGCTGGCGGCGATGCACAAGCAGGGCATCAAGGTGATCGTCGGTACGCCGACTTACGCGATCCCGACCTGGCTCGCCCGGGAGCATCCCAACGTGCTTGTTGTCGGGCCCAACGGCGTTCGAGCGCAATATGGGCCCCGGCAGAACATGGACATCAGTGATCCGGATTACCGCGCGGCGGCCGAGCGCGTAATCGTGGCGCTGGTCGATCATGTAAAGGATCATCCGGCGGTCATCGGCTACCAGCTCGACAATGAGACCAAGGCCTACGGCAGCAGCGGTCCCAATGTGCAGGCTGCTTTTGTCGCTCAAATGAAGCAAAAGTGGCCCAGCCTCGATGCATTGAACGACGCATGGGGCCTCAACTATTGGAGCAACCGGATCAATCGCTGGGAGGATTTCCCTTCAACCAACGCATCGATCAACGCCAGCATGTCCAACGCATTCGCCGCGTTCCAGCGCGGGCTCGTCACGGATTTCCTGACCTGGCAGGCGAAGATCGTCCGCGCCCACGCCAGACCCGACCAATTTCTCACGCAGAATTTTGACCTGGGGTGGCGTGAGACTTCCTACGGCGTCCAGCCGGAAGTCGATCATTGGAATTCAGCCAAGCCCCTCGATATCGCCGGGATCGACATCTATCATCCCAGCCAGGATAGGCTGACGGGAACGGAGATCGCCTTCGGCGGCGACCTCGCGCGGTCGATCCGGAATGGCCAAAATTATCTGGTGATCGAAACGCAGGCCCAGGGCTGGGCCCAATGGACGCCTTATCCCGGTCAGCTTCGCCTCCAGGCTTTTAGCCACGTCGCCTCCGGGGCGGAGATGGTGGCGTATTGGCATTGGGCGACCACCGCCAACGCGATCGAGACCTATTGGCGCGGGTTGCTCACGCAGGATTACAAGCCCAATCCGGTCTACGAGGAGGCGAGCACCGTCGGCGCCGACTTCAAGCGACTGGGGCCAAAGCTTGCCGGGATGACCAAGCGCAACAGCGTGGCGATTTACGTCAGCAACAGGGCGCTGAGCGCGTTCAATTCGTTCAAGCCAAGTGGCGTCGAATATAATCAGGTTCTGCGCCCATTCTATGACGCGCTCTACCGGATGAATGTTGAAGTCGATATCCTGTCGCCCGATTCAACGATGAAGCTCGATAATTACAAGCTGATCATTGTGCCCGCATTGTACGCGGCCAGCGATGCTGAAATCGCGCGGCTCAATGATTACGCCAAACGCGGTGGTCATCTGGTCTATACGTTCAAGAGCGGCTTCTCGGACGAAAACGTCAAGGTCCGTTACGCGACGCAGCCGGGTGCGATTTCCCAGGCGGCGGGGGTCAGCTATCAACTGTTCACCACGCCCGAGAATGTCTCGCTCGATGGCGATCCGTTCGGTGTGGGAGAGGCCGACAACAAGGCTCGCTGGTGGATGGAGATGCTGCAGCCAACGACGGCCAAGGTGGTCGCACGTTACAAACATCCATCTTGGCCGGCAGACGCGGCGATGACCCGAAATACGTGGGGCAAGGGAGAAGTCAGCTACATCGGCTTCATGCCGAGTGACGCGATGATCCAGAAAATCATGGCTGGCGAGGTCGAACGTGCCGGCGTCGAGCCGACCCTTGCCGGCGTTCGATTCCCGCTGATCGTTCGCGGTGGGACGTTGAGGAACGGACATGCTGTTCGATACATATTCAATTACTCCGCGACGCCGCAGCAATTGACAGTGGCGCGAGCCGGCACCGAATTGCTGCAAGACAGGAAGGTCGCCAGCGGGCAGAAAATTGACCTGGCCGCGTGGGGTCTCGCGATCGTTGAGGAGAATTGAGAACGCAGATTAGTCTTCCGGAATGGCGAACTTGCTGACCCAGCCGCTGGCACTGGCGTCGACTTGAGCGGCCGGACCGACATAGGACTGGGTGACGAAGTTGCTGATCAGCACCTGACCCGAGACGGTCTTGTCGTAGTCGAAGCGCCGCGTGCCGATCGTCAGGCTCAGCTTCTCGATCGGCTTGTAGGTCTACGTGAGACGCAGATCGCGCATTAAACGCCGTCTCGATCTGGCTGGTGGCGAGCGTCGCGACGAGCCTCTATCAGCGATCTATTTCCCCCGTGAACCTCCTCGCTTCTCTGTGGTGAGAGCAGGGGGCAGGGCGAAAATCATGCGCTCACGCCTCAGCGTTCCAAGGTCGAAAAAAGCAAACTTTTGCCCGCGCGCCGCGAGACGATTGGCGCGTGGAAGCGCGCCCACGCGGCGTCAAGCGCACACTTGCTTACTATATGCTTGCTGGAGCGATTTCGATGACGTTCTCTTCGCGAGTGGTGGAGACCCAAAGCACTGATTTGCTTTGGGTCTCCATGGTGCCACGACAGGGACTCGAACCCTGGACCTCAGCCTTACCAAGGATGCGCTCTACCACTGAGCTACCGCGGCGAAGAGGAGGGGGCGTATAGCGAACCAAACGCGGTTGGCAAAGGCTAAATCGTCTTGACCGATCGTCGCAGCGCTTTCACCTGTGGAAAGATGAGCCATAACCCCAAGCCCAATAACGAAAAAGCCGAACGCGAGGCGCGGCTGGCCCAGGCGCTGCGAACCAATCTTCGCCGTAGGAAAGCCGCCCCCGCCGCAACGGCAAAGCCGGAATCGCCCCGTTCGGACGACGATTCCCCCTCCGACTGAGGAGGAACCTTGAGGAATCGGTGCAGCCCCTTGCGCGGGCTCTTGCAACCAGTAGAACCGCCCTTTCACATGTGACCGCGCGGCGACATTCCCCCGAAGGCCGCGCGACGAGGGACTTTCATTGGATCGTATCGCCATCACCGGCGGCGCGCAGCTGAACGGGATCATCCCGGTGAGCGGCGCCAAGAACTCGGCCATCAAGCTGATGGCGGCCAGCCTGCTGACCGATCAGCCGCTGCGCCTGACCAACATGCCGCGCCTGGCCGACACCAAGTTCCTGGGCAGGCTGCTGACGCGCCTCGGCGCGAACGTCGACGAGCGCGAGGGGCCGGACGGTTCGGAGACGGTGCTGCACGCCGCCGAGATCACCAGCGGCTTCGCGCCCTATGACCTGGTCCGCCAGATGCGCGCCTCGTTCAACGTGCTGGGCCCGCTGATCGCCCGCACCGGCCAGGCCAAGGTCTCGCTGCCGGGCGGCTGCACCATCGGCGCGCGTCCCGTCGACCTGCACCTGCAGGCCCTGGAGGCGCTGGGCGCCAAGATCGACCTGCACGAAGGCTACGTCTACGCCCAGGCCCCGCGCGGCCTGAAGGGCGCGGAGATCGAATTCCCGTTCGTCTCGGTGGGCGCCACCGAGCACGCCATGCTGGCCGCCGTGCTGGCCGACGGCGTCACGGTGATCAAGAACGCCGCCTGCGAGCCCGAGCTGCTGGACCTGCAGATCTGCCTGAACGCCATGGGCGCCAAGGTGGAAGGGGCGGGGACCCCCACCATCACCATCACCGGCGTCGCCAAGCTGCACGGCGCGACCCACTCGGTGATCCCCGACCGGATCGAGATGGGCACCTACGCCGTGGCCGCCGCCATGGCCGGCGGCGAGGTCCAGCTGACCCGCGCCCGTCCCGAGCTGATCGACAGCCTGCTGGTCAAGCTGGAGGAGGCCGGCTGCGGCGTGATCCGCACCGAGGACGGCGTGATCATCAAGCGCAACGGCCACCGCCTGGAGGCGGTGAACGTCGAGACCCAGCCCTATCCGGGCTTCGCCACCGACCTGCAGGCCCAGTTCATGGCCCTGATGACCACGGCCAAGGGCGAGAGCCACATCCGCGAGACCATCTTCGAGAACCGCTTCATGCACGCCCCCGAGCTGATGCGCCTGGGCGCCGACATCTCGGTGTCGGGCGGCGAGGCCCGCGTGCGCGGCGTCGAGCGGCTGGAAGGCGCCGAGGTCATGGCCACCGATCTGCGCGCCTCGGTCAGCCTGGTGATCGCCGGCCTGGTGGCGCGCGGCGAGACCACGGTCAGCCGCATCTACCACCTGGACCGCGGCTTCGAGCGGCTGGAAGAAAAGCTGGGCGCCTGCGGGGCCCAGGTTCGCCGGATCAAGGGCGAAGCCGAAAGCGACCTCGACCATGACTGACGCGGCTCCCAAGAAAGACGGGGGTCTGAAGCTCCTGGCCCAGGACGCCGACGACCTGGCGGTGATCTCGGCCGCCCTGCAGGACGCCGTGGCCAAGATCGGCGACATCCGCTGGGACGCCTCGGCCCGCACCCTGACCCTGGCCTGCAACCGCTTCCGCTGGGAGTCGGGGGCCCAAGCAAAGGGGGGGAAGGGGCAGCGCATCCGCTCGGCCCTGCAGCTGGGCGACGTCACCGGCGTCCAGGCCCGCAAGCTGCGTCGCGACGCCAAGGGCGCGGTGGTCGAGCTGCTGTCGGTGGCCTTCGAGCCGGGCGAGGCCCCGGGCGGCGCCGTGCTGCTGACCTTCGCGGGCGGCGGCGACCTGAAGGTCAGCGTCGACTGCCTGGACGTGATCCTGGCCGACGTCTCGGAAGCCTGGTCCACCCCGCGCCGGCCGGGTCACGCGGACTAGGGGCTTCACCGCCGTCTCAGTCGACGGCGGCGATGTCCTCAAGCTTCCAGGTCCTGTCGAAGAACGCCTCTTCGGGACCGTAGAAGCGGAAGATCGGGAACCAGCCCCGGCCTGGAACCGTGCCGATCCAGTTGGTCTCGCCCGCCGGCTTGTCAGGTCCGAAGACGATGTCGACCGAGCCGTCGGCGTTGACGATCGGGTTGGACAGGCTGCTGATCGACGGCAGGGGGTTGTCGGTCTGCAGTTCCGACCGGCTGAGCGCGTCATAGACCACGACCGACCAGAAGTTGTTGATCGGCACGCCCGGCTGAACGTGGAGCCGGTAGGTCTTCGCCCCGTCCAGGAAGGCGCCGTCGGCGTCGCGATAGGTCCACAGGTACTGCGAGCCCTGGCCGACGTTCTTGGCCATCATGGCCGGCGAGTTGCCGGCGGCCATGTAGTAGACGTTGTTGCGGGCGTCGACCTGGGGAATCCCGTCGACGGTGAAGGTGTAGGTCTGACCGGGAGGCGTTCCCTGCCATTGGCGGTCAGGATAGTAGAACACCCCCGGCGCGGGCGAGGCGAAGGTGTTGGCGCGGGCGATGGCCCCGCCCAGCCGCGCGGCTTCCTCCAGCAGGGCGCGGGCCTTGGCGTCGGGCGCGAACGGCTTGCCCTTCTCGATGCCGATCGCCTGCATCTGGGAGCGCTCCAGCGGGTCGAAGTTCTCGGCCGACTCCTCGTCCACCAGCATGGCCAGCAGTTCGAAGAAGCGGAAATTGTCGGGGAACAGGGTGTCGATAGCCTGGCCCGAACCGTTCAGGAACTCCATCGTCGGCGGCGCGTCGGCCTTGTCGAGCGGATAGACCTTGGTCTGCTTGATCAGGGCCACGGGCTTGTCGGTTTTGCCCTCCGACTGGAAGCCGCGCATGAAGACGGTGACCGAGTAGGTTCGCGACCAGGCCGCGAAATGACCGGCCGGCGGCTCGCCTTCGAAACCGGGCGGCAGGACCACGAACTTGCCGCCCTGGCCCTTGTCCGGGCCCAGCGGTCCGATGTCGGTGATGTAACGCTGCAGGCCGTCCTGGATCGCGCCCAGCATGTGCGGCGGCGCCTCGATCACCGTCGGCCCGTCGGCCTTCAGGTCCAGATGGACGATGGCGTAGACGGTTTCGGTGTTGGCGGTCAGCAGGACCGTGCCGGAGTCCATCAGGTTTTCCCAGACCACCACCTGGTTGGGCCGGGTCGCGCCGAACGTCCGCAGGCCTTGCTTCAACGCCATCTCGCCGACCCGCATCACCTGGGTGGTGTAGACCTCGACGGCGCGATTCAGCGTTCGCAGCTCGAACAGGCGCTCGGCGGTGTCGCCAGCCGGATAGCCGTTCTCGAAGGCGAAATCGCCGAACCGCGTCTGGAGGGTTTCGGTGCACAGCCACCCATGGGGTTCGGCCGAGGGGGTGATGGGAGAACCGCTGTCCGCGCTCATGCTTCGTCTCCATCGGATAAGCTGTAGGCCCACCGGCTGGCAGGCCGCGCGGCTACACTCTCATGACGAGGCGCGGAGGAAGATGGGGCGATGTCCGGGAGGCGGAACGGTTAATCACCTTAGTTCGGCGGGCCGGCTTCGAACGCCGCTCTCCCGGGCGTGGGGGTCGGACCGGACGGGTTCATGCGTATTTCGCTGGCCATCTCGCCGCATCATGGCTATCGGCGCGGTATGATCCAACCTCACGCCTCCGGCGGCTATATCCTGGAAGAACTCTCGGTCGGGATGACCGCGGAAAAGCACGTCCCCATCACCGAGGAGCGCATCCAGCGTTTCGCCGAGGCTTCGGACGACTTCAACCCCGTGCATATGGACGAGGCCTTCGCGTCCAAGACCGCCTATCGCGGCCGGATCGCGCACGGCCTGCTGTCGGCCTCGTTCGGGTCGGCCGTGGTCGGCACCATCCTGCCGGGCGCCGGCGCGATCTATCTGAGCCAGACCCTGGCGTTCCATCGGCCAGTGCGCATCGGCGACGTGGTGACGGCCCGGGTCACGGTCTCGGCCATCGACGAGGTCAGCGCGCGCGTCACCCTGCGCTGCGAAGGCCTGGTCGGCGACGACCTGATCATGGACGGCGAGGCCGTGGTTCGCGTTCCGCGCCGTCGTCGGCCCGCCAAGGCCTGAACTGACGGCTTCACGGGCGGGCGCGGTCACTCTACCGTCGAGGCGCTCTTGGCGAGGCCGCGGGATGAGCCTGCATCCCCGCCGCGCGCAAACGGAGGCCCGATGACCGAAGAGACCCCCTCCAAGCGCCCGCCGATCCGCTGGCTGACCCTGGCCGAGATCGTGGCGGTGGCCGCCCTGGTGATCACCGGTCTCAGCTTTTGGGACAGCCACCGCGAAAGGGTCCGCGAGGACCGCGAGCGTTCGGTCGCCGCCAGCGAGCGGCGGGCCGAGGCCCAGGCCGCCGCGCGGAAAATGACCTTCGTGATGACGGGCACGCGCGAGAAGGGCGGCGAGACCATTCGGCTGATCTCGGTCAATGACGGCCAGGTGATCCAGACCCAGACCGTCTGGTTCCCCGCCGAGCTGCGCTCCGACAGCGTCGAGACCACCGGCAATCCCCGGTTGGAGATCGGCTGGATCGAGAAGGGGCTGCGCAAGAAGGCCGGCAAGGCCGGGACCGGGCGCGTGCCGGTCGGCGTGCTGACGGTGTTCATCGAGGACGGCGTCACCAAGACCGACCGCGCCATCTACCAGCTGGGCTACAGCATCCACCCGCGCACCCTGCGCGCCGACAGGGTGGAGCTGGAGGGCCTGTCCCTGGCGCGACGCGGCGTTTCCGGCGATCTGCAGGCGGCGACCGGCGCGCTGTGGGCCGCGCGCTGAGGCCGGTGGCGCGGTCCGCCGAGCCGGCGATGCGGTTCGTCGCGCTGATCATGGCCCGGGGCGATGGCGTCGCCTAGCATCGCCGTCCACGATACAGGAAGCGCCATGCCCGATCCGATCCGCCTCTTCTCGTACGGCACCCTGCAACTGGAAAAGGTGCAGCTGGAAACCTTCGGCCGGCTGCTGGCCGGCGCGGCCGACGCCTTGCCCGGCTACAGCCGCACGATGGTGCGGATCACCGATCCGGCGGTGATCGCCGCCAGCGGCGCCGACCATCACCCCATCGTCGCGGCCAGCGATGACCCCGACGACTCGGTCGAGGGCATGGTGTTCGAGATCACGGCCGAGGAACTGGCGGCCGCCGACACCTACGAGGTCTCGGACTACAGGCGTGTCGACGTGGTCCTGGCGTCCGGGCTGCGCGCCTGGGTCTATGTTCAAGCCTAGGCAGGCGCCGTCGCGGCGATCGTGGCGAGACGGTGGACGCATGCTTAACTGAGCTTCGGACGGCGCGCGATCGGCGAGGCCGCCAGTTCAGGGAAGCGACATGGTCATCTTCAGCGTGCTCTATCCCGCGACGCCCGGCGCCAAGTTCGACCAGGCCTATTACGACAGCGTTCACATCCCGCTGGTGAAGGAGGCCTTCACCGCGACGGGCCTGACGGACGTGCAGGTGCTGAAAGGCGTGCCCGGACCAGACGGCGGCGCGGCCCCGTTCGTGGTCATCGTCAACTTCACCTTCGAGAGCCCCGAAGCCTTGGGCGCCAGCCTGGGCGGCCCTCGCGCCCCCGAGGTGCTGGGCGACGTCGCCAAGTTCACCGACATCCAGCCCGTGACTCAGGTCAGCGTGCCGGAGTAGGGGCTCTCCTGCGGACATGGTTAATGCGCCTTTAACCATGTTCCCGCCATTTGACCCGATGTTTCAGGGCCGTCGCGATTCGTAATCTCGCGGCGATTTGTCGAGGGCGTCATGGTCGGCAGCGTCACCAACGGTTATGCGGCGAACCCCTATCTCGCCACCAGTACGGCCAGCACGACGGCCGCGACGACGGCGGCCTCGAGCGACGCGTCCAGCACCGCCGCGGCCAAGACCAGCGGCTCCGGCGACAAGGTCACCCTGTCGGCTGAGGCCCAGGCCGCCCTGGCTGCCCAGACCGACAACCGCACCACCGACGCGGTGGTCGCCTCGGCCCGCTCGGCGCTGGACAAGCTGCTGGCCGACGCCAAGGCGACCAGCGCCCTGAAGGACGGCAAGGCGACGATCGACGTGTCGGGCCTGGACCGGCGCAGCCTCTACGCCATCGCCAGCAACAAGGGCGGCAAGTTCTCGATCGAGGAGCAGGTGGTCGCCAGCCTGCAGATGAAGGCCAACCGCGATACGGCCCTATCGGCCTCGGCCTCGGCCATGCGGGTGACCGGCGACTATGCCGGACTCTACAAGGCGGCCCTGGCCAATCTCGAGGCCGCCGGCGCCGAGGAGAAGGGCACGGCCCAGTGGGCCAAGGACAAGGCCGCCCTGACCGAGGGCCTCAAGCAGGCCACCGCCAAGCCCGGCGTCCAGCCCACCGGCATCGACGGCGACCCGGTCGCGGCCTATCTGAAGGACGTCGGCGGCGTGGTCGCCAATCCGCGCACCCGCGACATCGGCAAGGTCGCCTCGGACGTCCGCTCGGTGCTGGACAAGCAGTACGCCTCGGCGACCAAGGACGGCATGGCCACCTCGCCCGACGACGGCGAGATCGACTTCTCCAAGTTCGACGACCGCTCGCTGGCCGCCGTGGCCCTGAACAAGGGCGACCAGTTCTCCGAGCACGAGATCACCCAGGCCGAGGCCGAGGTGAAGGCCCGCAATCGCGACAGCGTCTCCAGCGCCTACGCCAGCACCAAGGGGTCCGATCCCTCGGCCTTCGGCAAGAACCTGATCACCCAGTACGCCGCCATGAGCGACGAGGAGCGCCAGGCCGCCGGCTGGACCCCGGCCCTCTACGACAAGATGGTCGAGGTGCAGAACCTCTCCGACAAGCTGGCCTCGCTGTTCAACAGCGACGGCAGCGTCAACACGGGCGGGACCAGTCTGCTGGAGTATCTGAACTAGGTTTCGCCAATCCCTGTCATCCCGGACAAGCGCGTGGCGCGCCGATCCGGGACCGATGCCTGAGCGCCGAGCTTCCGGCGGTCCCGGGTCTACGCTTCGCTTCGCCCGGGATGACAACGGTAGGTTAATTGGCCTGGACCGGGCACAGAGCTGGGCTAAGACGGTGGGGACCACTTCGCCGTAGATGGACTCGGCTTCCCATGACCTCGCTTAAGACCACGACCCGCACAGCCTTGCTGGCGCTTCTGCTCTGCGGCGTCGCCGCGCCCGCCATGGCCCGGATCACGCCGCCGATCCCGGCGATCCTGACGACGCCGGAAGCCCGCGACATCCACTCCTACGCCCAGCCGCTGGTGGCGCGGGTCACCCATGTGGACCTGGACCTGACCGCCGACTTCGCCGGCCAGAAGATGACCGGCACGGCCGCCCTCGACATCGCCGCCGCGCCGGACGCCAAGGAAGTGGTGCTCGACAGCAAGGGCCTGGTGATCAAGGCGATCACCGACGACAAGGGCGCGGCCCTGCCGTGGACCCTGGGCAAGGCCGATCCGAACCTCGGCGCGCCTCTGACCGTGCAACTGAACGGCGCCAGGCGCATCGTCATCAGCTACGACAGCGCCCCCGGCGGCGCGGCCCTGCAATGGCTGACCCCGGCCCAGACGGCGGGCAAGGCCAAGCCCTACCTGTTCAGCCAGGGCGAGGCGATCCTCAACCGCACCTGGATCCCCACCCAGGACAGCCCCGGCATCCGCCAGACCTGGACGGCCCGCATCGTCGCGCCGGAAGGCCTGAAGGCGGTGATGAGCGCCGAGATGCTGACCCCGGACGGCGAACCGGTCGCTGGCGGCCGCGCCTATCGGTTCAAGATGGACAAGCCGGTCGCCTCGTACCTGATCGCCATCGCCGTCGGCGACCTGACCTTCACCCCGCTGGGCCAGCGGACCGGCGTCTACACCGAGCCGTCGGTGATGAAGAAGACCGCCAATGAGCTGGTCGACGTCGAGAAGATGGTCGAGGCGGCCGAGAGCCTCTACGGGCCCTACGCCTGGGGTCGCTACGACCTGCTGGTCCTGCCGCCGTCGTTCCCCTTCGGCGGCATGGAAAATCCGCGCCTGACCTTCGCCACCCCGACCATCATCGCCGGCGACCGCTCGCTGGTCAGCCTGGTGGCGCACGAGCTGGCGCACTCGTGGTCGGGCAACCTGGTCAACAACGCCACCTGGTCCGACTTCTGGCTGAACGAGGGCTTCACCGACTATTTCGAAAACCGGATCATGGAGAAGCTGTACGGCAAGGAACGCGCCGACATGCTGGCCGATCTGGGCTGGAGCGACCTGCAGGAGGCGATCAAGGACGCCGGCGGCCTGACCGGCGCCGACACCCGCCTGCATCTGGACCTGACCGGCCGCGATCCCGACGACGGCATGACCGACATCGCCTACCAGAAAGGCGCGACCTTCCTGCGGACCATCGAGAAGGCCGTCGGCCGCGAGCGCTGGGACGCCTATCTGAAGGCCTATTTCGCCCGCCACGCCTTCCAGTCGCAGACCACGGCCGGCTTCGTCGCCGACCTGCGGGCCAACCTGATCAAGGGCGATCCCAAGCTGGAAGCCGAGATCGGCATCGACAAGTGGGTCTACGAGGTCGGGCTGCCGGACAACGCCGTGCACATCAAGTCGGCCGCCTTCCCGGCGGTGGACGCCCTGGCCGCCGCCTACGCCAAGGGCGGGCCGGCCCCGGCCGCCAAGTGGAAGGCCTGGAGCACGCCCGAGCGCACCCGCTTCATCGCCAGCCTGCCGCGCGCGCTGTCCAACGAACGCCTGGCGGCCTTGGACAAGGCCTTCGGCCTGTCGGCCCAAGGCAACAGCGAGATCCGCTTCGTCTGGCTGGAGCTGGCCGTGGCCAACCGCTACGAGGCGGCCCTGCCGTCGCTGGTGGCCTTCCTGACCGACCAGGGCCGCCGCAAGTTCGTCGCCCCGCTGTTCAAGGACCTGATGGCCCAGGGCGACTGGGGCCAGCCTATCGCCAAGCGGATCTACGCCAAGACCCGACCGCTCTATCACGCGGTCACCCGGCAGACGGTCGACACCATCGTGAAGTAGCCATTTCGAGAAATGACCGTTTCTCGAAAAATCGCGCGTTTTTCGTCTTCGAGCGTCGTTTCGACGACGAAAACGCGCGATCCGGCTCGATTTTCGCCCCGAAACGCGAGGAAAGTCGCTCGTTAGGCGAGTTTTCGTGTTAACCGTGGCCTTGCGCTCCCGTCAGAGGAGCGGGCCTCGTTAGGGAGAGATCGCCATGGCTGACGCCGTGTTCGCGACCCGTGTGCGTGCGCGTTCCGTGTTCTTCAACAAGTGCGACATCAACAAGCCCGAGGCCGCAGAGCTTCGGCACGCGGGCCCCTGCATCCAGTGGGGCCGGGTCGGGATCGTGGCCATGGTCCTGGTGTTCGGGGCGGGGCTCGCGACCCTGGCCTATGCCGGCATGGGCTAAGCCGCTTCAGGGCGCGGGCGGGCCGAAGCGGTTCGCCTTCGGCTGGCTCGCGCCCGCCAGCAAAAAGATCAGCAGTCCCAGCGAGCCGAGATAGAGCAGGTTGTTGGCGAACATCAGGCCGAACAGCCTCATCGAGGCTGGCGTCATCTCGCCCGCCAAGGTGGTCTTGAAGAGCCGTGGGAAGACGGTCATCCCCACGACCAGGAAGGGCAGGGGCGCCAGGCCCCACCAGCCACGCCGCCCGCGATCGTGCAGCCGCCGGGTCACCGCCGCGGCCAGCAGCAGCACGACCACCGCGCACCCGACCTGCATCACCGTGAAGAACGGCGTCACGTCGGGCATCAGCTCGGGGTGGTTCCCCTGGATCTGGATCGAATAGGAGCCCGGTCCCCGGGTGACCGTGGCCTGGTCGGGGTGTTCGGCCGCGAAGCTCTGCATCCGCGCGAACGCCCCGCTCATGATGGGCGCCATCGTCGCGAACGCGGCGAAAAACATCAGGCCGATCACGACGCCGGCGTAGGGCCAGAAGCGTCCAGCCGGGTCCCGCCCCGAGAAGCGTAGGAGCCCGCCAAAGCCGTTGCGGATGGAATCGATAAGGGCGTTCATGGCCTCTCCCCCGATGGAGCCGTGAAGACGAAGCCTCCGCATAGGGCGATTCAGCCTTCACCGCTCCAGGGCGAATTTTCCGCGTGACCTCCGCCGAACACCGGTCGATGGTCCGCCCACCACACGATCGCGGGGGCGACATGGATCACGACCAAGCCGGCAACACCCTTTGGAACCCGGACCTGGCGCCGACCACTGCCGCCCAGCGCACCTGGAAGGCGCGGCACTTCGCGGCCCTGTGGCTGGGCATGGTCATCGCCGTGCCGGCCTACATGCTGGCCGCGGGCCTGATCGAGCAGGGGATGTCGGCGAGCCAGGCGGTATGGGCCGTGCTGCTGGGCAATGTGATCGTGCTGGTCCCGATGCTGCTGATCGGCCACGCCGGCGCCAAGTGGGGCGTGCCCTACGCGGTGCTCGCCCGGGCTTCGTTCGGCTGGCGCGGGGCGCGGGCCCCGGCCCTGGCCCGGGCGATCGTCGCCTGCGGCTGGTACGGCATCCAGACCTGGATCGGCGGCGGGGCGCTGCTGACCCTGCTGGGCGTGATGGTCGGCAAGAGCCTGGTCGGGCCGATGGTCCCCGTGCTGGGCATCGGCGTCGGCCAGCTGCTGTCGTTCGCCGCCTTCTGGGCCATCCAGCTGCTGTTCGTCACCAAGGGCCTGGAGACCGTGCGCAAGCTCGAGACCTGGACCGCGCCGGTGAAGATCCTGGTCTGCGGCCTGCTGGTCTGGTGGGCGCTGAGCAAGGCCGGCGGCATCGGCCCGATCCTGCACGAGCCCAGCGCCTACGACGCCGGCGGAGCCAAGGCCGGCCGGTTCTGGAAGGACTTCGGGCCGGCCGTCACCGCCATGACCGGCTACTGGGCGACCCTGGCCCTGAACATTCCCGACTTCACCCGCTTCGCCCGCACCCAGCGCGACCAGATCGTCGGCCAGGTCGTGGGCCTGCCCGGCCCCATGGCCCTGCTGGCGACCATGAGCGTGATCGTCACCTCGGCCACGGTGCTGATCTACGGCAAGCCGATCTGGGACCCGGTGGCGCTGTCGGGCAACATCGGCGGCATCGCGGTGCTGGTGGGCCTGCTGATCATCAGCCTCGACACCGTCTCGTGCAACATCGCCGCCAACCTGGTCGGGCCCGCCTACGACTTCTCGGCCCTGTGGCCCAAGCGGATCAGCTACCGCACGGGCGGCTACATCACCGCCGCCATCGGCGTGCTGATCATGCCGTGGAAGCTGCTGGAGAGCACCCAGGGCTACATCTTCGTCTGGCTGACCGGCTACGGCGCCCTGCTGGGGCCGGTGGCCGGCATCCTGATCGCCGACTACTGGCTGCTGCGCCGCGCCAGGCTGGACGTCGAGGCGCTGTACGACCGGGCAGGTCGCTACACCTATTTCAAGGGCTGGAATCTGGCGGCGGTGGCGGCTTTCGTCATCGGGGTCGCGCCGAATCTGCCGGGCTTCCTGAAGGCGGCCGGCCTGCCGTCGGCGGCGGGGATCGGGACGCCGTGGACGGGCCTCTACGACTATGCGTGGTTCGTGGGGGCGGGGATCGCGGCGGTGGTTTATGTCATGGCGATGCGGTGGGTCGGAGGGCAAGGCTATGATCGAACCTGAATGGGTCCAGGTTGCTGTTGATGGGGTCGCGGCCACGGCGACGTCGTTGGCGGTTGTTGTTGCGCTCTGGTTACCTCGGCGAGATCGACAACGCGCGGCTGCGGCAAGCGCGCGCGCCGCACTTGAGCTGTCGCATTTTGCGATTGATCTGAGAGGGAAGTTGGAAACTCAGTTATTTACGATGAATCCCGCCTCTGAGCTTGCTCAGCTGCGAATGCTTATGAAAATTGCTGACCGAATAATTCTTCGAGATATAACGCCGGCCTCCTACGTTGCGGTTTATACTCACCAACAGCCCATAATGAATCAAATTGAGGAAATTCTCGTTGAATGGGTTGATCATGTCGGTGCGGGCACAAGCTATGATGCAACGCCGGCTAGGGTTAAAATAAAAGAACTAATGAACAAGATAATCGATCTATCACCGGTCAAGAAGTTCGCAAATTTATAGAAATAGTGGTTGAAGTTTGTTCCTGTGACTTCCGGATTCGCTAAGATAACGCCTTAAAGTCTTGGTAGGTCGGGGGTTTGGCGCTAAGGTTTCAAGGTGTGGCCTCGCCGTTGCTGGCGGTCTTTCAATATCCCCCATGTCCGTCATCTTCGAACTTGTTCTGAGGACTCTCGATCAGCTGATGTATCCGTGCAATGGCGCGCCGGCGCGCCATTGCACGGCCTTCGCGGCGGAATAGGGGCCTCGGAACAAGTCCGAGGATGATGGACGAAATGGGAGTGTGGGGTCGTTGAGGCGTCACCCCAAATCCCGCGCCAGATAGGTCACCGTCTTCTCTCCGCCGTGGATCTCGCCGGTCCCGACCACCCCGAAGCCGAGGTCGGCGTGGAAGGCGTCCGAGGCGGGGTTGGGCGGATTGGAATTGACCTCGCAGACGACGCGCTCGTGCCCCGCCGCGCGGGCCCGCTCGAATAGCGTCTGGTAGAGGCGGCGGGCGTGACCCCGGCCGCGAGCCTCGCCGGCCACCACGATGCGATCGACATAGACGAAGCGCGGGAAGCGTTCGCGAAACCACAGGAAATTGGGGCTGTCGTAGTCGGCGTCCTGGTCGAAGGCCAGGAGCAGGGCGTCGGCCTGGCCGATCCGCTCGGCCAGGAACGCCTCGGCCGCCAGATGCGCCAGCCGGGGCGGCTCCAGCCACGACAGCTCCACCGCATGGGCGTTGTTCAGGGCCAGCAGGGCTTCGGCCAGGTCGGGCGAGGCGGCCAGGTCGGCGGGGGTGATCGAGGCAGAGTCGGTGGTCATGGCGGTTTCGTAGCCTCTCCCGGAGGGGAGAGGGAGGGGCAGGAGCGTCTATCCTCGGCGTTCAGCGAGCAAACCCCCACGATTTCAACGCTCTGAACTTTCTCGACCCGATTTGGTCCTCACCCCTCCAGACCGCCCGTATCCTGATCCCACCTCGTCGCATGGAAAGGGCGCATGGCCAGCGACCGATGCGGCGGCGGGGGGCGATCGAGCGGGACTGGGCTGGAGGGGGTTACTTCAGCGTGTCCGGGGACTCCCATCGTTGGGGAGCCCGCCCGCCGT
>NZ_JBFUAW010000052.1:0-25900 GCF_056406095.1 Caulobacter sp. P1_D6 | reverse complement strand
CCCACAGGGGGAGGACCTTGCGCCCATAACCTCCCAGGTTATTGCCCCCGTGACCCCGTCCCGCCGATAGCGGGACGCATGAACGAGCTCACCGTCACCCTGCTCCTGCAAACCCCGACGGTCGGCGTCCGCGACGTGGCCTGCGACGGCGCCTGTCGTCACAGAAGCCCCAGCGAGTGCGCCGCCTCGACCCACCTGGTCTTCCCCTATCGCGGCGCCTATGTCCGCCACGTCGGCCGCCAGGACGCGGTGGCCGAGGCGAACCAGGTGGTGTTCTTCAACCGCGGCCAGGACTATGCGATCAGCCATCCGGTCGGCGGCGGCGACGCCTGCCTGTCGGTGTCGATCGACGATGACCTGCTGAACGAACTGTCTCCCATCGAACAACTGGAGAATGGCGGCCAAGCGGTGTTCCGGCGGCCGGCGCGGGGGCTCGACCCGCACGCCCAGGCCCTGGCCGCCCAGCTCCGGCACGGCCTGGCGCGCCGAGCCTTGGAGCCGCTGCAGGCCGAGACCCTGACCCTGGGCCTGGTCCGCCGCGCCCTGGGCGAGCGCGCCTCCCAGGCCCGGGCCGCCAGCCACGGCCGCCGCAAGCTGGCCGACCGCGCCAAACTGGTCCTGGCCTCCGACCCGGCCCGCCGCTGGACCCTGGGCGAGATCGCCGGCGAGGTCGGCGTCTCGCCCGTCTATCTGACCCAAGTCTTCGCCCAGACCGAGGGCGCGCCGCTCTACCGCTACCAGCTGCGCCTGCGCCTGGCCCGCGCCCTGGACCTGTTGGGCGATTGCGAGGACCTGACCGACCTCGCCCTCGACCTCGGCTTTTCCAGCCACAGCCATTTCAGCGCGGCGTTTCGCCAGCACTACGGTCAGAGCCCCGTCGACTTCCGACGCTCCGTCTCGCCGACGCGCCGCTACGCCTGATCGACGAACCCGCCGGCCGAAGCGGGATGCGGCAGCGACCATCCGAAATAGACCTCGACCTCTACGACCAGACCGTCGCGCAGGCTGAAAATCTCCGTGTTGCGGAACCGCTTGCCACCCTTCGATCGCGCCTCGTAGGTCACCGCGACCTGATCCTCGCCCGCCATGAAGCGGACGAAATCGAAGTCCTCGATCCGTTCGCTGTTGGGCCAGCACCGCTCGAAATAGGTCTCGCGATCGATGCGATTGTCGAGCGGGCTGGTGAAGTGAAAGTCCGGCCCGATCAACCGCTCGATGGCGGCCCGATCCTTGGCGACATAGGCCGCGAACACCGCGCGGACGATCGCGCCGTCGTCTCTGCCTGGCATGAGTCCATCTCCTGTCGTAGGCCCCGGTGAGTGTCGAACGCGCCGCCGGCCGTTCGGAGCCTCAGCGAGATTGAGCGGGAAAGCCGAAGCTCAGGCTGGAGAACACGGTCTCGAAGTCGACGCCTTCGTCGACCAGCGGCTTGGTCCAGACGACGTCCATCATCCAGGTTCCGCCGCTGGGCATGGCGAAGCCGGCGCGGCCCTCGCCGTCGGTGCGATGCTGCTCCAGGGGCGCGGCGTCATGGGCCAGGTCGGTGATCTTGACCAGCGCCCCCGCCAGGGGCCGGCCTTCATAGAGCACCCGCACCGGTAAGGCCGCCAGGCGCGGCAGGGCGTAGGGGCTGACCTCGGGCACGATCTCCAGGGTCAGGCCCACAGGCCGGGTGACGACCTTCTGGTCCCCGCCGTCGCCGACCTGGACCAGGGCCTTGGTCTGGCGGCTGTAGCGCTCGGAGGCGTCGATGGCCTGCAGCCCCTTCGCGGCGCGCGTCTCCAAAGCCGGGGTCAGTCCCTCTTCCTCGGCATAGGCGTTGAACCTGGCGGCCGACTGGTGGCTCTGGGCGTTCGCGTCGCTGCGCAGCGTGACGACGTAGGCGCCGGGCCGCGGGAAACTCAGGGCGCCGTCGGCGTCCGGGGCGCCCAGGGTCAGGCCCGGGCGCAGGTCCAACGCCTCGCCGCCCGACGCCGTGGCGTCGAACCGCAGCACGCGGCGCGGCGGCAGCTGCGAGCGCTGGCGCTCGGTCCCCGTGCCGACCTGCAAGGTCATGGGGGTGGCTGCGTCGACCGGCAGCCAGAAGCGTTCGGGCTGGATCCAGAACTCATGGGCGGCGGCGACCTGGGGTCCGCAGGCCAGGACCAGGGCGCCGGCAGCCAGCAGGGCGCGGCGAAGGGAAATCTTGAACAGGGCCATGGTCAGGGCTCCTTGCGCGAGGGATAGGCCGGGCCGTCGGGCGCGGCGAGGAAGGGGAACACGGTGTCGGAATGGACGTGGTCGTCATGGTCGACGCCGTCGTCGACGCCCGTCAGGCGGCCGGTGGCCAGCAGCGAGCGGTAGACGTCCACGGCGTCATAGTTGGGCGTCCGCCCCCCGCAGTCGCCGACCAGGTCCCGGCGGCCGGCCAGGGCGGCCAGCTCCACGGCGAACAGGGTCGTGCAGCGCGCAGCGCCGCTGTCGATCCACAGCCGGTCGTCGGCCAGCAGGATCGCCAGGTTCAGGTAGCGCGACGCCCCCGCCGAACGCTCGGCGATCATCGCGTCCCCGCACTGGCCGTCGAAGGCGTCGTATAGCCCCAGGGTCTTCTCGATCTCGGGGATGAAGGCGTCGGACGTCGCCGGCGTGGCGTGGTTGTAGGCCTCCTTCAGGGCGTCGCTGACGGCGTCGGGCGCCAGGGTGGCCAACAGGGCGTTGCCGGTCAGCGGCCGGCCCATGCGGTCGATGCGGCCCTTGGGCCCGACGGTCTCGCCCCAGACCGCCAACAGCTTGCCGCCACGCGACACCGCCGGCAGGTCGATCGAGATCACCAGCGAGGCCGGCGTCCAGCCCGCCAGCAGGTTCTGGGCCGGCCCGCCGCGCGTGTGGCGCCAACGGTCGAGGATCCCCGCCGAGGTCGCCTGGTCGAAGGCCGGGCAGCCCGCCTCGTCGAGCGGCGCGCCGGCCTTCAGCGCGGCGGCGGCGAAGTCGTAGGCCTCGCGCGTGCCCTTGACGTTGTTGAAGAACGGATCGTCGCGCAGGCCGGCGAACACCCGGAAGCGGCGGTGGCGAGATTCCAGCCCGCCGGGGCGGCTGGCGTCGCCCTGGACCTCGTCCCCGCCGGCCTCGCAGCGGGTCTCCGCGCCGTTGATCCGGCAGGAGATCGTCGTCGTCGCGGTCGTCTTGCCGAACCGCGCGCCGCTGTCGACGTGGAACACGTAGGCCAGGTCCTTGGAGAACCCGTGGCCGACGATCGCCATCACCAGGTTCAGCCTGCGCTCGTCCGGCGAGGTCCAGGCGAAGATGTCGCCGATGTCGGCCCGGGGATCGGCGATGACGCTGGGCGTGTCCAGATGGTCGGACGCCCGGGCGGGGCCGGCGGCGGCCAGCAGCAGGGCCGCCGCGCTCGCGAGGCCGGCCGCCAGCGCGCGGCGGGTGTTGGGGGTCGAGGTCATGGATGGCTCCAGAAGATTGGAGCCGTAGGAAGCCTCGGGAGAGCCCTCGCCCGCTGTCGAAATCTTTAGCGATCTGAATCTACCCGCGATGAGACCTGGCGGACGGTCTCGGCCTTCAGCCTGCCTTCGCGAACAGCCAATGGAAAAGCGCCACGATGGTCCACCAGGACAGGCCGACCAAGGCCGGGAACGCGAAGACCAAGCCGATCAGGCTCGCCAGCCTTCTCTTCCTCATCCTCAGCCGTCCGGCGGCGAGGCCGAGCAAATGGAGAATGCCGATCGCCATCATGATCGTCAGAGCGAGAAGGATGACGCCATTCAGATTGTGATAGGGCGTTGAGTTCAAGTGGACGAACGCCCCGCCCACGCCGCCCGCCATCTCGAACAGGACGCGGTAGACGTCCGCGATGATTTGATAGGGTTGGGGATGGGGACTGTAGAGGAAGCCTCGGCACCACTTCGCCAGCAGGTCTAATCCCCACAGTCCGGCCACCAGCATGATCAGCGGCGCCCAGTTCGTGCCCCCGCTGGTCGAGCGTCCCGTATACTCGTCATCCGCGTTGTAAAAATACCGATCACTCATGCCGCACCACTAAACGCCAAGCTGCACCGCAAACATCCTGGCGATTGGTTTCGGCTTTACTCGCTGAGATGGTAAACGCCCCCTCGCGTCTTCAGACTTGCGACGCGCGCCCTCAGTAGAAGCTCTCCCCCGCCACCAGCCGATCCTGCCGCGCCCCGTCGCACAGGGCGTAGCTGAAGCCCTTCTGGATCGACCAGGCCCCGACCTCGCCCGTCTTGCTGAGCGCCAGGAAGCCGACCTGGATGTCCTTGGCCTGCGGCTTTTTCTTCAGGATGCGCGCGACGGCCTCCTTGCAGGCGTCCTGGGGCGAGCGGCCCTGGCGCATGAGCTCGACGACCAGGAAGCTGCCGACATTGCGGATCACCTCTTCGCCGACGCCGGTCGAGGTGGCCGCGCCGACGTCGTTGTCGACATAGAGCCCCGCCCCGACGATCGGCGAATCGCCGACCCGGCCGCGCAGCTTCCAGGCCATGCCGCTGGTGGTGCAGGCCCCCGACAGGTTCCCCTGGGCGTCCAGGGCCAGCATGCCGATCGTGTCGTGATTGCCCGCCCCGCCGGGCGTGCCCAGTCGCCCGGACGTCTTGCCGTAGTCGCCGACCTCGCTGTTGGCCTTGGGCGCGTACTTGGCGTCCTTCTTCCAGGCCTCCCAGGCGGCTTTGGATTCCGGGGTCAGCAGCTCCTCGCGCGGAAAGCCCTGCTCCTGGGCGAACTGCAGGGCGCCGGCCCCGACCAGCAGGACGTGCGGGGTCTTCTCCATCACCGCCCGGGCCACGGAGATCGGGTGGGCGATGTGCTCCAGGGCGGCGACCGCGCCGCAATTGCCCTGCTCGTCCATGATCGAGGCGTCCAGCGAGACGTGGCCGTCGCGGTCGGGATAGCCGGCCCGGCCGACGCTGTGGTTCTTCAGGTCCTGCTCGGGGATGCGGGCCCCGGCCTCGACCGCGTCCAGCGCGCGACCGCCCTTGCCGAGGATCGCCCAAGCCGCCTGGTTGGCCGGCACGCCGAAGTCCCAGGTGGAGATCACGCAGGGCTTGGTCAGCTGGATGCCGCCCGCGCTCCCGGCCGCGGCCGAGGCCCCTCCGGCGCCCATCAGCCCCGATCCGGCCAGGCCAGATCCTGCGAGGGACGCGCCGATTAGGCCTCTGCGATTCAGCATGGGTGTGCTCCAAGAACGCCGTTTGCGAATCTCGTACCACGAGCTTGGGAGAGGCCAAGATGTCCGACCGCGTGATCCTGGAAGTCTGTGTCGATACGCCTGCCGGACTGGCGGCGGCGATCGCCGGTGGCGCGGATCGCATCGAGCTGTGCTCGGCCCTGGCCCTCCAGGGCCTGACCCCGGCGCCCGGCCTGATGGCCATCGCCGCCGAGGCGCCGATCCCGATCTATCCGATGATCCGGCCGCGCAACGGCGACTTCGTCTATGACGACGGCGACCTGGACGCCTTCTTCCGCGACATCGACGCCACGCGCGAGGCTGGCCTGGCGGGCGTGGTGATCGGCGCCAACCTGCCGTCGGGCGAACTGGACGCCGACGCCCTGGCGATGCTGGTCGCCCACGCCGAGGGCCTGGGCGTGACCCTGCATCGGGCCTTCGACCTGACGCCCGATCCGTTCGCCGCGCTGGAGATCGCCATCGATCTGGGCTTCGAACGCATCCTGACCTCGGGCTGCGCCCTGAACGCCATGGCCGGGGCCGAGACGATCGCGGCGCTGGTCGAGAAGGCCGACGGCCGCATCGCCATCCTGGCCGGCGGCGGGGTCAATCCGTCGAACGTCGCGCAGCTGGTGGCGCGGACCGGGGTGCGCGAGGTGCACGGCTCGTGCAGCGGGCCGATGACCTACGGCCTGGGCCAGGGTCACGAGGATCGGGCCTACAAGCTGGGCTTCGTGCAGGACGGGCTGCGCGACACGGACGAGGCCACGGTGGCGGCGGTGGTGAAGGTGTTGAGCGGACTAGGCTAACGCGGAACCCCTCCCCCTGTGGGGGAGGCGATCGCGCAGCGATCGGTGGGGGGAGTTTTAGGATCGTTGAATCCTGCAGGATGTCGCCTGCCGATCACTCCCCCCTCCGTCGGCTTCGCCGACACCTCCCCCAAAGGGGGAGGACCTAGAACCGCGTCTCCATCGCCGGGATCGCGATGATCCCCGCCTCGCCGTCCTCGTCGCCCCAGGCCAGGCGCGAGCCGTCGGCCGAGACCGACAGGGCGCTGATCGCCGCGCCCTTCTCGGCCTTCAGGGTCTCGATGCGGCCCGAGCGCATGTGGGCGCCCCAGATCTTGCCGTTGTCCTGGCCGGCGATGGCGACCGGCAGGGCCTCGACGCCGGCCACCTGCACCACCATCGAATCGCGCGAGAAACCGATCTCGGCGGCTTCCTTGCCCATCGGGCCGCTGGCGCCGGCGAACGGCCAGACCACCGCGCCGTTGGCCCCGGCCGTGACCATCAGGGCGCCCTTGTCGAAGAAGGCCAGGCTCTTGATCTTGGCCGGATAGCCGCCCATCCGCATGTCCTTGCCGTCAGCCAGGCGCCAGCCGTGCAGCTGGCTTTCCTGCATCGACGAGACCAGGAATTTGCCGTCGGGGCTGAACATCGCGGCGATGTGGCTGCCGGCCCACTTCATCACCTGCGGCTTCTGGCCCTCGATCTTGGCCCACCACAGCGAGACGCCGCCGTAGCCGGCCGTGGCCAGGCGACGACCCTTGGGGTCGAAGGCCAGGCCCGAGACGGTCTTGTCGTGGGCGAACACGCGCAGGAACTTCGGATCGGCCGAGTCGCGGACATGGGCCTCCTTGCCGGCGGTGAAGGCGATCAGGCCCGAGGCGGCGCTGGCGGCGACATGCTCGATCCAGCGGCCCTTGACCTCGGCGATCAGGGTGGCGGCCACCTCGTCGCCCTCGAGCCGGCTCCAGACCACCTTGCCGTCGTCGCCGCCGGTGACGATCCCGCGGCCCGAGGGGTGGACGGCGGCGGCCAGCACGGCGCCCGAATGGGCCTCGACGGTGACGAAACCGGGCTCTCCCGCGATGGCGGCTTCGAATCGGACCGTCCCGTCGCCCAGGGCGAAGGCGGCTCGGCCGGCGCGGTCGAACAGGGCGGCGGTGACATAGGCGTCGAAGGAATAGATCATCCGCGCGCCATACCCCGCCCGAACGCGGGCGCCTAGTCGCGCCCCACGCGAGCCGGGGCTGGAGAACCCGTCATCTGAACGCCGTTCCGCCAAAAAGAGTCACAAAAGGGGTTGCCTTTGCGGCGCCTCCTCGGGCTTTACTTCCGCGCCCGTCTGAGCCAGACGTGGCGATCTAACATTTTCGGGACCGCGACGAACGCGGCCCTTAGGAGACAGTCAGGCAATGGCGGCTAAACTCTCCGGCGGTGGCGGCGGCAAATACTCGCTGGGCCAAAACGCCGACATCAACGTCACGCCCTTCGTCGACATCCTGCTCGTGCTGCTGATCATCTTCATGGTCGCCGTGCCGATGGCGACCGTGGCGATCAAGGTGGACCTGCCGCCCGCGACGATCCCGCCGCCGGACGCGCCGAAGCCGAAGGAGCCGGTGTTCATCTCGATCCAGAAGTCGGGCGCCCTGTACGTCGCCGACAAGCAGACCAGCCTGGACAACCTGCAGTTCGATCTGGACCAGAAGTTCAACGCGACCGGTCAAGCCGGCCCGAAGGACGACCAGCGCGTCATGGTCCGCGCCGACGCCGACGTGACCTATGCCGACTTCATGGGCGTGCTGAACGCCCTGCAGACCGCCGGCTGGTACAAGGTCGGCCTGATCAACGAAGACATCCACTAGGACTCTTCGGCGATCGCCAGAAATCAGGGGCCGGACGCCAGCGTCCGGCCCCTTTTTCGTGCCTGCGACCCAACGCTTTACAAATGTAAGAAAGTCCGCAAACTACACCTGTAACTTCAATCACCCCTGGCGGTTCGAAGAGGAGACGGGTCATGGCGGCAAGACTTGCGGGCAACGGCGGCGGCGGGCGCTATGCGATCCGCCAGAATTCCGAAATCAACGTCACGCCCTTCGTCGACATCCTGCTGGTGCTGCTGATCATCTTCATGGTCGCCGTGCCGACGGCCGTGACCTCGATCAAGCTCGACATGCCGCCGGCCTCGGACAAGGTCGCGTCGAAGGACCCCGTGTTCATCTCGATCCAGGACTCGGGCGCGCTGTTCCTGGCCGGCCGGCCCACCAGCCTGAAGACCCTGGCGCAGGACCTGAGCGCCAGGTTCGCCGCCGACGGCCAGACCGGTCCCCGCAAGGATCAGCGCCTGATGGTCACCGCCCAGGCCGACGTGCCCTACGAGGCGCTGATGGGCGTGATCGACCGGGTCCACAACGAGGGCTGGACCCAGATCGGGATCATCAACGAGGACATTCACTAGAGAGCTTACAGGTCCTCCCCCTGTGGGGGAGGTGTCGGCGAAGCCGACGGAGGGGGGAGTGATACGGTCTCGACCGCTACTGGATCGACGATCCTAAAACTCCCCCCAACCGATCGCTGCGCGATCGCCTCCCCCACTGGGGGAGGGCTTTTTGCACTAAGCCGCCGTCGCCTCGAAGCCGGCCTTCAGCTCGGCTTCGTCCAGGTCGCGGCCGATGAACACCATGCGGCTGTAGCGGTTGTCCTTGTCGGTCCACGGGCGCTGGAAGTCGCCTTCCAGGATCATGTGGACGGCCTGGAACACCAGGCGGCGCTCCTCGCCCTTGACGTCGATGATGCCCTTGGCGCGCAGGATGTCCGGACCGCGCCTGGCCAGCAGGTCGTTGAGCCAGACGGTGATCTTCTGGCCGTCGACCGGCGTATTCAGCGTCAGGGAGATGCCCTTCACGCCGTCGTCGTGGATGTCGCTCTTGTGGTCGTGACCATGGTGGTGATCGTGACCGCAGTGTTCGTCATGCACGTGCCCGTGGTCATGGTCGTGGTGATGGTGGTCGTGGCCGCAGTGCTCGTCGTGCACGTGGCCGGCTTCGCCGTGGGCCGGGTTCAGGAACTCCGGCTCCAGCTCGGTGATCCGCTCCAGGTCGAAGCTGTGCTTGCCGATGATCGCCTCGAGCGGGACGTTCGAGCGCTGGGCGCGGTGGATCGGGGCCAGCGGGTTGATCCGCTTGATGCGGGCCTCGACGTGGCGCAGGTCGTCTTCCGAGACGAGGTCGGTCTTGTTCAGCACGATCTGGTCGGCGAAGGCGATCTGCTCGACCGCTTCCTTGGAATCACCCAGGCGCAGCAGGATGTGCTTGGCGTCGACCACGGCGGTGACCGAGTCCAGATAGGTGCGGGCCTTGACGTCGTCGTCGACGAAGAAGGTCTGGGCCACCGGGCCCGGATCGGCCAGGCCCGTGGTCTCGACCACGATGGCGTCGAAGCCGCCTTTCCGCTTCATCAGTCCCTGCAGGACCCGGATCAGGTCGCCGCGCACCGTGCAGCAGACGCAGCCGTTGTTCATCTCGAACACTTCTTCGTCGGCCCCGACCACCAGGTCGTTGTCGATGCCCACCTCGCCGAACTCGTTGACGATCACGGCGTAGCGCTTGCCGTGCTCCTCGGTGAGGATGCGGTTGAGCAGGGTGGTCTTGCCGGCGCCGAGATAGCCGGTCAGCACGGTGACGGGGATCTTGCCGGTTTGGGCGCCCGGTTGAGCAGATGTCTGGGTCATGGCGGCTATTTAGGAGCGATGGGGGCCGGGGGGAAGCGGGCGCCTCCGATCCATCCCTCTAAACCGCGCTAGGTCTTCAGGAACGCCACCGCCGCGCCGATGGCGATCAGGGCGCCGCCGAGGATCAGTTCCTCATATTGCTCCAGCCGGTCCAGGCCCAGGCGGTTGAAGCCGGCCAGGCTGAGGCCGGTGAAGACCAGCATGCCCGCCGCGGTCGCGGTCAGCAGCACGGCGCTCAGGACGACGAAGCCGACCACCCCATGCTCCATGCCCGCCAGGTAGTAAGGAAGGAAGGCCTCGCACGGCGACAGGGTCAGCAGCACCACCAGGGCGGTGATCGCCGCCTTGTCCGAGGCGAACTTGCGGGTCCCGTCCATGGTCGCGTGCTTGTGACGGCCGCGGATCAGATAGAAAGCGCCGATCAGCGCCATCAGCCCGCCGACGATCCAGTGGAAGTAGCCGCCCAGGTGCGGCTCGGCCACCAGGCCCGCGGCCACCACCGCCAGGCCCAGCAGGATGGTCAGGCCCACATGGCCCAGCCCGGCCAGCAGGGTGACGCCCAGGGTGCGGCCCGTCGTCCACTTCTGGGCGCGCCCCACCAGCACGAACGGCAGCCAGTGCGTGGGCAAGGCCGCATGCAGGAAGGCCACGGCGAAACCGGTGGCGGCGACGGAGGCGAAGAAGGTTGTGTTCACGTTACCGGCTATAGCCTGTTATAAAGTAACATACCAGCGCCTCTCTCGCGCCTCGTGCGCGAGATCCCGTCCGCCATGATATGAAGCGCGGCCATGACGCCGGAACCCGACCTGCAAACCGCGCTGGATGCGGTCTATATCGCCCTCCAGGGCTGCCGGCGCCCCACCGCCCTGGAGGCCGCGCCCGGTCGCGATCCGAAGCGAATCCTGGCCCGGCTCTCCACCAGCCCCCTGGCCGAGCTCACCGCCGACGACTTCGGCGGCTATATGGGCTGGGCCATGACGACGGTCGGCGGGGTGGACGACTACAAGCATTTCCTGCCGCGCATCCTGGAGCTCTGCGTGCGCGGTCCGGCGCGGATCCATCTGGGCGGCGATCCAGAGAGCCTGGCCCGCAAGATCGCCTACGGCGGCTTCCCGGGCTGGCCGGCGGACGAGCGCGCGGCGATCGTGGCGGTCTTCGACCTGGCTTGGCGCCAGGCCCTGCGCGCCTCGCCGGAAGAAGAGGAGGCCGAAGACTGGCTGCGTGGCCTGATCTGTCTGGGCCAGCCGGTCGAGGCGCGCCTGGCGGCCTGGCTGGCCAGCGACGAGCCCCGGGCGGGGCTTCACCTGGCCGACGCCGTCAACTCGGAAATCTTCCGGCGCTCGAACGCCCGGTCCTCGCTTGGCGGCGACGACGAGTACGCGGCCTATTCCAACTGGCTCGCCGGGCCGGGCGTGCGCCAGCGGCTGGAGCGGCTGATCCTGGAGATCGACGGCGAGGACGAGGCCTGGCGGCTGGAGCAGGCCCTGGACGTCCCCATGCCGCCCTATCCGGACGTTTGGCGCGGCTAGGGCTGCGTCGCGATTTTAGTCAAGCCGGGCGCCCCGTCGCCGTTGACTCGGCGACTTTCGACGGTATAAGTGCGCCCCTCTCGCCCGCCGGGTCTCCTCGCGGGCGTTCCCTATTTTGCGAACGCACGTTTCTTAAGGCGCTAACCTATGTACGCGGTGATCAAAACCGGCGGCAAGCAGTACCGGGTCCAAGCCGGCGACCTGCTGGTTGTCGAAAAGCTCGACGGTGAACCGGGCGCGGAAGTCGCTTTCGGCGAAGTCCTGATGCTTGGCGAAGGCGAGGCCGTGACGGTCGGCGCCCCTCTCGTGGACGGCGCTGTCGTCTCCGGCACCCTGATCGAAACCCGCAAGGGTGAGAAGGTGAAGATCTTCAAGAAGATCCGCCGTCAGGGCTATCGCCGCACCCGCGGTCACCGCCAGACCGAGTCGGTCATCCGCGTGACCTCGGTCGCCGGCGCCGGCAAGACCGACAAGTGGGACGGCACCGTCGACCTGACCCCGAAGGTCATCCTGAACGCCCGCGCTCGCGGCCTCGGCGACGCCGCCGTGTCGGCCGTGGTTCCGGCCAAGGTCGAAGTCGAAACCGTCGTGAAGAAGGCCACCAAGTCTTCGCCGAAGGTTGAAGCCGCCGTGGTCGAACACGCCGAGCCGACCGCCGCCCCGAAGAAGAAGGCCGCGCCTAAGAAGGCCGCGGCCAAGGAAGACGGCGAAGCCTAACCGGCTGCGCCTCTAAGGATCAGGAGAGCACAATGGCTCACAAGAAATCTGGTGGTTCGTCCTCCAACGGTCGCGATTCGGCCGGCCGTCGTCTCGGCGTGAAGAAGTTCGGTGGCCAGAAGGTGGCCGCCGGCAACATCATCATCCGCCAACGCGGCACCAAGTTCTATCCGGGCGCGAACGTCGGCATGGGCAAGGACCATACCCTCTTCGCGCTTATCGAAGGCGCGGTGGCTTTTGTCACCAAGCGCAACAATCGGACCTACGTGAACGTAGCTGCCCCGGCGCAAGCCGCCGAGTAGCGCGAACCTCGTAGAAACCGGGTCGCGCTTTCCTCAAAGAAAGACGATCCGGACAGACGAACCTAAGCGGGGAGTCCGGAACGCCGGGCTCCCCGCTTTTGTTTTGTCCGCGCTCGAAATTTCTTGGCCGCAAAAGCACCCCAGGCCTGAAATCCGAGCGTCACGGTCCCCACCTAGAAGGACCGAGTACGGGAGGCGCGCGATGTGCGTGATCGAGAAGAGTCCGATCATCGAGACGCGGCGGCTGACGCTGCGGGCTCCCCATGCCGACGACGCGGCGCGGATCGCGGCGCTGTGCGGCGACTATGCGATCGCCAAGATGACCACCCGCATGCCCTGGCCCTACAGCCAGAGCGACGCCGACGGCTTCGTCGCCCGCTGCCAGGTCCAGGACCGGCGCAAGGACTCCACCTTCGTGATCGACCTGGAGGACGAGGGCGTGGTCGGGGTGCTGGGCTTCTTCACGCCGCCCGACGGTCACCTGGAGATCGGCTACTGGGTCGGCCGGCCCTATTGGGGCCGCGGCCTGGCGACGGAAGCCGCTCAGGGCGCCCTGGCCTGGGCCAAGCAGGACTGGCGCAAGAAGCTGGTCGTCGCCGGCCACTTCGCCGACAACCCGGCCTCGGGCCAGGTGCTGGTCAAGGCCGGCTTCCTCTACACGGGCGTCGTCGAGCACAAGCCGTCGACGGCGCGGGCCGAACCCGTGCCGACGCGGA
Organism: Caulobacter sp. P1_D6; assembly: GCF_056406095.1. Taxonomy (NCBI): domain Bacteria; kingdom Pseudomonadati; phylum Pseudomonadota; class Alphaproteobacteria; order Caulobacterales; family Caulobacteraceae; genus Caulobacter; species Caulobacter sp. P1_D6. The sequence continues at coordinate 12,954 of NZ_JBFUAW010000052.1, read as the reverse complement.
TGATGGTCTGGTTGGCTTAGGGTCTTACGCCGCGCGGTGCGTGGCGACGACCTTCTGCGGGCCTTCGCGGAAGCGCTTCTCGGCGACGATGATCCGCTCGCACAGGGCGTCCAGGTCGCTGAGCAGCGAATAGGTCGCGTAGATCGGGATTTCCATCATCGCCACCTGGGCGCGGGGCATGAACTCGCAGTACTTCTTCCACGCCACGTGGCTGTCGCGGGCGTTCATGGCCCGCTGGCCCAGCGGGTTCCACAGGTTCAGGCCCATCAGCTCGTCCCGGCACTCCTTCATCACCGGCAGGGCGATGTAGAGGAACAGGAAAGTCGGCGTGGCGGCGCGGGCGAACTGCGGCTGCACCTGCATGTGCCAGATGCGGAAGGCCTCGAAGAAGTTGGCCTTGCGGGTCGGGTCCGGCGGCAGCCACTGCAGGTCCGGATTGATCAGCTCCTGGGCCGAGCCCGAGCGCTTGACCAGTTCGTCGGCCGTGCGGCCGTCGGCCATGGTCTTGTTCAGCGCGTTGATCGGGATCGCCAGGCGCTTGGCCACCTCGGTATAGGAGACCTGGCGGCCGGCCATCGGCGTCCACTGGCCGAAATTGGCCGCGTTGGGCGCGCTGGCGCGCTTCATCGCCGCGGCCTGGTGCATCAGCTGGTGGGTTTCGCGGCTCTTGGCGGCCTGCTGGCGGTCGAACTCTTCCTCGTGGACGACCTGTTCGTCAGGCGTCATCCACCGGGCCCGTCCGGGACCGTAGGTGCGTTCGTTGCGATTGAGCAGGATGAAATTGTGTTCTTCGGTCGGGCGGCGACCGATTGCGCTCAGGAAGGCGCGGAAGTCGCGCCACTCCGGAGCCAGCCCCGTGCCCCGGCTCATCAGCATGTTCCGATGGAGCGACGCCTCGTGGGTGTACTTCCGACACAGGGTCGGCAGCGTCAGATCCTGGAGGTCATGCGCAAATTCGGCGTCAGAAATCGTCGTCAATGTCCGCCCTCCCCGCGCAATGGTCCTATCGGTTTCCTCATGAGATCGTTTGTCGCATGATCTCTTTTAACATTTCGTCACGATGTCGAACGTGGTTCGACGCGGCAAAGCGACGCTATAACCGCCGGATTCCGGTCCCTAAACGCTTGTAAGGCTTGGCCGTGGACCGGTTTCGGCTCGACGCGAAAGCCGCCTTGCGACAAAAGACGCTCATGAAATTCTTGGACCAGTGCAAAATCTACGTCCGCTCCGGCAACGGCGGCGGCGGCGCGGTCTCGTTCCGACGCGAGAAGTACATCGAATACGGCGGCCCCGACGGCGGGGACGGCGGCCGAGGCGGCGACGTCTGGATCGAGGCGGTCGAGGGCCTCAACACCCTGATCGACTACCGCTACCAGCAACACTTCAAGGCCGGAACGGGCATCCACGGCATGGGTCGCGCCCGTCACGGCGCGGCGGGCGACGACGTCGTCCTGAAGGTCCCCGTCGGCACCCAGGTGCTGGAGGAGGACAAGGAGACCCTGATCGCCGACCTCGACACCGCCGGCATGACCCTGCGCCTGGCCAAGGGCGGCAACGGCGGCTGGGGCAACCTGCACTTCAAGGGCCCGGTGAACCAGGCCCCGAAATACGCCAATCCCGGTCAGGAGGGCGAGGAGCTGTGGGTCTGGCTGCGGCTGAAGCTGATCGCCGACGTCGGCCTGGTCGGCCTGCCCAACGCCGGCAAGTCGACCTTCCTGGCCGCCGCCAGCGCCGCCAAGCCGAAGATCGCCGACTATCCGTTCACCACCCTGACGCCCAACCTCGGCATGGTCGACCTGTCGACCAGCGAGCGCTTCGTGATGGCCGACATCCCCGGTCTGATCGAGGGCGCGTCGGAAGGCGCGGGGCTGGGCACCCGGTTCCTGGGCCACGTCGAACGCTCGGCCGTGCTGATCCACCTGGTGGACGGCACCCAGGACGACATCGCCACCGCCTGGACCACGATCCGCGGCGAGCTGGAAGCCTATGGCGACGAGTTGGCCGACAAGTCCGAGATCCTGGCGCTGAACAAGATCGACGCGTTGGATCCCGAGACGCTGGAAGCCAAGCGCGCCGAGCTCGAGGCCGTCTCCGGCATCAAGCCGATGCTGGTCTCCGGCGTGTCCGGCAAGGGCGTGACTGAACTGCTGCGCGCGGCCTTCATCCAGGTGCGCATCCGCCGGGGCGAGACCCCCGCCGAGGCGGCGATCGACGAGGCCCCCGAGGAGGAAACCCCCGGGGGCTGGCAGCCCTGATGTCCGCTTCCGGGGGGGCGCTTACGCGCGCCAAGCGCATCGTCTTCAAGGTCGGCTCGGCCCTGCTGGTCGACGCCGCCACCGGCGCGGCTAACCGGGGCTGGCTGGACGCCTTCTGCGCCGACCTCGCCCGGTTGCGAGCCCGGGGCCAGCAGGTGGTGGTGGTGTCCTCCGGCGCCGTCGCGCTCGGCCGCCGTCGCCTGAACCTGACGGGCCGCAAGTCCCTGACCCTGCCCGAGAAGCAGGCCGCCGCCGCCGCCGGCCAGTCGGTGCTGATGCGGGCCTGGGAAGAGGCGCTGGAGCCGCACGGCGTGGTCGCCGCCCAGATCCTTCTGACCCGCGACGACACCGAGACCCGCCGCCGCTGGCTGAACGCCCGCGCCACCGCCGAGACCCTGATCGCCCTCAATGTCGTGCCCGTGGTCAACGAGAACGACACGGTGGTGACCGAGGAGATCCGCTACGGCGACAACGACCGTCTGGCCGCCCGCGTGGCCCAGATGGTCGGCGCCGACCTGCTGGTGCTGCTGTCCGACATCGACGGCCTCTACACCGCCGATCCGCGCCGCGATCCGACCGCCACCCACATCGAGCGGGTCGGCGAGATCACGCCCGAGATCGCCGGCATGGCCGAAGGCGCCAACGCCTCGGCCGGGGTCGGCACCGGCGGCATGGCCACCAAGATCGCCGCCGCCCGCATCGCCCGAGCCGCCGGCTGCGCCACCCTGATCACCCTGGGCTCGCGCCCCGCCCCGCTGCAGGCCATCGAGGATGGGGCCCTGGCCACGGTGATCGAGGCCGGCGCCTCGCCCGCCGCCGCCTACAAGGCCTGGATCGCCGGCTCGCTGGCCCCCCAGGGCTGGCTGACCGTCGACGCCGGGGCCGCCGCCGCCCTGGCCAACGGCAAGAGCTTGCTCAGCGCCGGGGTGCGCGCCGTCGAGGGCCCGTTCGACAAGGGCGACGCCGTCCGCGTGCGCGACGAGACCGGTCGCGAGGTCGCCCGGGGCCTGGTCCGCTACGACAGCGGCGACGCCCACCGCATCGCCGGCCTGCGCAGCGACGCCATCGAGGCCGAGCTGGGCTTCACCGAAGGCCCGATGATCCACGCCGACGACCTGGCGGTGGGCGGCTGATGCGCCCGGTCGCGCTGTTGGCCCTGGCGGCCGGCGCGACCTTGCTCTCCGGCTGCGCGACCCTGGCGCCCGCGACCTGCCCGGCGGGCCAGAGCCCCGGCCGCACCGCCCAGCTGTTCTTCGGCCGCGACATCGGCGACCAGGTCGGCGTCTCCGAAGCCGACTTCGCCCGCTTCGTCGATGAGGAACTGACCCCGCGCTTTCCCGCCGGCCTGACCGTGCTGGACGCCGCCGGCCAGTGGCGCGGCGCCGACGGCGTCATCGTCCGCGAGCCATCGAAGGTGGTGATCCTGGCCCTGCCCGGCCGAGCCGGCGGCGAGGACAGGCTGGACGCCGTGCGCGCGGCGTATAAGCGACGGTTCTCGCAGGAAGCGGTGATGGTGGTGACGCAACCGGTGTGCCTGGGGTTCTAAGGCTCTCACCGGAATCCCAGTGCGGCGAGCACCTGCCCCCTACGGATCGCTTCGCGATCCTCTTCCCCCACAGGAGGAAGAGGACGCCGCGCTCTCGTCCTCCGCCCCCTCGCCGCGACAGACCGCGCAGCGGTCAGGTGGGGCAAGTGTTCACCGGTACGATCTCCGCCCGTGATCCGTTGCATCATGTGAACTTTCGTCTCATTTTGTGAAACGGTTCGCGTAGGCGACACGGGAGGCAAACGTGCTGGCATCGATCGTCCGGATCGCGACCGTCCTCATCGCCAGCCTCTGGGCCTCCACCGCGCTGGCCTCCCCCTCGCCCTGGATCCTGGACCGCCCCGCGGCCGGCGCCTTTCCGCTGGTCGCTCCGAACACCATCGCCGACCTGGTCGTGAGCCAGGACGACGCGCCGGTGGTCAGCCTGGCCGCCCACGGCCTGGCCGACGACCTGACCGAGGTGACGGACCGTTCGGCGACCGTCCGCCTCGACGACGGCGCCCCAGGCCGTCCCCAGGTCTGGATCGGGACCCTGGGCCGCAACCCCGCCATCGACCGCCTGGTCGCGACCCGCAAGCTCGACGTCCGCGACCTGAAGGGCGCCTGGGAAAGCTTCATCATCGCCGTGGTCGACCAGCCTGCCCCCGGCGTCCCCCGCGCCCTGGTCATCGTCGGCAGCGACCGGCGGGGCACGGCCTACGGCGTCTATGAGCTGTCCCAGGCGATCGGCGTCTCGCCCTGGCGCTGGTGGGCCGACGTGCCGCCGCCCCATCGCGACCAGTTGTACGTGGCCGCCGGGACCCGGCGCTTCGGCCCGCCCTCGGTCAGGTATCGCGGGATCTTCCTCAACGACGAGGACTGGGGGCTGCAGCCCTGGGCGGCCCACACGTTCGAGCCCGAGACCGGCAATATCGGTCCCAAGTCCTACGCCAGGGTCTTCGACCTGTTGCTGCGCCTGAAGGCCAACACCCTGTGGCCGGCCATGCACCCGACCACCGCCCCGTTCAACGGCGACCCGACCAACGCCAAGCTGGCCGACCGCTACGCCATCGTCATGGGCTCGTCCCACGCCGAGCCGATGCTGCGCAACAATGTCGGCGAGTGGAAGGGACCGGCCGAGACCTACAACTACGCGACCAATCCGGACGGGGTGCTGGCCTACTGGCGCGAGCGGGTCCAGGCCAACGGCGGGTACGAGAACCTCTACACCCTGGGCATGCGCGGCATCCACGACAGCGGCATGGTCGGGGCCACCGACCTGGCCAGCCGCAAGGCGCTGCTGGAGACGATCTTCGCCGACCAGCGCCGGCTGCTGGCCGAACGCGGCGTCGCGGGCGCGCCCCAGGTGTTCACGCCCTACAAGGAGGTGCTGGACGTCTATCGCGGCGGGCTGAAGGTCCCCGACGACGTCACCCTGGTCTGGCCCGACGACAATTTCGGCTACATCCGCCAGTTCCCCGACGCGGCCGAGCGCAAGCGGACGGGCGGTTCGGGGGTCTATTACCACCTGTCCTATCTGGGCGCGCCGCTGTCCTACATCTGGCTGTCGACCACCCCGCCGGCCCTGATCCAGCAGCAGATGGGCCAGGCGTACGACCAGGGCGCGCGGCGGCTGTGGGTGGCCAATGCCGGCGACCTCAAGCCGGCCGAGATCAACACCGAGCTGTTCCTGGCCATGGCCTGGGACGTCGACGCCTTCCGCAAGGACGGTTGGCGGGGCTTCCTGGCCGGCTGGTCGGCGCGGGAGTTCGGCCCCGAGGCGGCGCCCGAGATCGCCGACCTGATGACCGCCTGGTACGGCCTCAACCTCGAGCGCAAGCCCGAGCACCTGCAATGGTGGCTGCCCGGTCAGAAGGCCCGGATGAGCGATCTGCCGCTGGAGGCGGCGGCCACGCGCCTGGCCGCCTTCGACGCCCTGGTCGCCCGGGTCGACGCCGTCGGCCCCCGGCTGAAGCGCGAACAGCAGGACGCCTTCTTCGAACTGGTCGCCTATCCGGTGAAGGCCGCGGCGGCGGCCAACCACCGCTTCTTCGACGCCGAGGCCCACGACCGCCTGGCCGACGAGGCGCCGCTGGAAGCCCGGCGACGCGGCGCCCTGGCCCGCAGGGCCGACGCCGAGCTGGCGGCCTTGACCGACCGCTACAACACCGAGATCGCCGGCGGGAAGTGGCGGGGCCTGATGGCGGTCGAGCCGGCCGACGGCCAGTGGAAGTCGTTCCGCCTGACCCCGCCGGTGCTGCCCGCCGCCTCGTTGGTCGAGGCCGGCCCGGCCCCGGCCGCGTCGCCGGCCACGCCCGACCCCGGGGCGCCGATCGCGATCCAGGCCGAGACGGTCACGAGCGCGGGCTGGACGCGGGTCGACGGCCTGGGTCGCGGCGTGGGCTCGATGCAATCGGGCGCGGCCGGCTCGACCCTCACCTACGACATCACCCTGCCGCCGGGGTCTCGGACCCTGTCGCTGGACCTGATCCCGACCTTCCCCCTGACCGCCGGCGACGCCCTGCGGCTTGCGGTGGCGGTGGACGGCGGCCCGCCGGTCGAGATCGCCCTGAAGCGCGAGCCCGGCGACGCGGTCTGGGCCCAGGGCGTGCTGGACGGGCGACTGACGGCGGCGACCGGCCTGACCTTGGGCAACGGCCCGCACCGGGTGGTCGTGACCTCGCGCGGACCGGGCGTCCTGATCGACGCCCTGGCCTTCAAGCCGCGCTGACAGAACTTTTCGGCGAGCCCCCTTCAAAACACAACCAAAGGACGCTACGGTCGCCCGATACAAGGGGAGGGCGACATGCTCGACAGACGCACGATGCTGGGCGCGGGTCTCGCCGCGGCCGGACTTTCAGCAAGCCTGGGCGCGGATCAGGCGCTGGCCCAGTCGGTCCGCACACGGACTTCCTGGGCGGCGTTCGTCAACACCCCGTCCTACGCCAAGTTCGTCGCCACCGTGAAGAAGATGCGGGCGAACACCAACCCCTCCGATCCCAACAGCTGGGTCTACTGGGCCAACATCCACAAGAGCTACTGCCCGCACGGCGTGCCCTACTTCCTGACCTGGCACCGGGGCTACATCTACCGGTTCGAGCAGCAGATCCGGGCGATCTCGGGCGATCAGAGCTTCAACCTGCCGTACTGGGACTATTACACCAACGCCAACCTGCCCAAGGAATTCACCACGCCGGGCGACGCCAGCAATCCGCTGTGGGTCTGGCGCAAGAACACCAACGTCTCGGGCGCCCTGGGCTACGGCTTCACCCAGCTGCAGTACGTCAACTTCCCGCGCAACTGGCCCTCGCCGATGGAGCCGCAGATCGAGAGCCTGCCGCACAACCAGGTGCACAACATCATCGGCGGGGTCATGCCCACCATGCTGTCGCCGGAGGACCCGATCTTCTGGGTCCATCACGGCAATATCGACCGGCTGTGGTGCGCGTGGATCTCGGCGGGCGGCGGACGGACCATGCCGGCGACGAGCGACTCCTACTGGAACGGCGGGTTCAACTACGGCCCCACCACGCCGGGCATGGCCAAGGTCCAGACCCGCGACACCACCACGACCCTGGGCTACGTCTACGACAACCAGCGCCTGCCCACGCCGCCGGCTCCCAGGACCCCGGCCCGGCCGACGCTGCGCGCCGTGCCGATGAACGGCGAAAAGGCGCTGGACGGGGTGATCTCGCTGGGCGACAGCCAGGGCGCCCTGACCCTGGACGACCGCTCGTTCAGCGTCAGCGTTCCCCTGGGCCAGCAAGGCAAGCTGCAGGCCGGCGCCCTGGCCGCCGCTCCGCCGCGCACCCCCGCCCCCACCGAACTGAACGTGGTGCTCGACGAGGTCGCCCTGACCGAGATCGGCAAGGCCGGCGGCTATTTCTACAAGGTCTATGTCAACCTGCCGACGTCGGGCGGCGCGCCCGAGGAACGCCACCTGATCGGCACGGTCGGGGCCTTCGAAATCGCCGGGGCCCTTCATGCGGGCGGCGGCGACCACGCCGACCACGGGGGCAGCGGGACGGAAGGCAGCGGCAAGGCCAAGCTGGTCCTGCCCGCCACCGACGTCCTGCGCGGCCTCTCGCCGGGCCAGATCAGCCAGCTGGTGGTGTCGTTCGTCCGCGTCGACGGCGCCAACGCCCCCAAGGGCCCGGCGATCACCATCGGCGACTTCAGCGTCCAGGCCGCGCCGCCGGCGCGGTAGGATCAAGGGCGTTCGCGACCTTCCCTCCCCCTTGTGGGGAGGGAGGACCAGCGAAGCTGGTGGGTGGGGCCTGCTGACTCGGCAAACCCCACCCGACCCTGGCTCCGCCAGGGCCACCCTCCCCACGAGGGGGAGGGAAGAGCGTTTACCGCCCGTATCCCGTCATCGACGTCGGCCGATCCTTCACCCCCGATGCCCACGCCTTGTTCGGCGTGGCGCTCATCGTGAAGACCAGCTCGCCGCCGGCCCGGATCTCGGCGTCGCGGAGGAAGCTCCTGGTCAGCGGCTTGCCGTTCAGGGCGACCGCGCCGACATAGGGCGCGCCGTCCGACAGCCCCACCGTCCGCACCGTGAACCGCTTGCCGCCCTCGAGGTTCAGCACCGCCTTGTCCACGAACGGCCGGCCGATCACGTACTCGTTCGAGCCCGGCGCGACCGGATAGAAGCCCAGCGAAGTGAAGACCAGCCAGGCCGACATCTGGCCCAGGTCGTCATTGCCCGACAGACCGTCGGGCGTGGGCTTGTATTGCGACTTCACGATCTGGGTCAGCCGGGCCTGGGTGCGCCACGGGGCGCCGGCGTAATCGTACATGTAGGCCACGTGGTGGCTGGGCTCGTTGCCGTGGATGTACTGGCCGATCAGGCCGGCGATGTCCTCGGCGTGCGAGTAGTCGATCTTGGAATTGTCGAAGTCGAACATGGCGTCCAGCTTGCGCACGGTCGCCGCGTCGCCGCCCATCAGGCCCACCAGCCCGCCCAGGTCCTGCGGCGCGAACCACGAATACTGCCAGGCGTTGCCCTCGGTGTAGTCGCTGCCGTAGTTGATCGCCGTCGGGTCGAACGGCGTGCGGAACGCCCCGTCGCTCTTGCGGGCCCGCAGGAAGCCGGTCTTCGTGTCGAAGCTGTTGCGCCAGTTCCCCGCCCGCTTCTCGAAGGTGGCGGCGACGTCGTCGCGGCCCATGGCCTTGGCCATGCGGGCGATGGTCCAGTCGTCATAGGCGTATTCGACGGTCTTGGAGGCGGCCTCCGGCTCCTTGTCGATCGGCACGTAGCCCAGGGTCATGTAGTCGCCCAGACCACCGTAGGGGGCGTAGGTGGCGCTCTTGACCATGGCGTCCAGGGCCGCCTTCTCGTCGAAGCCCCGGATGCCCTTCATGTAGGCGTCGGAGATCACCGGCACGGCGTGATAGCCGATCATCGTCCAGGTCTCCTGGCCGTGGAATTGCCAGACCGGCAGGATCCCGTACGGGCTCTCCTGTTGCGAGGCGATCAGTGAGTTGACCACGTCGCTGGTGCGCTTTTCCGGCTGGACCAGGGTCAGCAGCGGGTGCTCGGCGCGGAAGGTGTCCCACAGCGAAAAGGTCGAGTGGAAGGTGTAGCGCTTCCCATCGGAGGTTTGGGCGGTGTGCACCTCGTTGTCCGGCCCGCGATAGCGGCCGTCGATGTCGCTGAACACGCTGGGGGCCAGCAGGGTGTGATAGAGGGCGGTGTAGACGTTGGTCCGCGTATCGGCCGGCGCCGCGATCTCGACCGCGCCCAAGGCCTTTTCCCAGTCCGCCCGGGTGCGGGCCCGCAGGCCGTCGAAGTCGAAGCCCTTCTCGTCGCTGGACAGGTTCAGGATCGCGTTCTCTTCGCTGACCGACGAGATGGCCACCTTGGCGACCAGCGGCCCGTCGATGGTCCCGAAGTCGAAGACGCCGACCAGCGCCCGGCCCTCCATCTGGGCGCGGTCGAAGGCTGTGCGGCCCGGCTGGGCGAAGCCCTTGTAGGGGACGGTCTCTTCCTTGTTGTACAGCGCCTTGCCGACCAGCGGCCGGTCGAAGCGGACGGCGAAATAGAGCTGGCGGCCCGGCGCCCAGCCGCGCGTCTCGCGCATGCCGGTGATCGTGCCATCCTCGGCCACGCGGATCCGCGACCACGACACCTTGCCCGGATAGTTGTAGATCGAGGTGCGCAGGTCGAGCAGCACCTGGGCCCGCGCGCCCTTCTGGAAGGCGTAGCGGTGCATGCCGGTGCGCAGGCCGGCCGTCAGCTCGGCCCGCACCTGGCTGTCGGTCAGGGTCACGGCGTAGTAGCCGGGCTGGGCGACCTCGCCGTCATGGGAGAAGCGCGAGCGGTAGCCCGAGCCCGGCTTGTCGGCCTCGCCCGGCTCCAGCTTGGCCTCGCCGCTGACCGGGGCCAGCAGGATGTCGCCGAGGTCGGAGTGGCCCGAGCCCGAGAAGTGGGTGTGCGAGAAGCCCAGGATGGTGGGGTCGGTGTAGCGATAGCCGGCGGCGCGGGCGTAGCTCTGCTTGAACGGCAGGATGTCGGTGTCGGGGCTCAGTTGCACCATGCCGAACGGGGCGACCGCGCCGGGGAAGGTGTGGCCGTCGCCGCCGGTGCCGATGAACGGATCGACGGCCTCATAAGGCGTCTTGTCCTGAGCGAACGCGGGAGAAACCGACAGCGCCGCGATCGCGGCCAGCACCAGTCCAAGACGCATGGGATTCTCCTCCGAACTCGGCCGGGACCCTAGACGGAGGACGCGGGCGGCGTCACCCGATTTAGGAAGCTTGGTTTCCTAAATCGGTGGTCAGAACAGGGCGACGGGAATGATGATGGCGATGAAGGCCGCCAGGGCCAGGACCAGCGCCCCGACGGCCAGCCCCACCGCGCGCAGTCTCCCAATCTCCAGACGGCTGGCGAACCAGCGGGTCTGGGCGGTCAGGAACCAGGCTAGCCCGGCCAGCATCAGCACCAGGCCCAGGACGTTGGGGATGTCCTGGCGCTGGAAGATGATCCCGCCGCCGATCACGATCACCGCGCACGGCCCGGCCAGGTAGCACTGGGCGTAGAACGGCGGCCGCAGGGTTTCGCGCGACAGCCGCACGCCTTGAAAGCGCAGCAGGGCGACGGCGGCGACCAGCGGGATCAGGCTGAAGACCAGGGCGCGGAACAGGGCCGCGTTCTGGGGCGAGCTGAAGACCGCATGCCCCAGCATCCCGGCCGCGCGCGGCTGGGGCATGTGGGCGGCCAGGGCGAGCAGGTTCATCGCCACCACGGTGACCAGCAGGAACAGCGGCGGCGTCAGGGCGTCGTCATAGCGCCCGGCCTCGTCGTCGCCCTGCTCGGCGTCGGAATAGGCCATGGTCTCCAGCGGCCGGACCAGCACCCGCCACAGGGTCAGCGGATAGAAGACCAGCCACGACGTCGCCTCGAACAGGAACTCCTCGAAGCTGCGCAGGAGTTTCATGAAGTCCATGCCGGCCCTCGCGTGGCGCGCCGGGTCGGGGTCCGGCTGAGGGGACTGTGGCGGGGATGGCGGCGGGCGTCCATCGGGGGAGATCCCCTAGCGCTTCACCTCGCGCCCGTACCGCTTCATCGCCTCCAGCATCCGGTCGACCGGCATGGCGTACACGTGGACGTCGTCGGCGCCGGTCATGGTCTCGCCGGCCAGCAGAGCGTTGGTGATGGCCGCCTCGGTCGCCTGGGCAGTGGCCTTGAACAGCGGGTCCATCTGGTCGTTGCTCAGCATCTTCACCGACGACACGTCGTCCGCCGCCCAGACCTTGGGATTGGCCGTCGAGAAGGCGATGAAGATGTCGCCCGAGCCGTTGCCGCCGAAGCCGCCCTGCCGCCCCACGCCAAGCGCGACCCGGGTGGCCAGGCGCTTCAGCTGGTGCGGCAGCAGCGGCGCGTCGGTGGCCACGACGACGATGATCGAGCCCTGCTCGCGTTCGGTCTCCGCCTCGGACTGGGTCCGCGCGGGAGCCGCGTCGCAGGGCTTCAGCCGCGGGGCGGCCGCCGGAGCGGGCGCGCCGTTGGCGACGCAGGGCATCAGGTCGGGGATCGCCTCGCCGACCGGGACGCCGGCGATCCGCAGGTCTGGGCGCCCGCCGAAATTGCACTGCACCAGCACGCCGACGGTGTAGCCGCCCTGCTTGGCCGTCAGCACCCGCGAGGCGGTGCCGATCCCGCCCTTGAAGTGCAGGCAGACCATGCCCGTGCCGCCGCCGACCGCCCCCTCCTGGACCGGCCCGCCCTTGGCGGCGTCCAGCGCGGCCAGCACGTGCTCGGGCTTCACGTGGAAGCCGTTGATGTCGTTGAGCAGGCCGTCATAGGTCTCGGCCACCACCGGCAGCCACCAGGGCTGCAGCACCGCCTTGCGCGACAGCTCCCACTGGATCACCGCGTCGCGCACCACCCCGACGCTGTGGGTGTTGGTGATCGCCACCGGCCCCTCCAGATAGCCGCCCTCCTGCAGCCAGGTGGTGCCGGTCATCTCGCCGTTGCCGTTCAGGGCGAACCAGGCCCCGAACACCGGGTCGGGATCATCCTTGCCGCGCGGCAGGACCACCGTCACCCCGGTGCGCACGGGGCCCTTGCCGGGGACGAGCTTGCCCGAACCGGAGATCAGCGTGGTCTGCCCGACCTCGACCCCGGCCACGTCGGTGATGGCGTCCAGCGGGCCCGGCTTGCCGCCGATGGGCAGGGCGAGGTCGTTCTCGCGCGGGCCGGCCGCCTGGGCCGAGGGCGCGGTCAGGGCGGCGGCGCAGAGGGCCAGCAGCGCGAGCGTCGCGCGGCGGAGATGGGCGGGTGTCGGCATGTGGATCCCCCTGGTGTTGGTGGGGGACGATAGGCTGGGGACGGGGCGGGACGGAAGGTCCCGCGACCCACGCTCACAACCCCAACGCCCATCACCCCCAACGCTCGTCATCCTCGGACTTGTTCCGAGGACCCCTCGTTCAGCTGAGAAGAACGTGAACGCGCAAAGCGGTGAGGTCGCGGCCCACCCCGACGGGCAGCACGGCGGACACAGGGGTCCTCGGAACAAGTCCGAGGATGACGGACGTAGGGGCGTYGAAAGACCGCCCGCAGCGGCGAGGCCGCGCCTTRAAACCTTGAYGGCGAGCCTGCTCTGGCGTCTGGCCGTGTCAAGGACCGCCTCYGGCGGCCGCGTCGCGGCGGCGCGACGCGCCGTCCTTGAC
>NZ_JBFUAW010000051.1:0-27337 GCF_056406095.1 Caulobacter sp. P1_D6 | reverse complement strand
CACTAGATCCTCCCCCTCTGGGGGAGGTGGCCCGGAGGGTCGGAGGGGGCTTCCCCCCGGCTTCCTAAGCCCGCTCGTGAACCGCCTCTTCCGCCGCCAGAGGCTGCGGAAGCCGCGAGACCATCTCCTTGGGGCAGACCTGCCAGAACAGGTCCCGCACCCGGTCCCAGTCGCGGATCAGGCTCTCGGCGAAGGCCGAGTCCGTCTCGCGGGCGTGTTCGGCCAGCAGCGAGCGCAGCACGCCTTCCCAATAGGGCGAGGCCAGGCGCTGGACCAGGATGCTGTCCGGGTTGACAAGGTTCTCGAACCGGCCGTGCTGGTCGAGGACGAAGGCCATGCCGCCGGTCATGCCGGCCCCGAAGTTGCCGCCCGTCGGGCCCAGGATCACCACCTGGCCGCCGGTCATGTACTCACAACCGTTGGCGCCGCAGCCCTCGACCACCGCGGTGGCGCCCGAGTTGCGGACGGCGAAGCGCTCGCCGGCCTGGCCGGCCGCGAACAGGCGGCCCGAGGTGGCCCCGAACAGCACGGTGTTGCCGATCAGGGTGTTGGTCTCGGGCGCGGCGAGGCCGCGGGCCGGCTTGATGACGATCGTCGCGCCCGACAGGCCCTTGCCGACATAGTCGTTGGCCTCGCCGGTCAGTTCGATGCGCAGGCCCTGGACCGCGAAGGCCCCCAGGCTCTGGCCGGCCGAGCCCTTGAGCTGGACGGTCAGGTGGCCGGCGGGCAGGCCCTTCATGCCGAACTTGCGCACGATGTGGCTGGACGTGCGCGAACCGATCGAGCGGGCGGTGCTGCGGACCGTGTAGGTCAGCTGCATCTTCTCGCCGCGCTCCAGCAGGGGGGCGGCGTCGCGGACGATCTGGGCGTCCAGCGTGTCCGGCACGGCGTTGCGGCCGACCACGGTGTTGTAGGGCTTGTTGGCGCCCGGATCGGCGCGGACCAGCAGCGGGTTGAGGTCCAGGTCGTCCAGGTGCTCGCCGCCGCGCGACACCTGCGCCAGCAGGTCGGTGCGGCCGACGATTTCCTGCAGCGACTTGAAGCCCAGGCCCGCCAGGATCTCGCGAACCTCTTCGGCGATGAACGTGAAGAGGTTGATGACCTTGTCCGGCGTGCCGGTGAACTTGGCGCGCAGGGCCTCGTCCTGGGTGCAGACGCCCACGGGACAGGTGTTGGAGTGGCACTGGCGCACCATGATGCAGCCCATGGCCACCAGCGAGGCGGTGCCGATGCCGAACTCCTCGGCGCCCAGCATGGCGGCGATGACGATGTCGCGACCCGTGCGCATGCCGCCGTCGGCCCGCAGGACCACGGAGTGGCGCAGGTTGTTGAGCGTCAGCACCTGGTTGGCTTCCGACAGGCCCATCTCCCACGGACCGCCGGCGTACTTCACCGAGGTCTGGGACGAGGCGCCCGTGCCGCCGACGCCGCCGGCCACCAGGATCACGTCGGCCTTGGCCTTGGCGACCCCGGCCGCGATCGCGCCGATGCCGGTGGCGGCGACCAGCTTCACCGTGACGCGGGCGATCGGGTTGATCTGCTTCAGGTCATAGATGAGCTGGGCCAGGTCCTCGATCGAATAGATGTCGTGGTGCGGCGGCGGGCTGATCAGCATCACGCCGGGGGTGGCGTGGCGCAGACGCGCGATCATCTCGGTGACCTTGAAGCCAGGAAGTTGCCCGCCCTCGCCGGGCTTGGCGCCCTGGGCGACCTTGATCTCCAGCTCGACGCACTGGTTCAGATATTCGGCGGTGACGCCGAACCGGCCCGAGGCCACCTGCTTGATGGCGCTGTTGGGGTTGTCGCCGTTGGGCAGGGGCTTGTAGCGCGCGCTGTCCTCGCCGCCCTCGCCCGAGACCGACTTGGCCCCGATGCGGTTCATGGCGATGTTCAGCGCCCCGTGGGCCTCCGGGCCCAGGGCGCCCAGGCTCATGCCGGGCGTGACGAAGCGCTTGCGGATCTCGTTGACGCTCTCGACGTCGTCGGTCGAGATCGGGTTGCGGTCCGAGCGCCAGTCCAGCAGATCGCGCAGCTGGATCGGCTTCTGGGTGCGCAGGCCGTTGGACCAGCGGCGATAGAGCTCGAAGTCGCCGGTGTCGCAGGCGCTCTGCAGGGTGTGGATCAGCCGCGCCTCGAAGGCGTGGGCCTCGCCCGAGCGGCGCAGCTTGTAGAGACCGCCGACCGGCAGGGTCACGGCCGCCTCGCCCCAGGCCTTGCGGTGCAGCTCGACCGCCTTGGACTCCAGGCCAGCCAGGCCGATGCCCGAGATGCGCGAGGGCATGCCGGGGAAGAACTCGGCGGCCAGGGCGCGCGACAGGCCGACGGCTTCGAAGTTGTAGCCGCCGCGGTACGAGGAGATGACGCTGATGCCCATCTTGGAGATGATCTTCAGCAGGCCGCCCTCGATGGCCGTCTTGAAGTTGATGCAGACGTCGCGCAGCGACTTGTCGCCGATCAGGCCGCGCTCCAGGCGATCCTGGAAGCTTTCCTGGGCCAGGTAGGCGTTGACCGCCGTGGCGCCGACGCCGACCAGCACCGCGAAATAGTGGGTGTCCAGGCACTCGGCCGAACGGACGACGATCGAGACGTACGAGCGCAAGCCCTTGGCGACCAGGTGGGCGTGGACGCCGCCGGTGGCCAGGATCATCGGCAGGGCGACGCGGTCGGCCTGGCTGCCCTCGTCGGTCAGGACGATGGCGCCGCAGCCGCGCAGCACCGCGTCCTCGGCCTCGGCCCGGATGCGGTCCAGATTGGCGCGCAAGGCGTCGCCCGGACGGGCTTCCGGCACGGGCAGCGGCATGGTGCAGTCGATGACCACCACGCTCTTCTCGCCCAGCAGGCCGTGGATGCGCTCGTACATGCCGGTGGTCAGGACTGGGCTCTCCAGCACGTAGACGTCGGCCTGGGCCGCGTCCTGGGCCAGGATGTTGCCGAGGTTCTTGAACCGGGTCTTCAGGCTCATGACGCCGGTCTCCCGCAGGGGATCGATCGGCGGGTTGGTCACCTGGCTGAAGTTCTGGCGGAAGAAGTGGCTGAGCGGACGGTACTTCTCCGACAGCACGGCCAGGGGCGTGTCGTCGCCCATCGAGCCGACGGCTTCCTTGCCTTCCTCGACCATGGGCGCGAGGACCATTTCCAGGTCTTCGAGGCTGAAGCCGGCAGCGGCCTGGCGGCGGGTCAGTTCCTCGCGGCCGTACTTTCGCGGCTCGGGGCCCGGGCCGATCTCCTTTTCGAGATCGACCATGTTGCCCAGCCAGTCGGTGTAGGGGTGACGCTCGGCCAGCTCGTCGATGATGTCGTCTTCGCCGTAGAGCTTGCCGCCGACCAGGTCGATGGCGATCATCCGGCCAGGCGAGATCGCCAGCTTGCGGGTGATGCGGCTTTCCTCGACGCCGCACATGCCGGCCTCGGAGCCCATGATCACCAGGCCGTCGTCGGTATAGGCCACGCGCAGCGGGCGCAGGCCCGAGCGGTCCTTGCCGGCCACGACCCAGCGGCCGTCGGTGGCGCACAGGGCGGCCGGGCCGTCCCACGGCTCCATCACCGCGTTGCAGTAGCTGTAGAGGGCCTTGTGCGAGGCCTTCATGTGCGGGCCGTTGGCTTCCGGCACCAGCAGGGTCTTGGCCATCGGCGCGTCGCGGCCGGCCCGGACCAGCACCTCGAAGGTGTTGTCCAGGTTGGCCGAGTCCGAACCGCCCGGCTGGATCACCGGCTTCACGTCATCCCCGAACTCGCCGAAGGCGTCGGCCGCCATCTTGATCTCGTGGGACTTCATCCAGTTGATGTTGCCCTTGATGGTGTTGATCTCACCATTGTGGGCCAGCATCCGGAACGGCTGGGCCAGGCGCCATTCGGGGAAGGTGTTGGTCGAATAGCGCTGGTGGAAGATCGCCACCGCGGCGCTGAACCGCTCGTCCTTCAGGTCCGGATAGAACTCGTCGATGTGCTCGGCCAGGAACATGCCCTTGTAGATCAAGGACTTGGCCGAGAACGAGCAGATGTAGAAGCCCGACAGGTTCTGGGAATGGACGCGCTTTTCGATGCGCTTGCGGCACAGGAACAGGGCGCGCTCCAGGGCCTCGCCTTCCAGGCCGGCCGGGGCGGCCAGCATGATCTGCTCGATCTCGGGACGGGTGGCGTTGGCCTTCTCGCCGATCACCGAGGTGTCGACCGGCACCTGGCGCCAGCCATAGATGTAGAAGCCGAAGCGCAGGGCTTCCGCTTCCACGATGGTGCGGCAGGCCTCCTGGGCGCCCAGGTCGGTGCGCGGCAGGAAGATCTGGCCGACGGCGATCGGGCCCTGGCGCAGGGCGTGGCCGGTGCGGCGTACCTGGTCGATGAAGAAGTCCTGCGGAACGCTGACCAGCACGCCGGCGCCGTCGCCGGTCTTGCCGTCGGCGTCGACCGCGCCCCGGTGCCACAGGGCCTTGAGGGCCTTGATCGCCAGTTCGACGACTTCGCGGCGCGGCTGGCCGTCGATGGCGCAGACCAGGCCCACGCCGCACGCGTCGCGCTCGGTGGTGGGATCGTAGGCGTGGCCGTCGATCAGGCGCTGGCGGTTCTTCAGATAGAGGTCGTGCTCGGACATGATCTTACTCCGCCGCGATCAGCGTCGAGGCGCCGGTCTTGGTCATCAGGTAGCGGTGCATGGCGTCGGCGGCGTCGCGGCCGTCCTTGATCGCCCAGACCACGAGGGAGGCGCCGCGCACGATGTCGCCGGCCGCGAACACGCCGTCCAGATTGGTCATCTGGTGGCGGACGTCGGCCTTGACCGTGCCCCAGCGGGTGGTCTTCAGGTCGGGCGCCGACCACAGCTCGGGCAGGTTCTCGGGCTCGAAGCCCAGGGCCTTGACCACCAACTGGGCCGGGCGGTCGAAGTCGCCGCCGTCGATCTCTTCCGGGGTCTGGCGGCCCGAGGCGTCCGGCGCGCCCAGGCGCATGCGGATGGCGCGCACGCCGGTGACGCCCGTGGCCTCGCCCATCACGGCGCGCGGCGCGGCCAGCCATTCGAAGGTCACGCCTTCTTCCTCGGCGTTGGCCACTTCGCGCAGCGAGCCGGGCATGTTGGCCTTGTCGCGGCGATAGAGGCAGGTGACCGAGGTGGCGCCCTGGCGGATGGCGGTGCGCACGCAGTCCATGGCGGTGTCGCCGCCGCCGACCACGACCACGTCCTTGCCGTCGGCGTTCAGCACGCCGCTGTCATAGGCCGGCACGTCGTCGCCCAGCGTCTTCTTGTTGGAGGCGATCAGATAGTCCAGCGCGGGCACCACGCCCTGGCTGCCGGCTCCCGGCGCGACCAGGTCGCGCGCGGCGTAGACGCCGACGGCGATCAGCACCGCGTCGTGCTCGGCGCGCAGGTCTTCCAGGGTGGCGTCCTTGCCGACCTCGAAGCCCAGCTTGAACACGACGCCGCCCTCGGCCAGGCGCTGGGTTCGGCGCTCGACAACGTCCTTTTCCAGCTTGAAGCCGGGAATGCCGTAGATCAGCAGGCCGCCGGCCCGGTCGTGGCGGTCATAGACGGTGACGGCGTAGCCTTCCTCGCGCAGCTTCTCGGCGGCGGCCAGGCCGGCCGGCCCGGCGCCGACGACGCCGACCGACTGGCCGCGGTCGGCCTTGGCGGTCAGCGGCTTGACCCAGCCCATCTCCCAGGCCTTGTCGGTCAGGTAGCGTTCGACCGAGCCGATCGTCACGGTGCCGTGACCCGACTGCTCTATGACGCAGTTGCCTTCGCACAGACGGTCCTGAGGGCAGATTCTACCGCAGACCTCCGGCATGGAGTTGGTCGCCTGCGACAGCTGATAGGCCTCTTCCAGACGGCCCTCGGCGGTCATCCGCAGCCAGTCGGGGATGTTGTTGTGCAGGGGGCAGTGGGTTTGGCAGAACGGCACGCCGCATTGCGAGCAACGCGAGGCCTGCTCGGTGGCTTTGGCGTCGATGAAGTCGGCGTAGATCTCGTGGAAGTCGCCATTGCGCTCGTCCGCCGCCCGCTTTTCGGGCGTCGTGCGGGCGACGGTCGTGAATTTCAGCATGCGCTCGGCCATGCGACTTCCCTCGTCCCCGCTTCCGGGGAAAAATTTGCGTGCGCGGGCCTCATACGGACTCTGCGCGGCAAGAAGAATGCGTCAGTCAAAATGGTGGACAAATATATCCGTGATGACCGTGGGGTTATTGCGAGCGACTCGCAGCTATAGCCCTTAATGGTCTACTTAGTGGATAAACGAGTTGTTTACCGTGTCGGGCGCACGCCCGGCATGGCGTTTCGGAGGCCATGCGCCTACAGGCCCAAGGCCCTTAGGGGACCCCTTAGAAGGAGTGACGATGCCGGATTGGCTGATCGCGATCGTGCTGGGCCTGGTCGAGGGCCTGACCGAATTCATCCCCGTCTCGTCGACGGGTCACCTGCTGCTGACCAAGATCGCCCTGGGCCTGACCGATCCGACCTGGGACACCTTCATCGTGCTGATCCAGCTGGGCGCGGTCCTGGCCGTGGTCGCCGTCTATTTCCAGCGCCTGTGGCAAGTGGTGGTCGGCCTGCCGACCAGGCCGGAAGCCCGTCGCTTCGCGCTCAGCGTGATCATCGGCTGCATCCCGGCCTTCGCCGCGGGCCTGGCCCTGCACGGGGTGATCAAGCACTTCTTCGAGAACCCGTTCCTGCCCCAGGTGATCTGCGTGTCGCTGATCATCGGCGGGATCCTGCTGCTGATCGTCGACAAGAAGGCCCCCGCTCCCAAGGAGATGGACGGCATGGCGCTGTCCCTGAAGACCGCCTTCCTGATCGGCCTGTTCCAATGCCTGTCGCTGCTGCCGGGCGTGTCGCGCTCGGGCTCGACCATCGTCGGCTCGATGCTGATCGGCGTGGAGCGCAAGGCCGCCGCCGAGTTCAGCTTCTTCATGGCCATCCCGATCATGGTCGGGGCCTTCGCCCTGGACCTGCTCAAGAGCTACAAGGACATCGACCCCAGCCACGCTGGCACGATCGCCATCGGCTTCGTGGTGTCGTTCCTGTCGGGCCTGGTGGTGGTCAAGACCATGATCGCCTTCATCGGCAAGCGCGGCTTCGCCCCGTTCGCCTGGTGGCGGATCGTGGTGGGGGTCGTTGGGCTGGGCCTGATCTACATCCCGCGCTGAGGCGCGCCGTCAGAGTGGATGGATCGTCTGTTGAATCAGCGACGCGTCGTCGCTGAGCTTCTGCGATCGCACGTCGTGATAGACGAGCCGTAGGCGGAAACGGTCCGTGACAAGACTCATGGCGTACATGGGCTTGTCGAGGCGTCGCGCCCACTCCACCGCCTCAGCGTCCATTTCCGGCGCGGTGAGGCCTGGATAGGCGTCAGACCAGTTCGTTCCCCAGACGTAGCCGTCCAGGTCCTTGGCCCGTTCGTGATCGAGGAACACGTCGTCCCAGGACCGACCCCAGGCGGCGTCGGACACGGCGGTCTCGTAGGTCATCGTCACCACATGGGTGAAGACCAATCTGTGTGTGCCGATATCGCCGCCGAGGGTGTCCTGCACGGTGACGGTGTAATCGCGGCCATGCTCAAGAAAGCCATGGCTTAGAACCGCGAAGTCACACACCGATAGCCACTCGGCGATCATCGCGCCGAGCGGATTGGGCGCCGCAGGCGCCTCGGTGACCACGTTCTAGAACGCCCCCGCCGGGACCTCGGCGTACTGGCCGCCCTTGCGGTAGCGGTAGAGGTAGGACGGGACCACGGCCTCGACGGCGGTCGGGACCACGCCGGCCTCGGCCAGGCCCGGCAGGCCCTTGTCCGCGACATTGTCGGTCTTCAGCGTCTCGACCTGATCGGAGGTCAGCGGCGGGTTGATCGGCGACAGGTCGCCGACCTTGCCGATCCAGCCGGCCGCGAAGAACGGGATCGGGGCCAGCACGCGGTTGCGGGCCGTCTCGACCAGGATGAACTCCATCAGCTCCTTGAAGCTGTAGACGGCCGGGCCGCCCAGCTCGTAGGTCAGCCCCTCGGCGGCCGGGCTGGCGACGGCTTTCGCCACCACCTGGGCCACGTCGCCGACATAGACCGGCTGGAATTTCGTCTCGCCGCCGCCGATCAGCGGCAGGGCGGGGAACAGCGCGGCCATCTGGCCGAACTTATTGAAGAACTTGTCCTCGGCGCCGAACACGATCGACGGGCGGATCACCACCGCGCCCGGGAAGGCCGCGCGGACGGCCGCTTCGCCCTCGGCCTTGGTGCGCTGGTACTTGGACGAGGAATTGACGTCGGCGCCGAGGGCCGAGATCTGCACCAGGCGCTTGACGCCGGCGGCCTTGGCCTGCTCGGCGATGGTCTTGGCGCCCATCACGTGCAGGGTCTGGAACTTCTGCCGGCCGCTTTCCCAAAGGACGCCGACCAGATTGACCACCGCCTCGGCGCCGTCGACCGCGCGGGCCACCGACGGGGCGTTGCGGACATTGGCCTGCACGACCTCGATCTGGCCGACATCGCCCAGCATGCGCATCTTGTAGGCCAGGTTCGGATTGCGCACCGCCACGCGGACGCGATGGCCCGCCTTGGCGAGCTGCCGAACGACCTGGCCGCCGACGAAGCCGGAGCCGCCGAACACCGTGACCAGACCTTGCATAATCAACCTCGTCCTAAACTCGTGAGCCGGGGGATAGACGAGCCGGAGACCAATCGCAACGAAATGCGCAACTAAGCGATTGACGCGGTCAAAACCTTTGCATAAACGTCCCGGCCTCGCGGCGATCCACGGATTGCCCCGCAGGCCCAGGTGGCGGAATTGGTAGACGCGCTGGCTTCAGGTGCCAGTGACTGAAAGGTCGTGGAGGTTCGAGTCCTCTCCTGGGCACCACCCCCTACCAACCTTCGAAAGAAGGTCGGGGTGGCGCCGAAAGAAAACCCAAAATCCAGAATGGCGTTTCGTCCCTTCGGGGACGCGGTCCCCTTGCGCGGGTCATGTCGCGGCGCTCCTCTTACGCGGGATGGGCTGGCGGTCACGCTGGCCAGGCGTTAGATATCCTGTTCATCCGGCCGACAGGGTCGGCGCCCCACTATTCAGGCGCATCGGGAATTCGCAGCGTCCGCGCAACGAGACCGAGGCGCGGAGACGAGAAGACTTGGCCAACTTTCTGCATGAAGGCGACCTTCCGGACGGCGCCTTCGCCGGCGCGACCGCCGTCGCCATCGATTCCGAGACCATGGGCCTGCGCCTGGGCCGCGACCCGCTGTGCGTGGTCCAGCTGTCGTCGGGCGACGGCGACGCCCACGTGGTGCGCCTGGACCGCTCGACCTACGACGCGCCCAACCTCAAGCGCCTGCTGACCGATCCGTCCGTGGTGAAGCTTTTCCACTTCGGCCGCTTCGATATCGCCATGTTCCTGTTGCATCTGGGGGTCATGACGGCTCCCGTGTACTGCACCAAGATCGCCAGCAAGCTGGCCCGCACCTATACCGACCGCCACGGCCTGAAGGACGTGACGCGCGAACTGGTCGGCGTCGAGCTGTCCAAGGTCCAGCAGAGCTCGGACTGGGGCGCGGCGACGCTGACGCCCGAACAGGTCGCCTACGCGGCTTCGGACGTGCTGCATCTCCACGCCCTGCGCGAGCGCCTGGACGCCATGCTGGTCCGCGAAGGCCGCATGGAGCTGGCCAAGGCCGCCTTCGATTATCTTCCCCACCGCGCGGCCCTCGACCTGGCCGGCTGGGAAGACGTCGACATCTTCGCGCACAGCTGAGGCGGGAGGCATGACCACCCTCGAGGCGGATCGGGCGGGATACAGACGGGACCTGCGCCGTTGGCGCGCCCGTTCGCGCCGCGTCAAGCTGGCGCGCGTGGTCCTGCCTGTCGCCATGGCCGCCCTGCTGGCGACGGTGGGCGGCCAGGTGGCCTGGCGCTCGTTCACCGCCGGCGACCGCCGGCCGGCCGAGAACAAGGCGCAGATCCGCATGGTCACGCCGCGCTTCTACGGCCAGTCCAGCGACGGGCGGCCGTTCATCATCACCGCCCGCTCTGCGGTGCGCGACGAAAACGACCTGAAGCGGGTGTTCCTGGACGCCCCGACCCTGACCCTGGGCGTCGGCAGCCCCGCCCCCACCCGCTCGACCGCCGACCGCGGCGTCTATCGGGAGGACACCCTGATGCTCAAGCTGATCGGCAATGTCCGCATGGACGACGGCGCCGGCTACCGCTTCGCCTCGGACGAGGCGCTGGTCGACACCCGCAACGGCAACACCACCGGCGAAACCACGCTTCAAGGCGAAGGTCCAACTGGACAGGTGCAATCCAACGCTTACTCCGTATATGACAAGGGCGACCGCATCATCTTCCGGGGCGGCGTCAAGACACGGATGGACCGGAAGACGGGTGAAGCAGTCCCCGAACCAGGGACGGCTCCGGAATAGACATGAGGACGTGGTTGATGAATCGATGGATGGCGCCGACGGCGATCGCCTTCAGCCTGTTGAGCGGCCCCCTCTTGCCTTTTGGCGGCCTCTTGGGCGGCTCCGCCATGGCTCAGACCGCGGCCGGCGGCAACAACTCCAGCGCGCCGGTGGACATCTCCGCCGACGAGCAGGAGGTCATCAACAGCCAGTGCAAGACCATCTTCCGCGGCGCGGTCGAGGTCCTGCAGGACAAGGCCCGCATGCGGGCCGCGACCATGACCGTCTACAACCGCCGCAAGACGGCCGGTAAGACCACCTCGCCGACCGGCAACGCCGACTGCGGCGACGTCGACCGCGTCGAGGCCGACGGCAACGTCTTCTACGTGACGCCGGAACAGACCGTGCGCGGCGACCACGCCGTCTACGACTACGCCACCGACACCGTCGTGGTGACCGGCGACGTCGTGGCGGTCCAGGGCCAGGACGTGGCCCGGGGCGACCGCATGACGATCAAGACCAAGACCAACGATGTGAAGATGGAATCCAACGCCACGGGTCGCGGCAAGACGCGTGTGCGGGCGGTGCTCTATCCCGACCAGAACAAAGACAAGAAGCCCGCCGCCACGACCAAGCCGTAGGAACCCATGGCGTTTTCGATGCAATCCCTGGGCGTCAACGACGCGGCCTCCTCAGACGGCCTCTTCGTCGACGCCATCGGCAAGTCGTTCGGCGACCGCCCGGTCGTCAAGAGCGTCTCCCTGCGCCTCAAGCGCGGCGAGGTCGCGGGTCTGCTGGGTCCCAACGGGGCCGGCAAGACCACCTGCTTCTACATGATCACCGGCCTGGTCGCCGCCGACTACGGCTCGATCTATCTGGACGGCGAGGACATCACGTCCCAGCCGATGTTCCAGCGCGCCCGCATGGGCGTGGGCTATCTGCCGCAGGAAGCCTCGATCTTCCGGGGCATGACGGTCGAGCAGAACGTCATGGCCGTGGTCGAGATGCGCCAGAAGGACCAGCGCCGGGCGCGCGAGCACGTCACCGAGATCCTGGAAGAGCTGCGGATCACTCACATCCGCAAGTCGCCGGCCGTCGCCCTGTCGGGCGGTGAGCGCCGCCGCGTCGAAATCGCCCGGGCCCTGGCCAGCGAACCCTCGTTCATGCTGCTGGACGAACCGTTCGCGGGCATCGACCCGCTGGCGATCTCCGACATCCGCGAAGTGGTCAGCTACCTGAAGAACCGCGGCATCGGCATCCTGATCACCGACCACAACGTCCGCGAGACGCTGCAGATGGTCGATCGGGCCTCGATCATCCACGCCGGCGAGGTGCTGTTCGAAGGCGCCCCGCAGGAGATCGTCGACAACCCCGAGGTCCGCCGCGTCTATCTCGGCGACAGCTTCGACGAGCGGGTCTAACCGCCCTGCCCGCCTCCACCTTTTAAGTCGAGGCCCGCTGCCTGGGCAAGATTCTGCAGGCCGCGCGTTCCGCGATCCGGAGCGCGCGGACCTCGCGTCGCTGTTTCGGCGCAACGGAAGCCTTTCGATATCAAGGGCTTGGTGCCTGACGCCGAGAAAAACGCAGGTCTCGACGGCCAGATGGTCGCAGTGGCCCGCTTTTTGCTGGCGTTGGCGCCCCGTTAACCAAACTGGCCTTTCAATGGCGATCAACAGGTTCGTTGATTTGCCCAGGAGGGCGCATTGGCTCTCGGCCATCGATTGGAGCTTCGGCAAGGCCAGGGCCTTGTCATCACGCCGCAGCTTCAGCAGGCGATCAAGCTCCTGCAGCTGTCGAACCTCGAACTCGACGCCTTCGTCGAGGCCGAGCTCGAGCGCAATCCCCTGCTGGCGCGCGACGACGGCCCGGTCGAGACCGAACGCGCGCCCGATGAGGCCGTCGAGCGTCCGACCGAGAACCTGGGCCTCGACTCCGTCTCCGACAGCGCCGCCAGCCACCAGATGGACGCCACGCCCGACGACGTCTCGCCCGGCGAGCGCGCCACCGGCGACGGGCCAGGTCCGGACGGGGCCGAAGCCGGGGCCGAACAGGCCGGCGGCCAGATCGACTGGTCGCGCACCGGCGGCGGCGGCAATTTCGAGAGCGACGACAATTACGAAGGCGCCCTGTCGCGCCCCCCGACCCTGGTCGAGCACCTGACCGAGCAACTGGCCGTGGCCGGCCTGTCGCCCGCCCAGAACGTGGTGGCCGGGGTGCTGATCGACGCCGTCGACGAGACCGGCTACCTGCGCGCCGACCTCGAGGAGGTCTCCGAGCGCCTGGGCTGCGAGCTGGCCTTCGTGGAAGGCGTGCTGACCGTCCTGCAGGGCTTCGAGCCGGCCGGCGTCATGGCCCGCGACGTGCGTGAGTGCCTGGCCCTGCAGCTGAAGGACGTCAACCGCTACGACCCCTGCATGGCCGCCCTGCTGGACAACCTCGACTTGCTGGCCAAGCGCGACATGGCGTCCCTGCGCAAGCTCTGCGGCGTCGACGACGAGGACCTGCGCGAGATGGTCGCCGAGATCCGCGCCCTGACCCCTCGCCCCGGCGCGGCCTTCCACAGCGACCCGCCCCAGACCCTGGTGCCCGACGTCCACGTGCGCGAGACGCCCGGCGGCCTGTGGCACGTGGAGCTGAACACCGACACCCTGCCCAAGGTGCTGGTCGACCAGCGCTACCACGCCCGCGTCAGCAAAGGCGCGCGCACCGACCAGGAAAAGACCTTCGTCTCCGACAGCTTCGCCACCGCCAACTGGCTGGTCAAAAGCCTCGACCAGCGGGCCAAGACCATCCTGAAGGTCTCCAGCGAGATCGTCCGCCAGCAGGACGGCTTCCTGGCCTACGGCGTCGAGCACCTGCGTCCGCTGAACCTGAAGACCGTCGCCGACGCCATCGGCATGCACGAATCGACGGTCAGCCGGGTGACCTCCAACAAGTACATCGCCACCCCGCGCGGCGTGTTCGAGTTGAAGTATTTCTTCACCTCGGCGATCCAGTCGTCCGAAGGCGGCGAGGCCCACTCCGCCGCCAGCGTCCGCCACAAGATCAAGGGCCTGGTCGAGGCCGAGAAGACCGAGGCCGACGTCCATTCCGACGACGCCATCGTCGAGATCCTCAAGGAGGCCGGCGTCGACATCGCCCGCCGCACGGTGGCCAAATACCGTGAGGCGCTGCGAATTCCGTCCTCGGTCGAACGGCGGCGCTTGATCAAGGAAACCGCCTGACGTCATGCTGCCGAACGGTCGCGCTACGCGTTTGATCCGCGCGACCTAAGGTAAGACATGACCACCGAGAGCCTGTCCGACGTCATCGAGAGTTTCGGCGAGGACACCCGTCCCGTCCTGACCGTCGGCCAGATGCTGGAGCAGTTCGACAGCCGCGCCTTCGGGGCCATGCTGCTGGTGTTCGGCCTGCTGAACTGCCTGCCCCTGCCCCCGGGCTCGTCGACGATCCTCAGCCTGCCGATCTTGTTGCTGGCCCCGCAGATCGCCTGGGGTTCCGATATTCCCTGGCTGCCGCGCAAGCTGGTCGAGCACCCGCTGAAGCGCGACGACCTGCGCGGGTTGTTCCGTAGGCTGACGCCGATCGTCCGTCGGATGGAGCTGGTCACCCGCCCGCGGCTGGAGATCCTGTTCGGCCCGATCGGCGAGCGGCTGATCGGCGTGGTCTGCACCCTGCTGGCCCTGGTGCTGGTCCTGCCGATCCCGTTGGGCAACCTGGCGCCGGGGGCCACCGTGGCCGTCCTGGCCCTGTCCCTGCTGCAGCGCGACGGCCTTCTGACCCTGCTGGGCTACCTGATGGCCGCGGTCAGCGTGGGCCTGCTGGTGGTCAGCGCCGGGGTCGTGGCGGCGGCGGTCGAGCGCCTCCTGCATATGATTCCGGGGCTGTTTTAAGTCGCTTTTGCGACGCTTGACACCAGACCGAACCGGGCGCGTTGATAGGCCATGCAAGTCCAAATCTCCGGCAAGCATGTCGACGTTGGCGAGGCTCTGCGAGCGCGAGTCTCCGACGAAATCACCCTGAGCATCGGCAAGTATTTCGACCGCGGCGGTGACGCCGATGTCGTGATCAGCAAGGAGGGCTTCGCCTTCCGGGTCGATTGTTCGGTCAAGCTGGCTTCGGGCCAGCAGCTGATCAGCCATGGTTCGGGCGGCGACGCCCATGCGGCCTTCGACGCCGCCCTGGCCAAGATCGAGACGAGGGTCCGACGCTATAAGCGACGATTGAAGAGCCATTCGATCGCCGCCACCGCCAAGCAGGCCGAGAACGCGGCGATGTACGTGCTGCGCGCCCCGGAAGGCGACGAGATCGACGAAGACGACTGGACGGCGGAGGACAGCCACCCCGCCGGCGCGCCTTCCGCCATGATCATCGCCGAAACCCAGTCCTCGCTGAAGATCATGACTGTTTCCATGGCGGTCATGGAACTGGACTTGACCGAGTCCCAGGCAATCGTGTTTAGGAACGCCGCCCACGACGGTTTGTCGGTGGTCTACAGGCGACCTGACGGAAATATCGGCTGGATCGACCCCGAACGCACCAAGTCGCTGAACGGGCACGCACCGGCCGCAAGCTGATCGAACCTCCAGTCGGTCGGCGCGTTTCGGTAGGCCTCTCTGTGGCGACGATGCGCGACGACCGACTGCGAGCGAGTTTCCACCCATGACCATCGGCGATCTACTGGAGCCTGGCGCGGTCACCCTGCGGGTCAGCGCCTCCAACAAGCGTCAGGTTCTCGGCGTCATCGCCGATGTCGCCGCCCGCGTGTTCGGCGTCGACGCCGACGAGACCCTCGAGGGGCTTGTCGAACGTGAAAGCGTGGGCTCGACGGGCGTCGGGCAGGGCGTGGCCATCCCGCATGCCCGCCTGTCCGGCCTGGACCGGGTCCGCGCGGTGTTCATGCGCCTGGAGACGCCGGTGGCGTTCGGGGCCGTGGACGACAAGCCCGTCGACCTGCTGGTGGCGCTGTTCGCGCCCAAGGACGCCGATTCCAGCCACCTGCGCGCCCTGGCCCGCATCTCGCGGCTGATGCGCGAGCCCGACATGCGCGAGCAGCTGCGCAAGGCCCGCTCGGCCGACGCCGTGCACGTGATGCTGACCCAGGCCCACGAGAGCAAGCCCACGGCGGCCTAGGTCGCTGCTGGAGTTCACGACACTTTCTAACCACCGTCATTCCCGCCCTTGTGGCGGGAAGCCCTCTGTCCGCCGCAGGACAGAGGTGTGGCGCGCCAGCGCGCCAAAACGCTTCACCGTCAGCTGAACCAGGGGTTCCCGCCACAAGGGCGGGAATGACGAATTGGGGAGGGGCGAGGGTTCGCCCCTAGACCCGCTTCATGCTCAGGATCTTCACCGGCGGATTCAGCATCTGGCCCTTCATGGCCGGATAGGCCGCTGGGCCGTCGGCCTTCAGGGCCAGGATCTTCTTCACCACATCCAGCCCCTGGACCACGCCGCCGAAAGCCGCGAAGCCCTCGTTGTCGCCGGGCCCGCCCGGATGGGCGTCGAGATAGGGCTGCGGGCTGGCGCAGATGAAGAAGTCGCAGGTTGCGCTGCCCGGCGCGTTGCGGGCCATCGAGATGGTCCCGGCCCGGTGCTTGATCCCGGTCAGCCGGGTGCTCTCGTGGGCGATGGGCGCGTAGCGGCGGACCCGGGCGGGCGGGCCGCCCTGGATCGAGCCGGCGCCTTTGACGCCCTTGGTCTTCGACGCGCGATAGAAGGTCCCGCCGTCGTATTTGTGGGCGTCCACATAGCGCAGGAAATTGGCCGAGGTGATCGGCGCCTTGCCGGTCTCCATCTCGACGACGATCGTCCCGTGATCGGTCTGGATCGCCACGCGGGGTTTAGGCGGGGCCGCCCAAACCGGGCTCGCCATCAGCAGTCCGGCCACGCCCAGCAGGCCACGGCGTCCGATCCTCGCGTCGTTCATGCGTCTTCCTCACCCTGTCGCCCCGGTCTAGTGGTTACGAGTCCTACCGCGCCCGGAGGGGGCGCGTCGACCGGGCGAGGAGAGGCGAGGGAGAGGGAAGGCTCGTCGCCACCGGCCGCGAGGACCGATGGCGATCGAGAGGGCTTAGTGCACCGAGACCGGCGCCAGTTCGTGGGCGAGGGCGGCGGCGACGGCCGCGTCCTTGTCGGTCAGCACGGCCAGGCGGGCGCCGTCGGCGCGGAACACCGCGTAGAGCGTCTGGTCAGGAGAAAGGTCGACCTCGTCGCTGACGCCGACAGGCACGTCGGCCAGGATCTCCGCGGCCTTGATCGGTCGGACATAGACCAGGTCAGGAGCGCCCAAAGCCGCGAAGGCCTCGGCGGAGAAGAACGGGGTAGCGGGGTTCGGTGTCATAAGACCACCTCCTTCGGAAAGGGAACGCCCCGTGGCGCGTCTCGGTTCAGACCGCGACCAGGGATCGTCATGAGAATGCGTCGGCGGGCCGACTTGAGGTTCAGCCCACCGAGCGGATGGGTATGCGGCGGACCAGCCGTTCGGGCTCCGGACGGGCCAGGTCCACGTGCAGCAGGCCGTGTTCGAGCGTGGCGGCCGTGACTTCCATGCCGTCGGCCAGGACGAAGGTCCGCAGGAAGCCGCGGGCGGCGATGCCGCGATGCAGATAGGCCTTGTCGACCTCGGGCTTGCCTTCGCTGTCGCGCCGTCCGGCCACCACCAGCTGGCCGCCTTCGACGGTCACCTGCAGCTGGTCGGGCGAGAAGCCGGCCACGGCCAGGGTGATGCGAACCCCGCCGTCGTCGGACTGTTCGACATTGTAGGGCGGATAGCTCTCGGCGGCGGCCTTGGCCGCGCGCTCGATCAGGTCTCGTGTGTGCTCGAAGCCCAGCAGGAAGGGGCTGTCGAACAGGATCGTCCGGGTCATCGCGAAGTCCTCGCTCAAGCGACTTCGTTCGCGAGGATCAGGCCCGAGATCGGCGCCTGGCCTCGCAACGTGACACTTAGGTGGCGACGCGCGGAGGTGGGTTCAAGGTGGGGCCGGGCAAAGGTCCTCCCCCCGTGGGGGAGGCGGCCGAAGGCCGGTGGGGGGAGTTTTCGGATCATTGATCCGGGGTGCGGCCATCAGCCGATCACTCCCCCCACCGTCGGCTTCGCCGACACCTCCCCCGCGGGGGGAGGGCCCAGAAGGGCCCGACCGCCCTACTTCTTCGTCCAGCCGCCATCCAGCGGCTTCCAGTACTGGCCGGGCGCCAGGCGGGCGTACAGCTGCTTGGCGGTGGCCTGGCCGGCGGCCTCGGGAGTCACGCCGCTCTTGGCGGCGATGTCCTTGTAGGCGGCCGCGCGGCCGGTGTTGATCTCGGCCACGGCGGCGCGCAGGGCCGCGTCGCCGCCCGAGACGACGCCCAGATAGCCGTCGGCCTGCTCGCCCACGGTTCCGGACGCCTTGCCGGCGTCGACGGCCGCCTTGGCGGCGGCTGATTGGGCGAGAACGGGAAGGGCCACAGCGCCCAGCGAGGCGGCGAGGGCCAGGACCGTCATAGTCTTGCGGATCATGTCGGTTCCTCTCTTAGAACAGGTTCGGGTTTTGCTGGATCAGCGACTGGACTTCCTTGTCCAGCCGCACGCGCACGTCGGCGTCCAGCTTGGCGTAGATGTTGATCGGGTCGACCTTGACCCGCACCGTCGGGGTGCACGCCGCCAGGGCGCCCACCGCGAGGAGGGGAAGGATCAGAGCGCGCTTCATGGCGGGTGTCTCCAGTTCTCGGGGAATCTGCGGTTTCAAGGCTGAACCGCATCTGAACGTGGCGCTTGCGTGGCGGGAGGCGAGGGAGCGGGCGTCACGGCCTCGCTTTCCTGCCATCCGCGCCGCCAGGCCGCGATGAGCTCGTCGAAGTTTAACGACGTATCCAGGGTCAGGTCGACCGGCGTCTTGGCCGGCAAGGGAATGCGGCGCTGGAAGGCGCTGCCGTTCAGCAGCTCCATCAGGCCGATCCGGGCCTTTTCGACGATCTTGGGATCGTGCTCGCCCTTGATATGGAACAGCACGCCCAGCCGCCCCTTGTCGGTGCTGCTGACGCCCGCCTCCAGCGTGCTGAAGCTGAGGTTCTCCATCGCCTGGTAGGCGAAGTCCTGGATGGCGTTGACCGGCGCGTCCTTCTTGACGGTCAGCGGATCGTTGGGGTCGACGCCGCCTTGGCCGGCCTGTACGCCGGTCAGGGCCTCGCGGGCGATCGACAGGCGGCCGGGACCGACGGCGTAGACCTTGCCGTCGACGAACTTGAAGCCGGCCGGGCCCGCCTCGAACGGCAGGCGGCCGTCGATCACCGCCTCGACCTTGACCTTGTCGGCCAAGGACGAGCCCGCGACCAGCTGGCCCAGGTCCAGGCCGGCGATGTTGACCACGCCCTTCATCGCGCTCTTGCCGTCCAGCGGCAGGTCCAGCGGCTCCAGGGTGACCTTGCCCTTCGAGGCCTCGAAGGTCGTGGCCTCCAGGTGCAGGGCCTCGGCGCCGAGGGCGAGGCTGGCCCGGACCGACTGGATCGGCACGATGGCGTCGATGCTGTCGATGGTCAGGACCTGGCCGGGCGGACTGGTCAGCGGGGCCAGGCTGTCGAAGACGATCCGCCCCTTCAGTCCGTGGACCTGGCCCAACGGGCTCTTGAAGTTCAGGCCCGTGGTCGAGACCTGGCCTTCGCTGGTCATCACCTCGCCGGCCCAGTGGAAGCTGCCTGTGAAGGCGGCCGGGCCCTCGGCGTCGCGGGCGATCGCGGCCAGGGGCGTCAGGCCCAGCGGCTGCAGGCCGCCCTTGGAGAAGGTCAGCTTCGAGGCGTCGATATCGGCCTGGCCCCGGCCGCTGGCCACGTCGTGACGCAGGGTCATGGTCCCGACCGGGCGGCCGTCCAGCGTCGAGGCGTTCAGCTTGCCGGTCCACTGGCCGCGCGCCAGGTCGACCTCGCCGAGCATGGCGACCGTCTCGAAACGCTTGCCGTCGGGCGAGGCCTCCACGATGCGGCCGCCGGTGACCTTGACCTGGGCGGCGTCGAAGCCCTTGCCGCCGGCGACGAAGCTGGCGGCCGCACCCTCGACCCGGGCCTGGGCGACATTGACCAGGGCCTGGCCGTCCTTGACCTGCCCCGAAGCCCGCCACAGGCCGCCGCTGGCGACGACCAGCGGCTGGGCGGTCGGGCAGAGGGTGAATTTCACGTCGCTGATCGGCGGCTCGCCCATCAGGATCGCCTGGGCGGTCAGGGGCGTGCAGCGGTCCAGCCGGAGCGTCAGACCACCGCCGGCCAGCCGGGCCTGGCCGGCCAGGGTTCCGGCCAGCCCGGACAGGGGCGGGACGTCGAGGGTCCCCGCCACGATCACGTCGCTGGTCAGGCCCGAGGCGTCGGACCGCCAGCGGGGCGCCTTCAAGGTGATGTCGGGCAGGCCGCCGCCGCCCAGGGCGACCACCGCCCGGCCGGCGCCCGCGCCGTCCCGCATCGCGACCAGGGGGCCGCCGGGCGCGCTGAGCACGGCCTTGGCGCCGCCGGCGGCGGTCAGGGCGATGGGGCGGGGCAGGGACAGCGTCGTCTGGCCGCCGGTGATTCCCAGCTTCAGGGCCGGGGCGCTGAGTTCGAAGCCCGAGAGCGCCCTGGCGGCGGCCTGGGCGTAGTCGGGATTGGGCAGGGCGGCGCTGACCCGCGCGGCGTCCGGTCCGCTCATCGCGCCGTCGGCGTCGGCATGGGCGTCCAGGGCCAGGGCGATCCCGTCGGTCCCGACCGAGAACCGGCCCTTGCCGTCGGCCGCCAGGCTGGACAGCACGACCCCGCCCGCCGCCGCCCGGCCCGCGCCCAGGGCCACGGTCAGCGGACCGCTGATCGAGCTGCGTTGGGCGTCCGAGACCAGGGTGACGCTGGACGACTGGACCTCGAGCCCCGTGCGCGACAGGGCCGCGCCCCCGGCCACGGCCCTGTCGGCGTTGGCGCTCAGGCGGGTGCGGGCCGAGCCGCGCACGCCGGACGGATCATAGGTCAGGGCCAGGTTCGACAGGTCGAGGTCGGCGACTACGTCGCGGCTGTCCAACCCCTGCGCGGTCAGGCGCTCGCCCCGGGCGTGGAAGGTGGTCTTACCGGTCAGGCCGCCGCGCTTGAAGTCGCCGCTCAGCAGGCCGGCCACCACCAGATTGGCCTCCAGCCCGCCCAGGCTGGCGGCCTCGACCTCGGCGCCCCGGGCCCTCAGGGCCAGCCGCGCCTCGGCCGGACCGACCATCGAGAGCGTCTTCAGGTCTGGATAGGTCAGGTCGGCCTGCAGCGAGCCTTGGGCCTCGGTCAGGTCCAGCTGGCCGGCGCTGAGGGTCTTGAGCCCCAGCTGGACGTCGACGGTCAGCCGGTCGCCGCGCTTGCGGGCCTTGATCAGGGCGCCGTCGGCCTCGAACGACAGGTCGCGGGTGGCGTAGCGCATGGCGCCCAGCCGGCCGTCGAAGCGCAGCAGCTTGCCGTCGTCCAGGCTGGCGTCGCCGGTCAGGCGGGCCGGGCCGCCGGGCGTGCGCAGCAGCACCCGGGCGTCCTCGATCAGGATCGCCGGGCCGGGCGTGGTCGGCTCGGCCGGCGACTTCAGCGCCGCGTCGATCAGCGGCTGCAGGGTCCCGAAGTTCAGGCCGTTCTGGTCCAGCCGGGCGTTGACGCGGGGCCGCACCAGCCGCACAGCGCGGGTGTTCAGCGCGAACTCGCCGCCGCTCCAGGGCGAGACCAGGTCGTAGGCCACCTCGATCCGCTCGGCCGAGAACACCGGCGCGTTCTTGGGGCCAAGGCGGATCCGGCCCGCGAAGCCGGTGGCGTCCAGGTCGTCGAGGTCGAGCGTCGCCTCGATCCCCTTGTCGTTCAGCCAGGCCAGGGCCAGCTCGCGGCTGATCTCGCGGCGCCCGGCATAGGCCGAGAAACCGATGGCGATGAAGGCCAAGGCGGCCAGGCTCATCGCCTCCAGACCGGCGTCGAGCAGCGCCGCGCGGCGGGACCGCGCCTGCGAGGGCGACTGGGCGTCGGGTTTCGTCTCTGGCGTGGAGGGCTCGGCCATCAGGGCGCACAATGCCGCAAGCTGCGGCGATTGTTAGGCCTTAGTTTCAAAGCCCAGGACATCCTGCATGTCATAGAGGCCTGGCGGCTTTCCCTTGACCCACAAGGCGGCGGCCACCGCGCCCCGCGCGAACAGGCCCCGATCGGTGGCCGAGTGCGACAGGGTCAACACCTCTTCCTCGCCGGCGAAGATCACGCTGTGCTCGCCGATGATGCCGCCGCCGCGCACGACGGAGAAGCCGATGGCTCCCTCCTTGCGCGGTCCGGTGACGCCGTCGCGGCCGCGGTCGGAGACCTGGCCCAGGCCCACGCCGCGCCCGTCGGCCGCCGCCTGGCCCAGCATCAGGGCGGTGCCGGAGGGCGCGTCGATCTTGCGCTTGTGGTGGGCCTCGTAGACCTCGACGTCCCAGTCGCGCGCGGGCAGGGCGGCGGCCGCCTGGCGGACCAGGCCCATCAGCATGTTGACGCCCAGCGAGTAGTTGCCGGACTTGACGATGGCGATCTTGGTCGCCGCCGCCGCGATGCGGGCGTTCTGCTCGTCGGAAAAGCCGGTCGAGCCGATGACCAGGGCCGGCCCGCCCTTCGCGGCGGAGGCCTCGGCCAGGGCCACGGAAGCCTCGGGAATCGTGAAGTCGATGGCCACGTCGGCGGCCTTCAGGGCCTCGTCGCGCTCGACCAACCCCTCGCCCGTCGCTCCGGGACGATCAAATCGTCCGACGACCTTCGCATCCGCGCGCCCGTCCAGCGTCTTCGCCAAGGCCTGGCCCATGCGTCCCAAGGCGCCCGCGAGAGCAATGGTAACGGTACCTTTGGAGGGGCTTTGCGGCGCGGCTAAGTCGTTCTGGCTCAAGGCGATCTCCCGGGGATGACGCGCGCGGTAGTCTCCCGAGACCTCCCCTCAGGTCAAGCCGAATGACAACGCTGGACAGGCCTAATCCCAAGCAGAACAAGCGTTTGCACCCTAAAAACTTCAAGCGCGCGAGGTTGTTAGGGCCCCGCCCGGTCGCTACGGTGCGGCCATATAAGGACGCGTCGCATCGTTCGTCGCCTCCATCACCGTGTGACTAAGCAGGGGAACGCGCCATGAGCGACGCGGAAAAGAAGACCTTCACGGACGAGGAAGCGCTGAACTTCCACCGCTATCCAACCCCCGGGAAGATCGGCGTCGTCGCCACCAAGCCGATGGCCACCCAGCGCGACCTGTCCCTGGCCTACTCTCCCGGCGTCGCCGTGCCGGTCCTGGCCATCGCCAAGGACCCTGACCTGGCCTACGAGTACACCTCCAAGGGCAACCTGGTGGCCGTGATCTCCAACGGCACCGCGATCCTCGGCCTGGGCGATCTCGGCGCGCTCGCCTCCAAGCCGGTGATGGAGGGCAAGTCCGTGCTCTTCAAGCGGTTCGGCGACGTCGACTCCATCGACATCGAGGTCACCAGCAAGGACGCCGACGAGATCATCACGGTGGTCAAGAACATCGGCGTCACGTTCGGCGGCATCAATCTGGAGGACATCAAGAGCCCCGAATGCTTCCGCATCGAGACCGAGCTGCAGGAGCTGCTCGACATCCCGGTGTTCCACGACGACCAGCACGGCACGGCGATCATCTGCGCCGCCGGCCTGATCAACGCCTGCCACATCACCGGCAAGCGCATCGAGGACGTGAAGGTCGTGCTGAACGGCCCCGGCGCGGCCGGCATCGCCTCGCTGGAGCTGATCAAGGCCATGGGCGTCAAGCCCGACAACGTCATCGCCGTCGACTCCAAGGGCGTGCTCTACCAGGGCCGCACCGAGGGCATGAACCAGTGGAAGAGCGCCCACGCGGTCGACACCCCGCTGCGCACCCTGGCCGAGGCGGTGGTCGGCGCCGACGTCCTGCTGGGCCTCTCGGCCAAGGGCGCCTTCACGCCCGAGATGATCGCCAGCATGGCGCCCAATCCGGTCATCTTCGCCATGGCCAATCCCGACCCGGAGATCACCCCCGAAGAGGTCCACGCGATCCGCAAGGACGCGATCATGGGCACCGGCCGCAGCGACTATCCCAACCAGGTCAACAACGTCCTGGGCTTCCCCTACATCTTCCGCGGCGCCCTGGACGTGCGGGCCCGCCGCGTGAACCACGAGATGAAGATCGCCTGCGCCAACGCCCTGGCCATGCTGGCCCGCGAGGACGTGCCCGACGAGGTCGCCGCCGCCTATCACGGCCGCCAGCTGAAGTTCGGCCCGCAGTACATCATCCCCTCGGCCTTCGACCCGCGCCTGATCTGGTACGTGCCGCCGTTCGTGGCCCAGGCCGCCATGGACACCGGCGTCGCCCGCCGCCCGATCGCCGACATGGACGCCTACCGCGCCAGCCTGGCCCAGCGCCTGGATCCCACCGCCGGCTTCCTGCAGAAGATCAGCGGCGCCGTGCTGGCCAACCCCAAGCGCATCGTGTTCGCCGAAGGCGAGGACCCGTCGGTGATCCGCGCCGCCTACGCTTACCAGACCGGCGGCTACGGCAAGGCCATCCTCTGCGGCCGCGAGAACCTGGTGCACGAGAACATGCGCGTCGTGGGCCTGGACCCCGACACCGTGGGCCTGGAGATCGTCAACGCCCGCCTCAGCGACCGCAATCCCGACTATGTCGACGCCCTGTATCTGCGCCTGCAGCGCGAGGGCTACCTCAAGCGCGACGTCCAGCGCCTGATCAACCAGGACCGCAACAGCTTCGCCGCCTCGATGGTCACCCTGGGCGAGGCCGACGGCATGGTCACCGGCGTCACCCGCAGCTTCGACCAGGCCCTGGAAGAGGTGCTGCGCGTCATCGACCCGGCTCCCGGCGGCCGGATCATGGGCATGTCGGTCGTCCTGGCCAAGGGCCGCACGGTCTTCGTGGCCGACACCAACGTCACCGAGCTGCCCGACGCCGACGAACTGGTCGAGATCGCCGTCGAGGCCGCCCGCGCCGTCAAGCGCCTGGGCTTCAAGCCGCGCGTGGCCTTCATGAGCTACTCCACCTTCGGCAACCCGATGGGCGAGCGCTCCGACAAGGTGCGCGAGGCCGTGGCCATGCTCGACGAGATGGACGTCGACTTCGAATACGAGGGCGAAATGCCGCCCGAACTGGCGCTCGACCCGGAAAAGCGCGCCAACTACCCGTTCATGCGCCTGACCGACAGCGCCAACATCCTGGTCATGCCGGCCATCCACTCGGCCTCGATCGCGACCAAGCTGGTGCAGTCGCTAGGGGGCGCGACGGTGATTGGGCCGGTGTTGCTGGGGCTGAGCAAGCAGGTGCAGATCGCGCCGTTGAGCGCGTCGGTGTCGAAGATTCTGAACATGGCGATGATGGCGGCGTACGAGGGGGCGGGGGACGTGGTGGCGGGGGAGTAGGGGGAAGATGCCCCCACGCAGGGGGCATCTCGGTTATTTATCAACTTCACTAAGTATATCGGCGAACATGATTTCGTCTTGAAGCTTGATTAGAGCTTTCCGTTTCGGAAGTCCTAGCTTCCAACGAATCATGTCGCCAAGATGTCGTTGAATGTCATTGTGCTTGGCACCGAACCGCATCAATCCGCTACTTTCATCGAAATTGCCAAGATCCAAGTTGTATCCCGCTTCATCGGGAGTAACTGCGTCCTTTAAGCCGGGACATGATTGCTCTCGCTCTTCAATGCTCATATCGAAGTAACGCCACATCGGATTCGCATGAGAAAAGTCAATGTCACCCTCTTCAAGCGCCGTCAAAAGTCGCTCTAGATGGTTCACATTTTCATCACGGCCATACCCGAAATCGTAGGCAAGTTTTGCTAGGGCCTTGAGAACAACCGGCTGCGCAGCAACAGTAGCCTTTTTTGCCCCCTCTTCACCCCAATATGGGATTTGGGCAATAGCACCCCAAAAGCGACAACCATAATTCTCCTTTGCATTAATATCCGCCGGAGATGCACCATTAATAGTGGTTTTGTTCAGGAAAAGAATCGCATTGATTGATATTAAATCTTTACGGGAAATAACCCCTTCGTCTTTATGCCAATCGTGCGGATTGTCAGAATCAACGACCTTAGCTTTCAGGATATCGTTTCCAAGTAGACGCTCTTTGATAAATCGATTTACGGCATTCGAGTTATCAAATTCGTAAACTAGACCACTCTCAACAGTTTTGCCAAGGTTGTTGAGATCGTGGAAAAGCTGCCGTTCTTGATCAAAGTCCAAACCAAGATGGCACTCAACCACAATAGAGCATGCCGTTCGAGCGATCTCAAACGCCGCCGCCCAGACTTGCATTTCTTCGGGAGTCGGATCTCGCTTATTATCTCCTGAAGGCAGATAAAGCGCTGGTTTGCGAGGATAGCGTCCGTTATTCACAACAGTTTTCAGGAATTCGAAAACCATATGCATGGCAAAACGCCGATGCTGGCCGTCAATTACCCAGAGCACGTGTTTGTCGGAAAGATATACGGTGATAACCCCGCCATTTCGCTCAAACCGGAGCCCATCTCCGCCAAAGCTGCAAGTGCGAATATTTGTCGTGATCGGCTGCATCGAGATATAGGGTTGCGACCCTATTTCCTTCTGGATTCCAATAAGCGTCGGGGAAACCGTCCGCCCCTGCGCTTCTTGCTTGCGGCGCGCTGTGTCGATCAGACCCTTCAGAATAAAAATGGCCAACTTCTTTGCGTGAGTTTCATCAAGCCGCCGTTGCGCAATTGGCAGTTCTCGATGGGCAGGCACAGCTTCTAGATTCGCCTTATTGGCGACCTCTGAAATCTCATAAAACGTTGCCATGGGAACGCTCATTATGAGCGTCCGATTTCCCATGTTGGAACCCACCAAGACATTGAACGGGCGGCCGGAATGATCGCCTTGATCAAGTAGGTCGGTCAGGCTGGTAGTGACAGTGGGCCCAGACTGCCCTAAATTATCAGCGCTCATTCGAATTCCTTCTCCGCTTTAGTGGGTTTGGATGCATGTCGCGCGGCCGTCGGTTTTCCAGACACTCCGGCCGCGCGACACCTTAAGCGTGGATCACCTGTCCACGATCAGGCCCTCCTTTGGGAGCTGTGCCACAGCATCTTTTTCTCCTCTCCACCTGAGATTTGGTTGCACTTTGCCGCCATCGGTTTCCAGACACTCGGCGACATGGAATAACTACGTTCAAGCTACCTGGCGGTCAACAGCTTCGGCCAGGCCATTCGATGAAAAGCGCCAGGTCGTTTGAAATTGTGGCCTGGCCGACACATGTCTAGGCCCAACGTCCCATTCGGCAGATTCATTTTGATTGAGAATCTCTGTGGGGCCCCGCAGCCTCTATTCCCCCTCAGCGGATGACGCCACGTCCTGAAACCCTTGGTGGAATGGGAGCTCTGGGGTCTGACCGTGTCAAGGACGGCGCGCCGCGCCGCCGCGACGCGGTCGCCAGAGGCGATCCTTGACACGGTCAGACCCCAGAGCAGGCTCGCCACCATGGATTTCAGGGCGCGGCCTGGCCGCCGAGGGGCGGTCCGGCGGGGTGCGGGGGTTGGCGATCGCGGCCGGGGACATGCTCTCACGGCCGTGCGTCGGCCGGTTCGCTGGGCGGTCGGGGTGAGTGCGTGTCCCCACCTTGATCCGCTGAGCTTGGGACTAGCCTCAGTCGAGATGAGCCTCTGACGTCGTGGATGACGTTGGGGACACGCACTCACCCGACGCGCCAGGATCGATCTGCAAGGCCTTGCCGTGAGAGCATGTACCCGGATGGCGACTTATCCTCGGCGGTCAGAGAACAAACCCCCACGATTTCAATGCCTTGAACTTTCTCGACCCGAGTTTATCCTCATCTTCCAAACCGCCCGTATCCTGATCTCACCTCGCCGCATGGAAAGGGCGCATGGCCAGCGACCGATGCGGCGGCGGGGGGCGATCGAGCGGGACTGGGCTGGAGGGGGTTACTTCAGCGTGTCCGGGGACTCCCATCGTTGGGGAGCCCGCCCGCCGTCGGCGTCGAACGGGGACAAAGCGCG
>NZ_JBFUAW010000050.1:0-27638 GCF_056406095.1 Caulobacter sp. P1_D6 | reverse complement strand
CCCCCACAGGGGGAGGGACTTTGGCGGCACGGCTTCTTGTCCTCACACGGGAAACCCGCTGAGCCTGCTGGGAAGGGTGCGAAGCGCCCGGGCCTCGCCCGGATGATTTGCAGTTTTGAATACCGTTTCGACGAAGTTCAGGCGCTTCGCGCGGCCGTTATCCGGAAGCCTTCGGATCGCGGATTTTTAACCCGCTCCGATGGAGGCCCCCGACGGGCAGGGAATTGGCGTTCCCTGGACCACCTGGGCGATTTCAGCCCAGGCCTGCCGCGTCCGCCGATCCCTCGCCGCCTGGGTTTCGTCCTGTGTTGCAAGGCACCTGCCCAGAGCCGTCGCGAAGGCTGTCACCAAAGACCACCGACGAACGCCTCCCGCTCGACCACCCCCGAAAGCCGCATCGGTCGCCGTACGTGCGCCCTTCCCGTGCTTTCAGGTGGGATCAGGATACGGGCGATCCGGGAGGGTGAGGACCAAATCGGGTCGAGAAAGTTCAGGGCGTTGAAATCGCCGGAGTTTGTTCGCTATCCGCCGAGCATGGATACCTCTTGAACCCACCCTCTCCCCTTCGGGAGAGGGTGAAGGAAGCGCCTGCCCTTCGCCAGCGGCGAGGCCGCGCCTTGAAACCTTGATGGCGAGCCTGCTCTGGCGTCTGGCCGTGAACCAAGAACGCCGACCGGAGTTTGGTTGGGGCGGCCGGCCGCAGACGCCCGTGAGCCCACGTACATCCTGCAGGAGGAAGGCCTTCTGCGTTGACCCTGCAATCGTCGCGCGACGGAGAGCCTTTTTGTCGGAGCCCAAGCCCGTCTCTAGCGCAATGTCAGAGGAGGCGCGCTATCGCCTCCTGGTGGAAGGCATCACCGATTACGCCATCTACATGCTGGATCCGCAGGGCGTGGTGTCGAGCTGGAATCCCGGCGCGGCCCGGTTCAAGGGCTATACGGCGGAGGAGATCGTCGGGCGCCACTTCTCCACCTTCTACACGGACGAGGATCGCGCCGCCGACTTGCCGGCCACGGCGCTGCGTCTGGCCGCCGAGGAGGGGCACTTCGAGCGCGAAGGCTGGCGGGTGCGAAAGGACGGCACGCGGTTCTGGGCTCATGTGGTCATCGACCCCATACGCGACAGCGAAGGCCAGATCGTGGGCTTCGCGAAGATCACCCGCGACCTGACGGAGCGGCGTGAAGCGGAAGAGGCGCTAAAGCGTAGCCAAGAACAGTTTCGACTCCTCGTTCAAGGCGTCACTGACTACGCCCTGTACATGCTCGATCCGGCGGGCAGAGTCTCCAGCTGGAACGTTGGAGCCGAGCGCATCAAGGGTTACGTGGCCGAGGAGATCATTGGCGAGCATTTCTCCCGCTTCTACACCGAGGATGAGCAGATCGCGGGCGTGCCGACCAAGGGTTTGCGGACCGCCGAACGGGAGGGCCGTTGGGAAACGGAAGGATGGCGCGTCCGCAAGGACGGATCCAAGTTCTGGGCGCACGTCATCATCGACGCCATCCGCGACGAACGCCGCGAACTGGTTGGGTTCGCGAAGATTACCCGTGACAACACACAGCGCAGGGAAGCCGAGCAGTCGCTCGAGGAAACACGCAGGGCGCTTTTCCAATCACAGAAGATGGAGGCCGTGGGTCAGCTGACCGGCGGGGTCGCCCACGACTTCAACAATCTGCTGACCGTTATCATCGGCGGCCTCGACACGATCGGTCGCAGCAAGCCCACGGACACCGCCCGGATCACCCGCGCTCTCAACATGGCTCGCCATGCCGCGGAGAGAGCCGCGGGCCTGACGTCGCGGCTCCTGGCGTTCTCTCGACAACAGCCGCTCGAGCCCACCCCCACGGACCTCAACGCGCTTGTGCGCGAGATGACGGAGCTGCTGCACAGGTCCCTTGGCGAGCAGGTCGATTTGGAGGGCGTGCTGTCGCCGCGGCTGTGGGCCGTCGAAGTGGACCAAAACCATTTGGAAAGCGCTGTGCTCAATCTCGCCGTCAACGCCCGGGACGCCATGCCCGAGGGCGGCAAGCTCACGATCGAGACCGCCAACACCTACCTGGATGAGGCCTACGCCAGCAAAGATGCGGAGGTGGTGCCGGGCCAATACGTGATGATCTCGGTCAGCGACACCGGGTCGGGCATTCCCAAAGACAAGATCGGCCGGGTTTTCGAACCGTTTTTCACGACCAAGGAGGTCGGCCGCGGAACCGGCTTGGGGCTCTCGATGGTGTATGGCTTTGTCAAGCAGTCCGGCGGCCATGTGACCATCTACAGCGAGGAAGGCCAGGGAACCTCGGTCAAACTGTACTTTCCACGCTTTATCGGCGAGATGCAGGTCCAGCCGGATGAGGACGAGGCGGATCAACCGCCCGCCAGCGAGGGAGAAGC
This sequence comes from Caulobacter sp. P1_D6, assembly GCF_056406095.1. NCBI lineage: Bacteria > Pseudomonadati > Pseudomonadota > Alphaproteobacteria > Caulobacterales > Caulobacteraceae > Caulobacter > Caulobacter sp. P1_D6. The sequence continues at coordinate 25,253 of NZ_JBFUAW010000050.1, read as the reverse complement.
GATCCTCGTGGTCGAAGACAATCCTGACGTCCGCGCCAACAGCGTGATGATGTTGAAGGAACTCGGGTACCATGTGATCGAGGCGTCGACGGCGGAGGCGGCGCTAGCGGTGCTGGCGTCGGATAGTCGCATCGATCTTCTCTTCACCGACGTCGTGCTGCCGGACCGTAGCGGGCGTGTTGTCGCCGACGAATCCCAGAAGCTGCGACCTGGCCTCAGGGTGCTGTTTACGACGGGCTACTCCCGCAACGCCATCGTCCACCACGGACGGCTGGATCCCGGCGTCCAGCTCCTTCCGAAGCCCTTCACGTTCGATCAGCTCGCGGGTCGAGTGCGCGATCTGCTTGACGCGCCAGACAGCTGATCCCGTACGTCGGAGGGCGGCGAGGCGCTGGCGACGATGCTCGTAAACCTCGATTCAGCTTGGGTCGTTATCGGGTTTCAGGTTCGCTAGGGGTCGATTTGAGCCAGCGATCTTGATGCCGAAAGCGGACATTGTCAGGCCCTGAGGGCGACCACGAGAGCCCCCCAACCCTGCACCGTCTCTTGACCACATCTCCCACAAGACCCCGACCGAGGACGCACCGGCGCGGCGCGTGATGAGGCCTCCCGACCTCAACCGCCAAGGCGCCGCCCATGCTTCCGCCCCTCGCCCGCGAGACGACCAGCTTCTCGCGCATCATCGCCGCGATCGTCTTCGCCTTCGCCTTTCCCGCCGTGGTCCTGTCGCAGACGATGATCTGGACCGACGACGCCACGGCGCTCGCCCAGCGCGCCGCCACGGCCGCCTCGGCGGCGATCACCGCCCTGCCGTTCGGCGCGGTGCTGGGCTGGCCCTACGTGTTCTGCGCCGCCTGCGCCTGGGCCTGCCTGCATCAGTTCGGACGCCATCACCGCGGCCTCGCCAGCTTGATCGGCGCCGTCACCGGCGCGGCCGTGGCGGTGAAGCTGACCGGCTGGCACGGCGCCGACGCCGCGCTGTTGTGGCCGCTGAGCGCCGTACTGGGCCTGCTCACCGGCCTGGGCGTGTGGATGATCGCCTATGGCCGTCGACGGCCCGCTCGCGCGCCGCGCGGGACGTCTCCGGCATGAGCCGGATCGCCCGCGCCGGCTTGGCCCTGGCCTGCGTCGCCGGCCTGCTGACGGCGGCGTGGTGGATCAGCTGTCGCCTGGAGGCCAGCCTCCACGACCAGAGACCGGCCTCCGACGACCGACGCGGCGGCTGACCTCGCCTACGCCGTCCTGGCCGCCTTGCGGCCCAGGAAGTCGACGATCAGCGCGCCGATCTCGGCGCTGTGGGTCTCCAGGGCGAAATGGCCGGCGTCGAAGAAACGCACCTCGGCCTCGGGCTGGTCGCGCTTGAAGGCCTCGGCGCCGGGCGGCAGGAAGAAGATGTCGTTGCGGCCCCAGGCGGCCAGGATCGGCGGTTTGTGGTCGCGGAAATAGGCGTGCCAGGCCGGATACGAGGCGACGTTGGTGCGGTAGTCGCGGAACAGGTCCAGCTGTATGTCGTCCTGGCCCGGCCGCGCCAGATAGGCGGTGTCCAGTTCGTAGCCGTCCGGCGAGACCAGGCTGGCGTCGGCGCCGGCCAGGTACTGGGTGCGGGTCATCTCGGGCGTCAGCATGGCGCGCAGGGCCTCGCGGTTGGCCGGCGCCGGATCGGCCCAGTAGGCCCGCAGCGGCGCCCAGGCCGGGCTCAACCCCTCTTCGTAGGCGTTGCCGTTCTGGGTGATGATCGCCGTGACGCGCTCGGGATGGGCGGCGGCCAGGCGGAAGCCCGTGGGCGCGCCGTAGTCGAAGACGTAGATCGCGTAGCGCGACAGGCCCAGGGCCTGGGTGAAGCCGTCCACCACCTTGGCCAGGTTGTCGAAGGTGTAGTCGAACCGGCCGCGCGGCGGGGCCTTGGTCTGGCCGAAGCCCGGCAGGTCGGGGGCGATCACCCGGTAGCGGCCGGCCAGGTGCGGGATCAGGTCGCGGAACATGTGGCCGGAGGTCGGGAAGCCGTGCAGCAGCAGGATCACCGGCGCGTCCTTGGGACCGGCCTCGCGGTAGAACACGTCGACCTCGCCGACGATCTGCCGGCGATAGTGGATCTTGGCGGCTTGGACGGTCCGCGCGGCGCCCGCGGCGGCGGCTGGATCGGCCAGGGCCACGCCGGCCAATCCAGCAAGGGGCGCCAGCAGGGCAAGGCGGCGGCTGACGCCGCGGGGCGAGGTTTCGGCGACGGACATGATCGGCTCCTGGGTCCGAAAAGGTTGACGAAGCCGGTGGTCGTGCTCAAATACGACCGACCGGTCGGAAACATAAATACTACCGATCGGTCGGATGTAAAGAGGCGAAAATGAAAGCGACGACATGAAAGCGACCCTGGGCGACATCGTGCTCGAAGCCCGCGAGCTGTTTCGGGAGCACGGCTATGACGGCGCCTCGATGCAGGACCTGGCCGAGCGCGTGGGCCTGAAGAAGGCCAGCCTCTACACGCGGTTCCCCAGCAAGGAGGCCCTGGTGCCCGAGGTGCTGACGGTGACCCTGGACGAGACCTTCGCCGGCCTGCCCCGTCCGGGCGGCGACTGGCGCGCCGACTATGCCGAGATCGTCGAGCGCATCGCCGGCTCCCTGACGCGGACCAAGCGCTGCGTGGGTCTGCATCTGGCCTATGGGGTTTCGGGCGAGACGCCGGAGGCCAGGACCGCGGTCGAGGGGTTCTTCACCGGGCAGCGCGACCGCATCGCGGCGATCCTCGAGCCCGGCCTCGGCGTCGAGGAAGCCCAGACCGTCGCCGCCGACACGCTGGCGCGGCTGGAGGGCGCGACCCTATGGCTGGCGACGACCGGCGACCCGCGGCCCATGCAACGCGCCGTGAAGGCGTTGATCGACGCCCAGTCGGCCGGCTAGCGGCCGGTCTTTTTCACCTTCCGCTTCTTGCGGGTCTTGGCGTCGATCTCGTCGGGCAGGCCGTGCCTGGACTCGATGTCCTTCTGCAGGGCCTTGGCGGCCATCAGGTGGCCCGGGAACAGGGTGTCGACAATCGAGCCGATCCCCCAGATCGTGTCCGTCGAGGTGTCGACGACGAGATAGACGGCCATCCGCGCGAGGGTCGCGGCCGAGGCCTTCGCCTTGAAGGCGTGCCCCATCAACATCAGCCCGGCCGCGCCGCTATAGAGCGCGGCCACGCCCGGAATCGGCACCCACGACAGCACGCCGTCGATCCCCAGACCGAACGGACCCAGACCGATCAGCCGGTCGGAAAGACGCTTGATCGTCTCCGCCGAGCGCCAAGCCTGGTGAGCCCGATGCCTGTGGCTGGCGGGACCCTCATCGACGACATAAGCCTCTGCGGTGCGTTCGGTCATGCCAGGGTCAACGCTCCACCGCCAAGTTGGTTGTCTCTAGCCCAGGAACACGACGCGGCGCTTTTCCTTGCCGGCCCGGATGCGCTCCAGCAGGTCGCGGTACTCGGCCGTGCCCTGCACGTCCTTGCGCGTACCTTCGAAATAGATCGTGTCGTCCATGTGGTTGGTCAGCATGTCGGCCGACCACTTGTGGCCGGTGAACAGCATGTCGGCCACCTTGCCCACGCCCGGCACGGCGCCGGCCACGGTGTCGACCAGGATGATGGCCATGATCTGGATGACGATCATCGGCGCCGAGCGCGCGCGGACGGCGTCCCAGACGATCAGCCCGCCGGCCCCCAGGCTGTAGAGCTCGCCCGCCCCCGGAATCCAGGTCAGCAGGCCGTCCAGACCGATGCCCAGCGGACCCACGCCGACCACGTTGTCCGACAGCTTCTTCACCCGCGCGACGTTGTTGCGGATGTTGTGCAGGTCGAGATGCGATTTGGCGAAGATCACCCGGCGGCCCCCAGCAGCGGTACGGCTGCAATCTGCCTTAACCATGGGCGCGCAGGAAGTGGCCACGGCATAGTTTCGCGTGTCAGGCGAAAGCCGGGCGCAAATCGCTCGCGCTCCGAGGGAGCCCCTCGCGAAGCGGGCCGTTTGTGCTTAAGTTAACGGCGAGCGCCCGAGGTGCTTGACGCGGCTGACGAGGACTCTGTCGATGCTGATCTCGACCACCCCCTTCATCGAAGGACGGCCGGTCCAGGACTACAAGGGCGCGATCTACGCCCAGTCGATCCTTGGCGCGAACGTGGTGCTCGACCTGATGGCCGCCATCCGCGACTTCATCGGCGGCCACTCCAAGTCCTACGAGCGGGTTCTGGCCCGGGCCCGCGAGGACGCCATGAAGAACCTGGTCAAGGAAGCCGAGAAGCTGGGCGCCAACGCGATCGTGGCCGTCGACCTCGACTATAACACCGTGGGCCCGCACGGCTCGATGATGATGGTTTCGGTTTCCGGGACCGCCGTCGTCCTCTGAGGAGCCGAAATCCCAGTCCTTCGACAAGCTCAGAATGAGGATTTCTACTGAAGGGCCTTGCCAATAGCCCTCATCCTGAGCTTGTCGAAGGACGAGGGCGGCCCCACGGTCGCCAGCCTGAGCTCCGACGAAGCCTTGCAGCCATCCATCGACATCACAGACCTAGAGACGCGCCTGGTCACCGGCGACCGCGCCGCCCTGGCCCGCGCCATCACCCTGGTCGAGAGCCGTCGCCGCGATCACCAGAAGGCCGCCCGCGCCTTGCTCGAACGCCTGATGCCGCGCACCGGGCAGGCCCAGCGGATTGGGATCACCGGCGTGCCGGGGGCCGGCAAGTCGACGACCATCGAGGCCTTCGGGACGATGCTGACCGCCGCCGGCCATCGCGTGGCGGTGCTGGCGGTCGATCCCTCGTCCGGACGCCACGGCGGCTCGATCCTCGGCGACAAGACCCGCATGGAGCGGCTCAGCGTCGATCCCAACGCCTATATCCGCCCCTCGCCGTCCGGCGGCGTGCTGGGCGGGGTGGCGCGCAAGACCCGCGAGGCCATGCTGCTGTGCGAGGCGGCCGGCTTCGACGTGATCCTCGTCGAGACGGTGGGGGTGGGCCAGTCCGAGACCGTGGTGTCGGACATGGTCGACATCTTCCTGGCCCTGCTGATCCCCGGCGGCGGCGACGAGCTGCAGGGCATCAAGAAGGGCCTGATCGAGCTGGCCGACCTGCTGGTGATCAACAAGGCCGACGCCGATCCGACCAAGGCCGAGCGCTCGGCCCGCGACTACCGCAACGCCCTGCACATCCTGACGCCCGCCTTGCCCGACTGGACGCCGCCGGTGCTGACGGCCTCGGGCCTGACCGGCGCGGGCCTCGACGTGTTGTGGACCCAGATCCGGCGCCACCGCGAGATCATGACCGCCAACGGCTCTCGCGCCGCACGGCGGGCCGACCAGGACAGCCGCTGGATGTGGGCCATGGTCCAGGATCGCCTGGCCGAAGCCTTCCGCGAAGCGCCGGCCGTGGCGGCGATCACGGCCGACATCGAACAGGCCGTGCGGGCCGGAGACCTGCCCGCCTCGGCGGCGGCCGACCGGCTGCTGGCGGCGTTCGGGCTGGACTAGCTAGTCGCCGGCCAGCCGCTTGGCCTGGGCGACCCAGGCATCCCGCTCGGCGCGGCCCTTGAGGTCCAGCTTGGCGTTGAAGTCGGCCAGCTGTTCCGGGCCCCAGGCGGCGATTTCGGAGAAGCGGGTGACGCCCAGGTCGGCCAGAGAGGCGGCCAGCTTGGGACCGATGCCGACCAGCTGGGTCAGGTCGTCGCCGGCGGACTTGGCGGTCTCGACCGCGGCCTCGACGACCGGCGCGCTGACGGCTTCCAGGGTTTCCTTCGTCTCGGCCGCCACGGTCTCGGCGGTGTCGAGCGTCTCCTGGACGGCCTCGGCGACGGCTTCGGTCGCGGCCGTCGCGGCGGCGGTGACGGGTTCGGGCGTCTCCAGCGCGACCGGCGCCAGGACCGGGGCCTCGGTGACCGGATCGATCACCGCCTCGACGGCCGGTTCGGGAGCCAGCTCGACGGGCTCTGGCGCGGGGATGGCCTTGGCCAGGGCCGGCGCCATCAGGGCCTCGACATTGACGGCCTCGCGCCAGCGCGCCGACCACCACCACCAGGTGGCGCCGGCCATGGCCGCGCCGCCGAACATCAGCCACAGCGGCGAGGCCGCGCCGGCCATCAGGTGCGGGCCTTTTTCAGGATCGATCTTGGGGATTTCGGGAAGGAACGACAGGGTCATGGCCGAGCTCCAACAACCGTTTTGTTGCAGTGCAGCATAACACGGTTTTCGAACCGACCGAGTCGTAAAATCGCGGCCCCAATCGAATCAAAGACTCAAATCAGACCGATCGCGCTCAGCGCCAGACCTGCAGCGACCATGGCCCCCACCACCGCCAGGATCGGCGCGCGCAAGGCGAACACCAGACCGCAGGCCAGGACCGTTAGGCCCGCCGCCGGCAGGTTGACGCTGGTGACGTCCGGCAGTTCGGCCCGCAGCGGTCCCCAGGTGTGAACCGCCCCGACCCGGAACAGCAGATGGACCGTGAACCAGACGGCCAGATTGGCGATGACCCCGACGGCGGCGGCCGAGACCAGCGCCAGGGCGCGGGCCGGCCGAGGGCGCGAGCGCAGGCGCTCGAAGAAAGGCCCGCCAGCGAAGATCCACAGGAACGACGGCGCGAAGGTGGTCCAGGCGGCCATCAGCCCCCCGGCCAGGGCCGCGATCCAGGCCCACTCCGGCGGCGCGCTCTGATAGGCGCCGACGAAGCCGACGAAGACCAGGACCAGCACCAGGGGCCCAGGCGTGGTCTCGGCCAGGCCCAGGCCGTCCAGCATCTGGCCCGGCGCCAGCCAGCCGAAGGCGCTGGCCGCTTGTCCGACATAGGCCAGAGCCGCATAGGCGCCGCCGAAGCTGACCACCGCCAGCAGGCTGAACACCCCGCCCATCCGGGCCAGGGTCGATCCGGGCGCGACGGCCAGGGCCAGCAGCACCGGCGCGAGCCAGACCGCTAGGCAAACCAGGGCCGTGCGCCAGGCGGGCCGCTGGGCCGTTTCGGGCGTCGCGGCCACGACCGGCCCGCCGCCCAGAGCCCAGCCGACCGCCCCCGCCGCCAGGATGATCAGCGGAAACGGCAGCACGGTGAACGTCAGGGCCAGGAAGGCCAACCCCGCGGCCCACCATCCCGCGACGCCCTTGATCGCCCGCCCGCCCATGCGGAGCAGGGCCTGCAGCACCAGGGCGACCACCGCCGCCTTCAAGCCCAGCAGGGCCGGCCCCGCCCAGGCCGCGCGGCCGTGCGCGACGTAGAGAGCCGAGAGACCAAGCATCACCGCCAGACCCGGCAGCACGAACAGCAGCCCCGCCGCGATCCCGCCGCGCACGCCGTGCAGCCGCCAGCCCAGCCAGGTGGCCAGCTGCTGGGCCTCCGGGCCGGGCAGCAGCATGCAGAAGCTCAGGGCGTGGGCGAAGCGCTCCTCGTCGACCCAGGCGCGCCGCTCGACCACCTCGCGGTGCAGCAGGGCGATCTGCCCCGCAGGACCGCCAAAGCCCAGGCAGCCGACCTTGAGCCAGACCCAGAACGCTTCCCGAAAGCTGGGCTGGCCCGAGGTCACGCGCGCCAGATCCGCGCCTTGGCCCCGGCGTCGCCGAGGTTGTCGGCCAGCCAGGTCGTGACCCCGGCGATCGCGCCTTCGGTGGACTTGGGCGCCCCGACCATCACCATCGCGCAGCCGTTCATCTTCATCGGATCCGTCAACGGCCGGAGCCGGAGCTCGGCAGCTAGCGCGTCATTCGTGACGGTTTCCATCGCCCGCATGAAGGCGTCGAAGGTTTCCAGGTCCTTCAGCGGCATCCAGGCGGCGATCACCGCGTCCTTGTCCTTGGCCAGCACCGCCTTCGTCGTGGCGACAATCTGGGCGTAGTCGTCGCTGCGCTCGAACGGCGGGTCGATCAGCACGAACGTCCGCCCCTCCTTGCCGGCCCTAGCGACGGCCGTGGCGTAGCCGTCGTCCTTGACCGCCTGGGCGAAGGCGTAGGGCGCCAGGGTGCGGCGCAGGCTGTCGAAATCGTCGGGCCGCAGCTCGCAGGCCGTGTAGCGGTCGGTCTTGCGCAGATGCCGGGCGACCAGCAGCGGCGAGCCCGGATAGAGCGATCCCGCGCCGCCGCCGTTCAGTGCCTTCACCGCCGCCACCAGCGAGGCGAACACCGGCGGTGCGTCCGACATCGCCAGCAGCCGCCCGATCCCCGCCGCCGCCTCGCCCGAGCGCTGGGCCATGTCGCCGCGCAGGTCGTAGGCCCCGGCCCCGGCATGGGTGTCGATCACCGACAGCGGCGTCTCGTCGGCCGTCAGGGCCTTCAGCAGGGCCAGCAGGATCGCGTGCTTCTGCAGGTCGGCGAAGTTGCCGGCGTGGAAGGCGTGTCGGTAGTTCATGTCTGGCGCGTCGCTCCCGGAACCGGCGGTCCGTCTATCACGTTGGCGGAGATTAGGGTTGGGAGCGAGGCGATGGCCCAGGATTTTTCGGAACACGACGGCGCCGGCCGCCCAGCGAGGCGATGACCGTGCCCCGCGACACGCTCGAGACCACCCCCGCCGAACGCACCCTGCTGGCCTACGTCAACGACCAGGAGCAGGGCCTGCGTCGCATCGCCCACGGCAAGGGCTTCTCCTATGTCGACGAGGACGGCCGGACCGTGAAGGACGAGGCCACCCTGGCGCGGATCAAGGCCCTGGTCATCCCGCCGGCCTGGACCAGCGTCTGGATCTGCCCCGATCCCAACGGCCACATCCAGGCGATCGGCCGCGACCAGAAGAACCGCAAGCAGTATCGCTACCACCCCGACTGGCGGGCCGATCGCGACGCCCGCAAGTACGACCGCATGGCCGCCTTCGGCCGCGCCCTGCCCAAGCTCCGCAAGCGTTTGGCTGTCGACCTGTCGCGCCGGGGCCTGCCGCGCGAGAAGGTGCTGGCCGCCGTGGTCAGCCTGCTGGAGCTGACCCTGATCCGGGTCGGCAACGACGAATACGCCAAGACCAACAAGAGCTTCGGCCTGACCACCATGCAGAAGCGCCACCTGAAGCTGGCCGGCGGCGGCGCGGTGTTCGAGTTCAAGGGCAAGAGCGGCAAGATGCACAAGACGGGCTTTCGCGACCGTCGCCTGGCGCGGATCGTCGCCGCCTGCCAGGAACTGCGCGGCCAGCGGCTGTTCCAGTACATCGACGAGGACGGCCAGCGGCGCGCCGTCGAGAGCAGCGACGTCAACGACTACATCCGCGCGGCCTGCGGCGACGACTTCTCGGCCAAGGATTTCCGCACTTGGTACGGCTCGCTGGCGGCGCTGGAGGCCCTCAGCATGAGCCCCAAGCCGGAAACCCAGACCGAGGCCAAGCGCACGCTCAACACCTGCGTCAAGGCGGTGGCCGGCCTGCTGGGCAACACCCCGGCGGTCTGCCGCGCGGCCTATATCCACCCCAAGGTGTTGGAGGCCTTCGAAACCAGCCGCCTGCCCAAGCGGCGGGCCGCGTCGCCCAGGGCCAGAGAGCTGGCGCTGCTGAAGCTGGTGGCCGCCTAGGACGCTTCGGCCAGGCGAGCCGCCTTCTCCAGAAGATAGCGCTGCTCGGGCAGGCTGGCCGTCAGCGTGGCGGCCGCGCGATAGGCCGCGATCGCCTCGATCTTCTCCCCGGCCATCTCCAGCAGGTGGGCCCGCACGGCCGCCAGCCGGTGATGCCCGGCCAGACGCTTGTCGTTCTCCAGCTCGACCAGTCGCCGCAGACCGACACGCGGCCCTTGCGCCATGGCCAGGGCCACGGCGTGGTTCAGCCGAACCATCGGATTGTCGGCCATCCGCTCCAGCAGGCCGTACAGCGCCAGGATCTGCGGCCAATCGGTGTCCTCGGCCCGGACGGCCTCGTCGTGGACGGCGGCGATGGCGGCCTGGAGCTGGTAGGGCCCGACCGCGCCGCGCGACAGGCTGGCCTCGACCAGAGCCACGCCCTCGGCGATCGCCGCCGCGTCCCAGAGACCTCGATCCTGCTCGGCCAGCGGGATCAATTCGCCGTCCGGGCCGGAGCGCGCCGGCCGGCGGGCGTCGGTCAGCAGCATCAGGGCCAGCAGGCCGGCGACCTCGCCATCGTTCGGCAGCAGGGCCCGGACGATGCGGGCCAGCCGGATCGCTTCCCCGGCCAGGTCGGCGCGCTGCAGGTCGGGTCCCGCGCTGGCGGCATAGCCTTCGTTGAAGATCAGATAGAGCACGTGCAACACCGACCGCAGCCGCTCGACCCGCTCGGCGGCGTCCGGGGCTTCGAACGGCGCGCCCGAGGCCCGGACGCTCTGCTTGGCGCGGCTGATGCGCTGGGCCATCGTCGCCTCGGGCACGAGGAAGGCGGCGGCGATCTCGGCCGTGGTCAGGCCGCCGACCGCGCGCAGGGTCAGGGCGATGGCCGAGGATGAGGTCAGGGCCGGATGACAGCACATGAACAGCAGGCCCAGCGTGTCGTCGCGATCGGCCAGGGGATCCGCGTCGTCGGCCGGCGGCGACATGGCCTGGAAGTCGTCTTCCGCCGCCTTCGCCTYGCGCCGCCGCCGGGCGATCTCGCCGCGGATATGGTCGGTCATCCGGCGCGAGGCGACCTGCACCAGCCAGCCGGCCGGATTGGCCGGGACGCCGCTCTCGGGCCACTGCCGGGCGGCGGCCAGCAAGGCTTCCTGCACCGCGTCCTCGCCGGCGGCGAAGTCGCGGTAGCGGCGGACCACGGCCGACAGGACCCGCGGCGCCAGCCGGCGCAGCAGGTCTGTCGTCTCGCGATCCAGCGCCGCGAGGCTCACATCTCCTCGCCGCTGGCCCACATCACCCGCCGCACCTCCACGGGCAGGTTCAGCGGCTGACCGTCCGGGCCAGGACCTTCCGACCAGCGCGAAGCGGCGTAGTAGGCCCGCTCGGCCGCATCGACATCGACGATGACGTAGCCGGCCAGGAACTCCTTGGTCTCCGGAAAGGGGCCATCGGTCACCTCCGGCGCCCCGCCCTGGCGCGCCCGCACGAACCGCGCATCCTCCGGCGCGGCCAAGGCATGGGTCACGACCATCTCGCCCGAGGCGGTGAACTCCTCCCGAAACAGGCGGAGATGCTCCATGTGCGCCTGGACCGCCTTCTGCGGCCACTGGTCCATGGACGGGACGTCGCCGCCGGCCACGGGGTACTGCATCATCAGGATGTACTTCATCGTCGGGGTCCCTTCGGTTTGGAGCGCCGTTCTCCCGGCGCTTTCGAGGGCAAGTCGAAGCCGTCGGGCCATTCTCGACATGGCCTCGCGGACTTTTCGAGCCCCATCGTCTCGATTTCAAAATATTATCGTTTGACAGAAAGAAATTTCGGATTGAGTTTTGGCGTCACTGGAGGACGTCATGAGCATCGTCGTCAAACTCAAGCCGCGCGCCGAGACCCTGGCCGCCGCCGAGACCGCCGCCCAGCGTCGCGTGCGCCTGGGCAGTCGCGGACTGGCCTGGCTGTTCACGGGCCTGCTGACCCTGTCGACCGCCATCCTGGTCGCGGCCCTGGTCACCATGATCTTCTACAAGGGCGAATTCGTCCGGATCGGTCCCGACAACTGCTACGTCGGCGAGGGCCCGCCCAACTCCGTGGCGTTCGGCTCGCTGCCCCTGCCCCACCGGCTGATCTACTGCCTGGTCGGCATCGTGCGCGCGACCCCGATCATCATGCTGTTCTGGAGCGTGCGGTCGCTGTTCAGCCTCTACGCCAGGGGCCGGGTGTTCGGGCGTGAGAACGGCCAGGCCTTCAGCCGGATCGGCGGCTGGCTGTGCGCCTACGCCTTGTCGCCGTTCGCCTGCCACCTGTTCCTCAGCGCCACGGGCTACGAGATCGACAAGAACTGGGCCCACATGGCCAGCGTCCAGGCCTTCGTGCTGGGCCTGCTGGTCTTCGTGATCGGCCAGGTCATGCAGGTGGGACGCGAGATCGAGGAAGACCGCGAGGCGTTCGTCTGATGCCGATCATCCTGCGTCTCGACGTCATGCTGGCCAGGCGCAAGGTGCGCTCCAACGTCCTGGCCCGCGCCATCGGCATCACCGAGGCCAATCTCTCGCTGCTGAAGTCCGGCAAGGTGAAGGGCATGAAGTTCGAGACCCTCGAGGCGATCTGCGCCTATCTCGACTGCCAGCCGGGCGACATCCTGGAATACGCGCCGGGCGACACGACGGACCAGCTTCCCCAGGACCACGAGCAGGACACGCTCAAGCGCGCCTGACGGCGCTTCACCCAGGAGACATCGATGCGACTGTTTTCAACGCCCGTTGCGGCGATCGCCCTCGGCTGCCTGCTGCTCGGCGGGGCGCCGGCCTTGGCCGCGCCCAAGCTGATCCCCGTCGCCGGCGGCCAGGTCTCGTACGAGACCTGCGGCTCGGGTCCCAAGGCGATCGTCCTGCTCCATGACGGCATCCTCGACGGCTCGGCCTTCGATGCGGCCTGGCCGCTGCTGTGCGCCAAGGCCAAGGTCGTGCGCTACGACCGCCTGGGTTACGGCGCCTCGCCGGCCGCGACCGCGCCCTACGACGCCGTCGCCGACCTCGACGCGGTGATGAAGGCGGCGGGAGTCGAGCACGCCGCCCTGGTCGGCTCATCGTCCGGCGGCGGCGTGGCGGTGGACTTCGCCCTGGCCCATCCGCGAGCGGTGGACGGCTTGATCCTGGTCGGGGCGGCGGTGAACGGCTTCAAGCCCACCGAACACTTCATGAAGCGCACCCAGACCTTGGTGACGCTGCTGTCCCAGGGCCGCCTCGCCGACGCCGTCAAGGACCCCTACATCCTGACGCCCGGGGCCGAGGCCCAGCGCGCCTTCGTCGTGGCCGACCTCACCGCCCATCCCGGCAACTTCGGCGCGGCCCGCATCATCAAGGACGGGCCCGAGGTCATGGGCCGGCTGGACGAGATCAAGGCGCCGACCTTGATCGTCACCGGAGAGGTCGACATCCCCGACGTCCACGCCCATGCCGGCGCCCTGGAGGCGCTGATCCCGGGCGCTCAACGGATCGTCATGGCCGGCGGCGGCCACTTCATCTATCTGGAGCGGCCCGAGGCCTTCGCGGAGACGGTCATGGCCTTCGTGGAGCAGGCCGGGCGCTGACGGCTAGTCGCGGAAGGGGTTGGCCTCGCGCCACGCCCGCTCCTTCCGCGCTCCGACGCGAAACAGCAGCAGCCCGACCAACACCAGAACCGCGCACGCCGCATAGACGATCGTCGGGGCCAGCCCGCGCACGGGCCCAAGAAGCGCCGCGGCGACGGCGAGGGCGATCGCCAGGATTCCAGGCAGGGTCCAGGCTTGGCCGGCCTTGGCGCCCTGCAGGATCCAGGCGCGATAGGCGGCTATCAATCGCCGCCGGGAGGCTGGGTCCGCCGTCTTGATCCGCACCGCCAGCGCGTGGGCGTCGACACCGTTTTTCATATCAACCCGCTTCGTGCGCTTTCAGCGCCGCCCTCAGTTCGCCGACCATCATCGCCTTCAAGCCGGGCGGCGAGAGGATCTCGACCGCGTCACCCCAGGTGAACAGGTGCCAGGCCAGTTCGCGCATGCCGCTGGCCCGGAAGGTGACCAGCACCGAGCCGCCCGCTTCCTGGGTCACGACCTGGTCGGGATGGAAGCGCCAGCGCAGGGCGTCCTCGGCGCGGCTGAGCCCGATGCGCAGGGCCACGTCCTCGATATCGCCGTGATAGATGCCGAAGCTCTCATTGGCGAAGGCCAGCAGCGAGAAGTCGGCCGGGGGCGCGGCCGCCTCGTCCAGGGCCGTGACTTCGCGCATGCGATCCAGGCGGAAGGTGCGCGGTCGCGGATCCTTGCCCTCGGCCGCGACCAGATAGTTGCTGTGACCGAACAGGATGCCCAGCGGCGTCACCTTGCGGGTCCGGCCCGGCGCGCTGCCGCCCTCGTAGCGGAACGACAAGGCCTGCAGTCCCTTCACGGCCGCCCGTATGGCGCGCAGCACCCCCTCGTCCTCGAACGGTCGCGGACCGGGGTGGACGGCGATCGTCTCGGCCTGGATCAGGGCCTCCAGGTCGGGCGCCACCTTGCGTCGCGCCGCGCCGCGCAAGGCCGACATCAGCTTGCGCTCCAGGGCGTAGAGCGCGGCGGAGCGGCCCTCGGCCCCGCCGGCGGCGTAGCTGTCGGCCGCGGTGCGCAAGGCGGCCAGTTCCTCTGCGGTCGGGGTCTGGAACAGGCTGTCCAGCCCGGAGGGGATGCGGAAACGCTTGGTCGGCGGATCGTCGATCGCCTCCATCTGCGGGAAGGCCGCCCAGACCGCGTCGCGCATCCGCTCGGCCGTGCGCCGCCCCACGTCCATGGCGCGGGCCATCTCGTCCAGTGTCATGCCCTCGGACGATCCGGCCAGCATCCGGGCCAAGTCTAGCAGTCGGGTCGCCTTGTCGTGTCGCATGCCGCACCTATACGACCGTTTTTGACGCAGAGCACCTTCAAAAGGGAGGCTGAAGAAACCCGCCGGGCAGAAGGCCCGATCTGGAGCCCTCTGATGAACCGCCTCCTCACCCAGCCCCGCCTTCTCGCCCAGGACTGGCACGTCGCCCCGGTCAACGCCGCCATGATCTCGGCCGTGCTCGACTTCGCCGACATCCATCGCGATCTCGGCGGCGGGCGCACCCTGATGCGGCTGAGCCCCGAGCGGGTGCTGCGGGCCGACATCATCCTGCTGCTCGGCCGCGACGCCGAACGCGCCGCCGACATCGGCCTGGTGTGGAACGATCGCGAGGATCAGATCGTCCGGATCATCGACGACGCGGCCCTGCGCGCCTCGCGGCAGACGGCCTGGGAAGAGGCTTTCGACCTTTTCGACGCCGACGACCGCGACGTGGCGCCGCAGCGGCTGTGCGCCTGAGGACAGACCGTCGGACGTTTGGCCGCAGGCGCGACCAGCCCCGCCGACCGCGCCGACGGCTTCCATCCTCTGTATCTACCGGCATTCCGACAATACTGCGTCAGATCGACACATACCTGTAATGTCGACAACATGACGCAGCATAATTTGCCGACCTTACAGTTCTTACTGCGAACAATATTCCGGGTTCATCCATTTTAAACGCCCCGACGACACCCTGGTGGCGAGCAAAATGCTCTCGGTAGTCAAAATGACGCCGGACAACCTTGAATAGGAATTAGTCGGATGCCGCTGAATAGCGTCAACACCAACTCGGGCGCGATGATCGCCCTGCAAAACCTGAACGCCACCAACAGCGAACTCCAGGTCACGCAACAACGCATCAACACCGGCAAGAAGATCGCCAACGCCAAGGACAACGGCGCGATCTGGGCGACCGCCAAGGTCCAGTCCTCGACCGCAGGCTCGCTGAACGCCGTGAAGGACTCGCTGCAGCGCGGCCAGTCGACCATCGACGTGGCCCTGGCCGCCGGCGACACCGTCACCGATCTGCTGGGCAAGATGAAGGAAAAGGCTCTCGCCGCTTCCGACACCTCGCTGAACACCGCGTCGTTCAACGCCCTGAAATCGGACTTCAACAGCCTGCGCGACCAGATCACCAAGGCCGTCACCAACGCCAAGTTCAACGGCGTCTCGATCGCCGACGGCTCGACCACCAAGCTGGCCTTCCTGGCCAACTCGGACGGYTCGCAGTYCACCGTCAGCGCCAAGACGATCTCGCTGGTCGGCCTGGGCCTGGCCGCGACGTCGACCTTCACCACCGCCGCCGCCGCCAAGACGATGATCGACACCGTCAGCAAGGCGCTGGGCACGGCGACCAACAAGCTGGCCTCGCTGGGCACCAGCTCGACCGGCCTGGACACCCACCTTACCTTCGTCGGCAAGCTGCAAGACAGCCTCGACGCCGGCGTGGGCAACCTGGTCGACGCCGACCTGGCCAAGGAAAGCGCCAAGCTGCAGTCGCTGCAAACCAAGCAGCAGCTGGGCATCCAGGCGCTCTCCATCGCCAACCAGTCGACCGGTTCGATCCTGAGCCTGTTCCGATAGGAACGAGAAGGAGGCGGGCCTTCGGGTCCGCCTCCGCCTTCCGCTCGGCCCAGGCCGTAGGGGAGGGTTCACCAGAGGGCCGCCGAAACCGGCGGCGAAGGAGCAATGGAAACCAAAGCCGCACTTACACCGCCGTCGATCCCAGAACCGTCCGCGCCGTCTCCGGTCGCGCCCTTCACCGTCCCGGGTCAGCCCGCGGGCGGTCATGACGTTTCAGGAGCCAAGGAACAGCCGGCCGTCGCCGCGGGTCCCCAGCCGGGCGATCTGCGACTGGTGATCGAGGAAGATCCCGTTTCGGGCTCCTACGTCTACAAGACGGTGGACCGCCGGACCGGCGACGTTCTCCAGCAGTTCCCGCGCGAGGACGTGCTCCGCTTCAAGCAGGCCGAGCACTACGATCCGGGCGAGGTCTTCGACGGTCTGACCTAACGGGGTCGCCGGTCTCCGCGCCATGCCCGCCGCGACGCAGCGTCGCAGGTGGAACATGGTTTACGCGCGTTAACCATATTCTTACTCCCTCAGCCCCAATTTCACGGCCGACCTGCTCGGCCGCCGAATCGCGTCCCGAGCCACATTGGCAAGAACCGCCGTTCGGAGACCGTGATGACGCTGAGCGTGAACACCAATCAGCCCGCGCTGATCGCCCTGCAAAATCTGAACAAGACCAACGACGAGATGGGGGGCGTGCAGTCCCGCATCAACACGGGTCTGGCTATCTCCAGCGCCAAGGACAACGCCGCCGTCTGGTCGATCGCCCAGGATCAGCGCGCCGACCGCTCGGCCCTGAACGCGGTGAAGATGAGCCTGGATCGCGCGACCTCGATCACCGACGTGGCCCTGGCCGCGGGTGAATCGGTCTCGGACCTGCTGACCCAAATGCGCGAGAAGGTGGTCGCGGCCAAGGACACCTCGCTGTCCACCTCGTCGCGCACCGCCCTGAACGCCGACTTCCAGGGGTTGCTGAAGAACCTGACCCAGGTGATCAACAGCGCCACTTTCGACGGCGCCAACATCCTCAACGGCAGCGAACCGACCAACATCACGTTCCTGGCCGACGCCGACGCCGCGACCGTCATCACGCTGAACCTGCAGAACCTGTCGCTGAGCGGCACGATCAACAGCCTGACGGCGACCGACACCATCAACACCCAGACCCTGGCCGCCGGCGTGCTGACGCGCCTCGACGCGACCTTGACCCGGGTGAACCAGGCGGTCGGCTCGATCGGCTCGCAGGCCAAGCAGATCGAAGCCCACAACACCTTCGTCTCCAAGCTGAACGACGTGCTCGAGACCGGCGTGGGCAACCTCGTCGACGCCGACATGGCCAAGGAGAGCGCGCGCCTCCAGGCCCTGCAGGTCAAGCAACAGCTCGGCGCGCAGGCGCTTTCGATCGCCAATCAGGCGCCGCAGATCATCCTGTCGCTGTTCAACGGCGGCAGCTAGGCCTGACGCGATTGGCGGGGTAGACTTTCCGCAACCACGTGTGGAGGAATCGACCCGGTATGATCGAGCTTCGCGATTTGACGGACGGCGACGAGGCGGTCCTCTACCAATGGCGGGGCGAACCGGAAGTCGATCGGTGGATGTCCGACGCGGCCTTTCCGAGCCGCGACGCCCATGCCGCCTGGTTCCAGGCTCTCCGCTCCGATCCCGACATGCGCGGCTGGATGATCGTCCGGGCCGGCGAGCCTTCGGGCCTGCTGACCCTGACGGGCCTGCTCAGCCATCACCGCCGGGCCGGCTGGAACTGGTTCCTCGGTTCGGCCGAAGCGCGGGGCAGGGGCGTTGGGCGAGCCGCCCAGGTGCTGGGGCTGGACCGCGCCTTCGGCGAGCTGGGCCTGCACAAGGTGTTCGCCGAGGTCATGGCCGACAACGACGCGGCGCTGAAGGCCCAGGCGGCCTCGGGCTTCCGCCGCGAAGGCTATCTGCGCGGCCACGTCCTGAAGGACGGCCAGCCGCGCGACGTCGTCCTGCTGGGCATACTGGCCGAGGAGTGGCGCGAGCTGCGGGGCGAGGTCCGCCGCTCGCTGACCGACGCGCACCTGATCGCCGCCTAGGGCCTTCGGCCTCCGTGACGCTTCCGATTCATACGTCTTAACGAAACGTCAGCGTTCTTCGCCGACGATGGAATCAAGGGGCGTAGTGCGTCCCGATGGGACCTGCTGTGATCACCTTCGATTCCAGTCTGCTGCTCGGTTACTATCAGGCCAAGACCGCGGGTCAGGCCGCGAACGCGGCTGCGTCGGCGGGCTCATCCTCCTCGTCGGCCCCGTCCTCCTCGGGCGGAAAGACGGTGCCAAGCTCGCCCTGGACCACCATGGCCAGCGAGCCTAGCGACTTGGTCAAGGCGGCCCTGAACGGCCGCAAGTTCGTCGACGAAGGCGCGGCCGTGGCCGCCGCCCCGACGATCACCGGCGACTACAAGAAGCTGTTCGCCGCCTACCAGGCGCTCAACACCCTGTCGGCGATCGCCAACCGCTCGTCCGAGAAGGGCGTCACCGACAGCGAGATCAAGCGTTTGCAGGCCGCGTTCAGCAAGGGGCTGAACGAGGTCAACAGCTACGTCCAGAACCTCAGCACCGACGGCATGCGGCTGACGACCGGCGCGGTCATGACCAGCGACAAGTCCAGCGTCGGCGTGCCCAAGAACAACTACGGCTACGTCACCAACACCCTCTACAGCGGCCAGAGCGACGACGAGGTGCCGGCGTTCAAGGGCGCCGTCAGCTTCACGATGTCGGTCAAGGAGTTCGGCGTCTCCACCGATGTGGTCATGGACCTGTCGGAGATGGGGGCGACGCCGCGGACGATGTCCAACGTCGTGACCTTCTTCAACGGCAAGCTGGCCGCCGCCGGGTTCGACACCCAGTTCGCGGTCGAGCGCACGGCCGGCCAGGAGCGGACCACCACGGTCAACGGCCAGACCGTCAAGCTGCCGGCCACCGGCGACGACTTCGCCCTGCGCATCCGCGGCGACTCGACCGAGGCCCTGACCTTCTCGGCTCCGGCCGCCAAGCCGGCGGTCTACATCACCACCGCCGCCGGCAATCCCGATCCGGACAAGAAGTCCGAGACCGACGACGCGGTGATCGAAAACACCCTGACCAAGTACGGCCCCGGCACGGCCGGCCAGCCGGGCGCCAAGGTGTTCTCCGACACGCTGGAAGGCACGATCAGCACCGTCCACAAGACCATGACCGGGCCGGACGGCTCGCTCTATGTCCTGGCCGATGTCGACGGCACCACCAGCAGCCAGACGATCAAGGGCGACCAGGACGTCGCCCTGCTGAAGTACGACTCGTCCGGCAAGCTGCTCTACGCCCGCACGCTGGGGGCCGCCAACACGGCCACCGGCTACAACATGGCCATCTCGGACGACGGCAAGGTGGCCATCGCCGGTTCGGTGGCCGGCGGGCTGTCGGGCGCCACCAACGGCCCAATCAACTCCGACTCCGCCGGCACTGTCACCGACAGCTTCGTCACGCTCTACGACGCCAAGGGCGACGAGACCTGGACGGTGCGGCGCGGCGGCATGCTGGAGGACGAGGCAACCGCCGTGGCCTTCGGCCAGGACGGCGTCGTCTATGTGGGCGGCCGCACCAAGTCCGACATTCCGGGCTCGGCGACCGGGGCGACGGAAGGCGGCTACGACAGCTACCTGACCGGGTTCGCCACCGACATCGCCGGCACGCCCAAGGCGCTGTTCACCACCCATTTCGGCAGCGAGAACGACGACACGGTCGCCGGCATCGTCGTCAACGGCACGCAGGTCGTGGTCGCCAGCAAGGAAGGCAGCGACGCGATGCTTCGCAGCTTCGACGTCGCGACCAGCATCGTCACCGAGGACCGCACCTTCCTGAACGACAAGGAAGTCTGGGTCACCGCGCCGGTCACCTACACCAAGGCGGCCACCTTCACGGCCGGAGCCACGCGCGACCTGGGCACGCTGAAGGGCGGCAACATCGCCGGCCTGACGATCGACAACGGCCAGCTCTATATCGGCGGCTCGACCACCAACGGCGCGCTCGACGTCAACAACCAGACCAAGGCCGCCTCGGGCGGCTCGGACGGGTTCGTGGCGCGGATGTCGCTGAACCTGACGGACAAGACCCAGGACACCCTGGCCTATTACGGCGGCACGGGCGACGACACGGTCACCGGCATGGCGGTCTCCAACGGCCAGGCCTGGCTGGTGGGCTCGGCCGGCAAGGACCTGGGCGGGCAGCCGACGGTCGGCGACAAGGACGGCTATGTCGCCCAGATCAACGTCGCCACGGGCGCGGCGACCTGGGAGCAGCGGCTGACCGGCAAGGACGGCTACGCCACCCCGACCTCGATCGCCGTCGACGCCTCCGGCTCCAGCGCCCTGGACATCTTCGGCATTCCGCGCGGCAAGATGGAGTTCACCCAGTCCGACAAGATCGTCTCGTCGACCTCGGCGCGGGCGGGCGACACCTTCCAGGTCCGCACGCGGGCGCGGGGCACGCTGACCACGATCAAGATCGCGGCCGACGACACGCTGGACACCCTGGCCGACAAGATCCGCAAGGCGACGGGCTACGCCGCCAAGGTGGAGCTCGCCAGCAGCGGCAACAACCGCATGCTGCGGATCAGCCCGTCCCAGACCACCTCGACCGTCGAGATCCTGCCCGGCAAGGGCGGCACCGACGTGCTGGAGTCCCTGGGCCTGAAGCCGGGCATCGTGCGCAACACCAAGACCGACCACGGCCAGGTCGTCTCGGCGGACGGCAAGGGGCCGATCTACGGCTTCTCGCTGGACACCAGCCTGGACCTGACGGACAAGGCCGGCCGCGACGCCGCCACCGCCGCCATGACCAAGGCCCTGTCGGCCGTCCGGACCGCCTATCGCGAGATGGCCGACACCGCCAACGGCGTGAAGCGGGAAGACGCGACCAAGTCCAACAACGTCAACGGCCCGGTTCCGGCCTATCTGACCAACCAGATCGCCAACTACCAGGCCGCGCTCAATCGCCTGACCGGCGGCGGCTAGGGCGCGATCCGCGCGGCCCTTCGAGGGCCGCTTGGCCGTTCTGCGCGCCTGGACTTGAAAGCGTCATCAGCGCGTCGTAGCCAGGGATCATGGAACTTCTCAAAGATCGACGCGTGTTGCTGGGCGGCGGCGCCGCCCTGGCCCTGGTCGCGGGCCTTGGCATCGCCCTGGCCCTGATGCAAGGCGGCAAGTCGCCGACCGAGGCCCCGCCGGCCTCGCGCGGCGGGCTGGTCGTCGAGACCGGCCGGGCCGACGACACCAAGCTCGATCCCGCGCGGCCGCTGCGCTGCTTCGTCGGCGGCCAGTTCGTCGGCGAGACCACCCTGGCCGAGTGCGCCAAGAAGAACGGCGTGGCGACCGGCGCCCTGGACGTCGGCGTCGACGAGACCGGGGCCCTGGCCGCCGCCGACCAAGCCGGCCTGGTGTTGACCCCGCTGCCGCCCCCCGCCGAGGCGCCGACCGTGCCCGCGCCGGCCGCGACCCCCGCCATCACCACGCCAGCCGTCTCGAGCACGCCCTTGGCCGTTTGCTGGCGCTATGCCGGCGGCGAGTGGCGCAAGCTGCCTGGCGAGATCACCGTCAACGCCTGCGCCCAGCAGCTCTCGGGCGGCAAGTGCGAGAAGGCGGGCGGGGCGACCTACGGCCGCTGGGGCGACGAGACCCTGCGCCTGGTGCCGGGCAAGGTGGAATCCTCGTCCGACAACCGCACCTTCCATTCGATCATCGAGCTGGGGCCCAACTGCTCCATCCCGTCGGCCTAGAGAGACCTAAAGACCATGCGCTTTCCCGTCGTCGCCCTCTCGCTCATCGCCGCCACCGCCGCCGTCGGCCTGACCGGCTGCGAGAAACAGACCAAGGCCCCGTTCGAGCAGGGCGTCTGCATGCACGTGATCGAGCAGAAGGACGGCACGCTGAAGTTCAACCCGGTGGCGCGCAACGTGGCGAGCCTGGAGCTCTGCGCGGCCGAACTGGAAGGCATGCGCCTGCGCTTCGTGCGCATGGGCAGCCCCAGCCGCGAGATGACCGGCGCCTATCAGGGCAAGTTCATCTTCCTGCAGAAGGAAGGCATCTATCTGGGCGACACCTACGAAGGCGCCCGGTTCATGTCGCTGGTCCGCACGGGCGACGGCCGCCTGGCCGTCCCGGGAGCGATGCCGGCTCAATAGGAGCGTTCCAAATCCGGGGATAACCCGGATGCTCCACAGGAACGTTACAAGAACAAAGCTTGCCTTGCGACTTAAGAACCCGTTAACGTCCGCCTCAGATGCCGGCGCGTTGGTCGCCGGGCGTGAAAAGGAATCTTCCCCATGGCGGGCAGCGTCAACAAGGTCATCCTGGTCGGCAATCTCGGAGCCGATCCCGAAATCCGCACCCTCAGCTCGGGCGACCGCGTCGCCAACCTGCGTCTGGCCACCTCGGAAACCTGGCGTGACCGCACCTCGGGGGAGCGCAAGGAAAAGACCGAATGGCACCGCGTGGTGATCTTCAACGACAACCTGGTGAAGGTGGCCGAGAGCTATCTGCGCAAGGGTTCGACGGTCTACATCGAGGGCGCGATCCAGACCCGCAAGTGGGCCGACGCCTCGGGCGTCGAGAAGTACTCCACCGAGATCGTGCTGCAGAAGTTCCGCGGTGAGCTGACCATGCTGGGCGGCCGCGGCGACGGCGCGGGCGCCGGTGCGCCGGGCGGCGGCTATGACGAAGGCTACGCCGGCGCCGGCGGCGGCGGCGGCAACTTCGGCGGCGGCGCCCCGCGCAGCCAGCCCAGCGGCCCGCGCGAGAGCTTCTCGGCCGACCTGGACGACGAAATCCCGTTCTAATCGCCCTCTAACGTCGAGCTGTAAACAAGTGGCCGGTTCCCGTTGGAATCGGTCACTTTTTTATTGCATCTGCCCAATTCAGATTGGTCGAACTAGCGTGGATAAAACTCACCAGAATTGACCGTAAATGAGCGGCTCGGCGATCAAAATGACGCGCTCCTCGAGCGGTTTGTTACGTGGGACTATAATGCGAGTCTATTCGGCTTAGACGAGCAAAAGCTCGATCAGCCAATTCCGCCGGCGGTGCGCAGCTGAAGAGCAACGCCTCGTCTTGACTCTTAGGCGACCTTGGGAAGGTCCGCTTCCTGGCAGTGGTCAAGGCATGAGCTACGTGGACCACCCCAACGGGCAGACCTGACTCTTCGCCGACGTTGGGAAGGTCCGCTTCCGGGCACCAGCCACCGCTATTCGCGGGAGGCGCTCTCGGCTTCACACCTCGTCGCGCCTACTGGGTCTACCGGAGTGACGGTGTTGTCAGGCCAGGGCAGGCTTCGCCAAGCAGGCCCGGAGCTTGGCATGATCGAAATCGAACGGAAGTTCCTCGTCGCCAACGACCTGTGGCGTGCGACGGCTCAGGCTGGGACGCCGTTCCGTCAGGGCTATCTGGCTCGCACGCCTTTCGCGACAATCCGCATTCGCTGCTCGCGGGACCACGCCTCGTTGACCGTAAAGAGCCCACGTCGAGGTCTCGAACGCGATGAAATTAGCTACCCTATCTCCCTCATCGAGGCGGGCGACATGCTGGCCCGCTTCTGCGGCGGGCGCGTGCTGGAGAAGGTGCGCCACGAGATCGACCACCAGGGCCAAGTCTGGATCATCGACGTATATCACGGACCAGCCGAGGGGCTCGTTATTGCCGAGATTGAGCTTGATCGTCCTGACGTGGTGTTCGAATTTCCGCCGTGGTTGGGCGTAGAGGTCAGCCACGACCCGCGCTACCGCAACTCGGCGATCGCCCTATGGAAGACCTCCGGCGGCGTGCCGCGCCAGACGCGGTCTTTCGCCCCTCCGCAGGCCACGGCGTCGGAGGCCTCGGCCGCGACGTGACGAACATTGCGCTCACGACCTGAGCGTCTTGGCTCAATAGTGCGCCGTCACCATACGGCGCCCCTCAAGGATGTTCTGGTCGTCGTACCT
This sequence comes from Caulobacter sp. P1_D6, assembly GCF_056406095.1. Classification (NCBI taxonomy): domain Bacteria; kingdom Pseudomonadati; phylum Pseudomonadota; class Alphaproteobacteria; order Caulobacterales; family Caulobacteraceae; genus Caulobacter; species Caulobacter sp. P1_D6. The sequence goes on along the minus strand of NZ_JBFUAW010000050.1, from coordinate 1,362 downwards.
GTGTTTGGCTGAGCGCTTTGGCAATTCGATCTTAGGGCGCTCGATGCGCTCGTAGGGCACTAGCGACAGGATGTGGGCGATGCCGTTCAAACGGGCGCGCTTCTTGTCGTCAGAGCGCAGGATGAACCAGGGCGACTCTTCGCGGTCGGTGGCCGCCAGCATCTGGTCGCGGGCTCGGGAGTAGTCGTACCAGCGCGAATACGACTCGACGTCCATCGGGCTCAGCTTCCATTGGCGCAGCGGGTCGTTGACCCGAGCGTGGAAGCGCTTGTCCTGTTCCTCCATCCCGACCTCCAGCCAGATCTTGATCAGGAGGATGCCGGAGCTGATGATCCAGCGCTCGGCCGTGGGGCAGGCCTCGAGGAAGTCGCGGTGCTCGTCCTTCGAGCAAAAGCCCATCACGTATTCGACGCCGGCCCGATTGTACCAACTGCGGTCGAAGATCACGATCTCGCCGCCAGCCGGGAAATGCTGGATGTAGCGCTGCATGAACAGCTGGGTCTTCTCGCGCTCGCTGGGGGCGGGCAGGGCGGCTACGCGGAACACGCGCGGACTGACCCGCTCGGTCAGGGCCTTGATGAAGCCGCCCTTGCCGGCCGCGTCGCGCCCCTCAAGCACGACGATGACCCGCGCGCCGGTCTGCTTGACCCAATCCTGGAGATGGCAGAGCTCGACTTGCAACTTCTGCAGCTGTTCCAAATAGGTTTTGGTTTTCATCTTTTCCGACTTGCCCTCTGGCTTTTCCTTGGAGACGTCCTCGTCGCCACGTTTCGCTTTGGTCATGGAAATCTCCTCAGTTCGTGGCGTGACCGATCAGCGTTCCCGCCCAGGCGGCCGCAGCCACGAGGATCACGCCGGGCGCTACCCTCAGAGCGAAGGCGCGACCGCCGCTGGTCGTCGCGACGACGATCTTGGTGATCGTGTTGGTGGTGAAGCCGGCCAGGATCGGGATGACGGCGTCCTGGGCCGGCATCCGGCCGTTGGCCGTCAGCGAGGCGATCGAGATGGCCGGCGCGTGGGTGTCGACGAAGCCGGCGACGGCGGCCGCCAGGATCGCGCCGGACTCCCCGAACTCCGCGCGCAGGGCGGCCGAGGCCAGCAGCACCACCGACAGGGTCAGGGCGAAGATCAGGGCGCCGGTCAGGCTGAAGGCCTTGTCCGGCTCCTGTTTCCCCTTGGGCGGCGGCGTGCGCAGGGCCGCGATGGTGAAGATCGCGCCGTAGCCCGCGGCGACCAGACCGGCGCCGATCAGGGGCGCGGCCATGGCCCGCAGGACGGCCGGGCTGGTGGCCCCCACCACCACGGCCATCTGGATCACGGTGGCGACGGTGGAGAGCACGGCTCCCGCCACGGCCGAGGTCA
>NZ_JBFUAW010000049.1:0-47349 GCF_056406095.1 Caulobacter sp. P1_D6 | reverse complement strand
GACGTCCGGCCGCCGCCAGACCTCGGACGGCCGGTCGCGCAGGGCGGCCAGGGTCGGGACGGCGGTGTCGCGGCGGGGCGCCGGACGCCGTGGATCGTGCGAAGCCGGTTCCGGCTCCGCCGCCGTCGCGGGGGGCCGAGCGGGCATGTCGTCCAGCCGGGCCGGAGGCCAGGCCGCAGGATCACTGTTCAAGGACAGCGGCGCCTCGCCCGTCTCCGCCAATTGAGACGTCCGTTCGGCCACGTGCGCCAGCCAGTGGGCCGGCGCGCCCGGATACCGGTCGGCCAAGGCGGCCATGACCGGGTCCGGAGTCGGCGCGGATCGATCCTCGGAGGCGCGCTCCAGGGCCTGGGCCAACGAGCGGGCCAGGGCGGCCATGGCAATCAGCCAACCCGACAACAGGCGGCGGAGGGCCATGGTCTAGGCTCGGGTCAGGGTGTCGAACGACAGCTTGAGTTCCTCGATCGCCACTTCGCGGCCGAGGGCGTCGAACGACACGCCGCTCCATTCACAAGGCCAGGCGTTGTCGAGGTTCCAGCGCAGGACCTCGGCGGTGCCCTTCACGTCCATCATCGCGATCGAGATGTTGCGGCGGGGCGTCCCGCCGGCCAGGACCTCCTTGAGCCAGTCCCACAGCGCGGGCGTCTTGGTCAGGCCGTAGCGCAGCGTGACCTCGGCGTATTCGACGGGTCCGGGCAGGGTGCGGACGATCTGGCCGCTGCCGGACTCGCGGTAGCGGATCGGATGGATCCGCACGCCCAGGCCGAAACACTCGGTGAACCGGACATCGCCCATCTCGCGGGACGAGAGCATGAAGTTGTAGTTGCGATAGACATCGGGCAGAGCGCCAACCTTGGGCGCCGCCGCTGCTTCTTCTGGCTTGGCCATGACGGATCCTCTCTAAGGTTTGGGGTCAGGCGGTTTCGACGGTGGATCCGACCGCCGTCTGGCCGATGCGGAAGATGACGAACTCGGCGGGCTTCACCGGCGCGATGCCGATGACCACCACCACTTGGCCGGCGTCGACCACCTCGGGCGGGTTGGTCTCGGCGTCGCACTTGACGAAGAAGGCGTCCTCGGGCCGGGCCCCGGCCAGGGCGCCCTGACGCCACAACAGGGTCAGGAAGGCGCCGACGTCGCGCTGGATGTCCTTCCACAGCGGACCGGCGTTGGGCTCGAACACCACCCAGCGCGTGCTGATGGCGATCGACTCCTCGATCATGTTGAACAGCCGGCGGACGTTCAGGTAGCGCCAGTTGCTGGCGCTGGGCGCCAGGGTCCGGGCGCCCCAGACCCGCACGCCTTCGCGGGTGAAGAAGCGGATGCAGTTGACGCCGACCGGATTGAGCACGTCCTGCTCGGCCCGCGACAGCATCTGGGTCAGGCCTTCGGCGCCGCGGATCGTGACGTTGGCCGGGGCCTTATGCACGCCGCGCTCGCTGTCGGTGCGAGCGTAGATGCCGGCCATGTGGCCCGAGGGCGGGATCTGGGCCAGGGCGTCCGGATCGATCGCGTCGCGGCCCTTCAGCCAGGGGAAATAGTAGGCGCCGTAGCCGCCGTCGGAGTCCCGAGCGCGCAGGCCGGGCTTGGGCCCCTTGCCGCGGGCCGGCGTCGCGGTCGTGTCGCCGTCGGCGGCCGGGGTCGTGGGCGGGGCGGCGCTGCCGTCGGCGGCGCGGGTCAGCACCTCGACGTCATCCACGCGGGGTGGCCCGTCCAGGATCGCCACGCGGTCCTTCAGCGACTCCGCGGCGTCCAGCAAGGCGCCATGCGCGGCCGCATCGGTTCGTCCCGGCGCGGCGATGATGGCGATCTCGTCGATGGCCGCCAGGGCGTCGAGCCCCCTGCCCTTGCCGGCGATCGCGCCGTCGGCCTTGGTGTTGACCACGTAGCAGCGCGAGCCGCCGTTCAGGAAGAAGCCATAGACGGCGTTGGCCAGGTCGGTGCCCTTGTCGCCGTCGCGCACATAGCGTCGCCGGAACTCGCTCCAGTTGTTGATCGCGATGGCCTCGTCGACGAGGGCGTCGGGGTTGGGCGCGGTTCCCACGAACCCGGCCACCGAAGTGCCCACCGCCTCGATCGGGCGTGTTCCAGAGTCGATCTCCTCGACGTAAACGCCGGGGCTCAAATAGGACGGCATGTCAAATCTCCAGCGGTAAACGAAGGATCACGGGGCTTCCGGTTTCGACCTCGCTGTCCATCTCGACCCCACGGGCCCGGACATTGAGGCGGACAGGCCGGCCCTTGCCGCCCACGGGACCGTGGAGGCGAAAGCGGCCGAAGGCGTCGGTCTGGGCGGAGCGATCGAGGCCCTCTAGGCGCACCACGGCGCCGGCCACCGGGGTGTCGCCGGGGCCCAGGACCGAGCCCTGCAGAACGCCGAGCTCGCCCGACACGATGTTGAGCGGGAAACGAACCAGCCCCGCCCGCTCGGCAGGGCGGCTCCGGGCGATCGAGACCATGGTCCGCAGCACGAAGCCCGGTCCCGGCGGCAGGCTGAGATCGGCGCAGAGCTTCAGCGCGTCACGATCCAGGACCACCTCGGTCTCGTCGTGCTCCATCGCCGCGAACAGCAGGCGCACGGCGCCCGTCTGTTCGACGATCGGGTCGGCGGCGCGGACGGTGAGCAGGTAGTCGACCGTCAGGATCAGCGGCGGCGAGGCCGCGCGGGGGGCCGCGTGGGGGGCCAGGCCGATCAGGCGAAGGTCGACCCCTTCACCGCAGTCGCGATCGCTCAGGGACCGGGCGACCACGGCGCGGCCCGGCAGGACCTCTTGGGTCCAACCGATCAATTCGCGCGTCGTTTCCTCCAGCCCTTCAGCCATTTTCTGATCGCTCCCCCGGGTACAACCCAAAGACGTCCAACCATACTAAGTCCGAATTTTAACAAATGAAAAGCTCAGATTTCATCGTTTTCCGAATATGATTTTCCACGTCATCGAGATTCATGTACGCGAATTCCCATGGTACCTACGCGCCAATCTCGGGCTTATCGAAAATACACAATGTGAACTGATCACCGAATACTTGGCACTTTTTGCCATAGACAGCTATAAAATTACTACGCACAGAGCGATTAGGTTCGACAATATGCGATCATATATCGACAGGTAACTATATTACCGCCAAACTCTATTTATAATAGCGAACGAAATACCTCATAATCGCTAAACTAGAAATAAACGTAATAGTTGCAGGTCAACGCCGTCAAAGCCAAGGCTTCGACGCCGTGAGAGCCTCGGCGGCCGCTCAACCGCCACCCAGCTCCGGACCAGCGTCGACGGACCGAGCGCCACGCCCTCCACGAGCTTCCGAAGGCCAAGGGCGGGCAGTCCCGCGCGACGGAGACCGCCGCCACGCCATGCCGGATTCAGCCCCGACGAGAGGCCGCGACCGCCGGCCGCGAACCGCTCGTCAGCCCCGGTTCTCCTCTCGCCAGTAGAAGAAGAGCAACACCGCCATGGCCCCGGCCAACGGATGCCAGAGCATGCCGTGCGGCTGGAAGAAGGCGTTCGGATCGCACATCGGCCCGCCGGTCTGCGACAGCGCCCAGAAGATGGTCGCGGCGATGATGCAGCCCACGGCCAGCCACCAGAGCAGGATGGTGTTCCACCGCCCCTGCCAGGGCTTGCCCTCTCGCACGCAGGCCCAGATCTCGAGCGCCAGGTAGGCGGCCACCAGGGCGATGATCAGGATCAGCGACTTGAACTCCCACTGCCAAAGGGCGTGGAGGATCACGAAGACCACGACCGTGATCGGATAGAAGACCCAGAACACCCAGTCGGCGGGGACGATCCGCCGCAGGGTGTAGAACACCAGGAACGCCGCGTAGATGTACATCGACAGCCCGTCGAAGTTGCCCGCCCAGCCGATGATCGAGGCGTGGAACCACATGCTGCCCAGGCCCAAGAACAGCACCGCGAAGACATATAGGTCGGCGATGAAGTTGTCGGACCGCATGACGTTCTCGCCGCGCGCGCCGTCCTTGCGATCCAGATAGAGCATCAGGGCCACCAGGGCGGCGGTCAGGATCGAATAGAGGTTGAACCAGGTGTTGACCGGCTGTCGGACGCCGTTTGCGTGCGACGTCACGTCGCCGACGTTGAACGCCTCGCAGAAGCATGTGTTGGGCGTCGTGGCCATGCAGCTGTCGGGACTGCCCGGCCAGCCGGCGGCGACGAAGATCAGGAACGGCAGCAGGACCAGGACGACCCCTGCCCCCAGCACGATGAAACCGCGATAAGCGCTCATGGTCCCTCCTCGAGAATCCAGATGGACGCGGAACTCCCCCGGAAAACCTCGGGGCGCACTGACACCGGCGACGACGCCGGGCGGATAGGAGGCGAACGCCGTTCCGCACTCTCGCCGGGCGCGAAACGCTGTCGCCCAGCGCGCGATCTCCAGATGGAGCCTAGCCCACGGCCAAGCTTGCGCGCATTTGGAGAATGACGAGAAAGCTGAACCTATAGGTAGAGCTTAACAGACCTTGGCGATCCGTCCATACGGGATTTCTCCGGACCCCGGCGAGCCGCCTCGGCCGCTGTCGATGGGCGCGCGGAGCGGTGGAAAGCGCATCGTAAGCCCGCGTTAACGCGGGCGCGGTCTACTCTGCGTTAACTATGATTCGAGAGGACCGCCGGATGCTAGCCGAGCCTGTCGCCCCCGCCGGCGCCGTCGGAGCAGACCTCATCGCCGCCGGACGCGCGGCGCTGGAAGCCGGCGACGCGACCGCGGCGGCGGAGGCTTTTCTAGCCGTCGCCAAGGCGCAGCCGGCCGATCACGAAAGCCGGTACTGGCTCTACAGCGCCCTGGTGGCGGCCGGCCAAGGCGCCTCGGCGCGGCCTTTTCTCGACGAAGCGCGCGACCTGCACGCGACGTCGCTGCTGCGCGGCTTGGGCGTCGACACCCAACGCTTCCGGACCGACAAGGCCTATTGCGGCGCCGTGGGGCTGGCTCTCTACGAGCAGCAGCAGATGGGCGCGGCGAGCCTGGCCCTGGGCCGCAGCCTCGACTTCGATCGGCTCTCCAGCCAGCACATCGCCTCCTACGGACTTGCCCTGCTTCACCAGGGCCGCACGGACGAAGCGATCAACGTCTTCCAGGTCGCCACCGACTCGTTCGTCAGTTCGGTGATCCACGAGTTCCTCCTGTACGCGCTGTTCCACGCCCCCGACCGGATGCAGCGGGTGGCGGACGAGGCGCGACGCTGGGCCGACCAGTACGCGGCCCACCTGACGCCGGCCGAGCCGCGCTTCGAGAACGACCGCAACCCCGGCCGCAGATTGCGGATCGGCTATGTCGGCCCCAGCTTCACCCGCAACCAGGTGGCCCAGTTCCTGCTGCCCGTGCTGGACGCGCATGACCAGGCCGCCGTGGAGGTGTTTCTCTACTGCGCCGACCCCGCCGGCGAAGGCGCGCTGCCGCTGGGCTGCAAGGTGCGCGGCCTGGGGCAGATGGCCGACGCCGACGTCGCCGCCCTGATCCGCAAGGACAGGATCGACATCCTGATCGACGTCTGGGGCCACACCGCCGGCAGCCGCCTGGGCGTCTTCGCCTACCGCCCGGCGCCCGTCCAGGTCGCCTGGATCAACTTCGTCCAGACGACCGGCATGGCCTGCATGGACTACATCCTCCATGCCGACAGCATGGCGGTGCCGGGATCGGAGCGGTACTACACCGAGGAGATCTGGCCGATCGGCCCGATCGTGGCCCCCAGTCGCCCGTCGGCGGATCGGCTGGACCCGGTCCCGACTCCGGCCCTGAAGAACGGCTATGTCACCTTCGGTTCGTTCAACAATCCCGCCAAGCTGAGCGAGATCACCATCGCCGCCTGGGCGGTGATCCTCAGCCAGCGGCCCAACGATCGCCTGGTTCTGAAGTATGGCACCTTCGTCGATCCGGTCTTGCAGCGCGTGACCCAGGCCCGCTTCGTCGCCTACGGCGCGCGGCCCGAGCAGCTGGAGTTCCGCGGCCGCACGACCGGCGTCGACTATTGCCGCGAATTCCAGGACATCGACCTGGCTCTGGATCCTTCGCCCTGCCCCGGCGGCACCACCTCGTGCGACGCCCTGGCCAACGGCGTGCCGCTGCTCACCCAGGTGGGCGAGGACCTGTACGGCCGCATCGGCGTGCCGGTGGTCCAGCCCTGCGGCCTGTCCGAATTGATCGCCGACGGTTGGGACGACTATGTGGGCCGGGCCCTGTCTCTCACCGCGGACCATGAGGCCCTGAACGCCCTGCGCGCCAAGGTGCGGCCGGGTTTCGACAATTCGCCCTACTGCGACGAGGTCGGCTTCACCCGCAATCTCGAGGCGACGTTCCGGCAGATGTTCGATCGCTGGCTGGCGGCGAAATGAGCGCGGGGTCGGAACGGGTCATCGAGGTCGAATGCGACCTGCGCGACGGGGTCATCGTCCCGCGCATGGAGCACACCGAGATCGTCGACCGGGTCATGGACCGGGGCCAGCTGCTCATGCTCAAGCGGGTCTTCCCCTACGACCAGGTCGCCGAGCTGCGCGCGGCGGTGGCCGCCTGGGGGCGCGAGACGCCGCTGGCCGAGGTCGACGACTTCGCCGGCAACTATCATCGTCGCCGCTGCATGATCTCGCGCCTGCAACAGGCGCCGCACGTCTTCCACGACTACAATTTCAACGACCTTTCCCTCGCGCCGTCGGCGCTGGAAGCCAAGCTGCGCGCGCTGTTCGAGCCCCTGCGCGGCCTCTACAACGCCCTGACCGGGGCCGGCGTCGACTTCGAGATCCCGGCCTCGGGGCCGTATGTCCATCCGCAGTTGATCCAGTACCCGGCCGGCGGCGGCTTCTTCGCGCGCCACTGGCACAACCTGATGCCCCAGCAGCTGGGCTTCATCACGTCGCTGTCGCAGCGCGGGAAGGACTTCCGCAACGGCGGCACCTGTTTCGAGATCGAGGGCGAGGTGATCGATCTCGAGACGCATCAGGACGCCGGCGACATCTGCATCTGGCGCTATGACCATCACCACTGGGTCAGCCAGTCCGATCTCAGGGACAAGTTCGACTGGGACAGCGAGGCGGGTCGCTGGGTGGCGACCTTCGCCTATTTCGATCCACGCGGGTAAGGCGGCTTCGATGACGACCGAGATTAAAGCCAGCAAGTACCGCTGCCCGTCCTGCGCCGGGGCCGATTTCGTGACCAGCGTCACCCGATGGCAGTGCACGACCTGCGGCCAGGACTACGCCTGCGTCTACGGCATGCCCAAGCTCTATGCCGAGGATCGGCTGGGAGCCCAGGACCGCAAGCTGCGCGACACCTTCTACGACGGGCTGTTCGGGCGCCTCTATCAGATCACCATGCCGGCCATCGTCATGCCGGTGCGGCCGCTGGCCCTGTCCTGGCCCTACTGGATCGCCTACGGGGTGACGATCCTCGGCCTGGTGTTCCTCGTGGTCGGGCTGATCGCGGCCCTGGCGTCCGGCGCGTTGCTGACGGCTTTGGTCCTGGCCGTTCCGCTGGTGCTGGCGGGACTGCTCCTCAGCCGGCAAAGCTATCTGCTGCACCTGCTGTGGACCGCCGCCCCGGTCTGGCTGTCGCTGTCGCGCCGCCCCTATACGCCGCCGGAGTCATTCGCCGCCGTCCACGAGCGGGTGCTGGCGCCGCTGCGCACGGCCGGTCGCCGGCTGCAGGTGCTGGACGTGTCCACCGGCTCCTGCAACTCGCTCTACAAGCACGGCTGGATGTCGCTGGACGCCGACTACACGGCCATCGACCTGTCCGAGACCATGCTCAAGCAGGGCAGCGAGATGATGAGCAAGGCGGGCGTGGCGGTCGACCTGGTGCTGGGCGACGCCATGGAGCTGCCGTTCCAGGACGACCGCTTCGACGTGGTGACGAGCTACGGCGCGGTGAACGGCCTGACCGATCCGGTCAAGGCCATCGCCGAGATGGCCCGCGTGGCCAAGCCCGGCGGCGTGCTGCTGTTCCTCGACGAGCAGATCAGCGACGGGGCCACGCCCCTGGACCGCGCCTACTTCCACAAGGTGCTGTCGAGCCACAACGTCATCCACCGCTGCCCGGTGGAGAGCCTGCCCGCCAGCCTGACCGACGTGCGCGTCTCGCAGGTCTACCAGTTCTACTACATCTGCACGGCCACCAAGGCCGGCTGACCCTCGAAGGGGCGGACGGGGCTTTACGCCGCGAGGTGTACGAACATCGCGCCGCCGGCCACGAAGTGGCGCTGGACCCGTGACCCGTAGGCGGCGATGGCCCGGTCGGCGACCTTGCGCGGACCGTCGCCGTGCGGCCAGTGATAGTCGTCGAAGATCACCCAGCCGCCCGGCGCCACCAGCGGACCCCAGAGGGCGAAGTCCTCGGCCACGGCGGCCTCGTCGTGGTTGCCGTCCAGGTGCAGGACGGCGATCGACCCGGTCAAGGCCGTCGACCCGAACTCCGGCGAGGTGGCCGTGCGCGTCTCGACATAGCGCTTGTGGGCGTCGACCGAGGTCATGCGCAGATAGTTGAAGTCGCCCGCCGTGCAGGCCAGCATGGCCAGCAGGAAGCCGGTGCGGACCTGCTCCCAGTCCCAGCCGCCGGACGCTTCCTGGATCAGCACCGGGGCGTCGGTCTGCACCGAAAGGCCCAGGTCCCAGGGGTCGACGCACAGGGTCGCGCCCACGCCGCAATAGGCGCCCACGCGGTTGAACACATAGCTGCTCTTGCCGAACAGGGCCCCGATCTCGACGATGTCGCCCTTGGGGGCCAGGGGCACGACGCCGCAGATCGCCAGGATCTTCTCGCGCGAGCATTCGCCATGGATGGTCTCGGCCTGGGCCAGGATCCCGCCGACCAATTCGGCCGGCAGGGACGAGGGCCGCCCGGCGATGGATGCGATGGTCTCCAGCCCCGCGCGGCCGTCGGCCAAGGCCGCGCTCACCCGGTCCATCTGGCGCTTGAACGGCCCCGGCCCCATCAACCGCAGGCCCGGCAGGCGCTCGGGCAAGGCCTGCTCGAACAGGTGGAAGGTGGCGGCGTGCGGCGTGAAGAGGTCGGTGATCCCCTCGCGGGCGACCAGCGCCCGCAGGGCCTCGAAGAAGTCGGGCGCGCCGATGAACGGCAGCCGCCCCCAGGCGTCGAACGCCCCTGCGTTGGGGTCCACGTCCAGCGACGAGGCGCCGACGACGCGACGGCCCCACTGGCGGGCTTCGCGGGCGAACCGGGCCGCGGCCTCGAGGGCCGAGGGGAAGACGAGGATGGTCATGCGTCCTCCAGGACGGAACAGCCGACGCCGGTCTGGCCGAAGCCGTCGCCATTGTGGAACATGATTTTGCGGCCGTCGGCGATCACGACGGCGGGATAGGACATGGTGGCGCTGTTCCAGCCCTCGGCGGCCGGCTTGAGGCCTTCCGGATCGGGCTGGCGGACCCAGGTCTCGCCGTCGGTCGAGGTGGCGTAGCCGATCCGGTACGAACCCGCCCCGTCGCGGTAGCCGATGCTGTTGCGATACGAGAACCACATCTCGTAGCCGTCGGCCGTCCGCACCACCGACGGCCGCGTGTTGGCCTCCAGCGGGTCCAGCTTGGGAATGCAGGCGTGGTTGAGCTGCCGCCAGACCAGGCCGTCGTCCGAGCGGGCCAGCTTGATCTGGTAGGTCGGCTCGAACTTGCCGTCGATCTCGACCCAGCCGGTGCCCGAACCGTACCACATGGTCCAGATCCCGTTCTCGATCAGGATGTTGGGGGCCATGGTCATGTAGGGCTCGTGCGGGGTGCGGTCGACGACCGGCCCCTCGAAGGCGCGCTCGAAGGTCAGCCCCCCATCGCGGCTGCGCGCCAGCCCCACCGACATCCGGTAGGGCACGTTGCCGCCGCGGCTGACGCCGCCGTAGTAGAGCCACATCTCGTCGCCGACCATCATCGCCTGGCTGCCGATCGCCCCGTCCTCGTCATGGGTCCCGGGCCTACCGAGACCCAGGACGGGCTGGTCGTGGACGTACAGCACCCGGGTGGGGTCGGCGCGGTCGCAGTCGAAGAAGCTGGTGCGGCTGCGGTTGTCGGCGTCGCGCGTGCCGTAGTAGACGCGGATACGGTCGCCCATCACCAGGGCGGCCGGCGCCTGGGCGTGGGTCTTGGACCAGTCGAACACGCCGCTGGGGACGAAGATCGCGCCGAGTTGCTTCCAGCCCATCGGACCGCTCACCCTTGCCAATAGTCTTTGGCGGCCAGCAGGGCCCGATAGTCGTCGCTGGTCACGCCCACCATGATGCGGTCCCAGAACCGGCCGCCGCGGAAGTACCAGTCGCGCTGACGGCCCTCTTCCTTCCAGCCGCACTTGCCGCAATAGACCCCGGTCGAGGCCTCGTTATAGGCGATCATCGAGCCGTCCAGGCGACGCAGGCCCAGTTCGTCGAAGGCATAGCGCATGGTGGCCATGATCACGTCCACGCCGACGCCGCGGCCCCGCATGTTCGGGTCGCCGATCATCATGCCGTGGAAGGCGTTCTTGTTCTTCCAGTCGATGTCCACGACGTTGGCCGTGCCGACCAGCCCGTCGCCCGGAACCTCGATCGCGAAACGCTGGTTCAGGGGATCGCCGGCCAGACGCTCGAACCACTGCTCCGTCTGACGCAGCGAGGTGGGAAAGTGCCAGCCGCCGAGCATGGACCAAAGGTCGGGATCGTTGCCCCACCGGTGCAGGGTCGGCAGGTCCGCCGCCTCGATGGCGCGCAGCGTGACGATCTTACCCTTGATGTTCATTGGCCCTGCTCCACCTTGCGCGGTCCCCGGTAGGCGGGGAAGAAGCCGCTGTCCACAGTGTCGATGCTGAGCGCCTGATACGCTTCGGCGTCGAGCACCGCGCCGCACAGCCGCGCGGGCGCGACCGTGTTGGCGAACCCCCTCTTGAACCGCACCAGCCCGTCCTCGGGATTGTCGTTCATGCCGGCACCGCCGCCGAAATTGATCACCCGGCAGTCGACCAGGGTTTGCACCGCCAGGTCGTTGACGGCGTAGGCCGCTCCGGCGGCGTAGCCTTCGGCCGCCGACGCCGCCAGGTGGCTCATCGCATGGTCCTGGTGGGTGACGAACACGTGGGCCGACACCATCCGGTCGTCGATGAAGGCCGCGAAGGTCCGCACCCCCGGCAGGACGGCCAGCAGGGCGTGGTGCTCCGGCGGAAAGACGTGGGCGCCGCCCAGGCCGTGGCGGGCGGCCAGCTCGCCATAGAGCGCCTTCCAGGCCGGCAGGTGGTCGGCCAGGGCGATCTGCGAGGCAACGACCCGACCCAGCGCGCGCTTGATCTCGTAGCGATGGTGCTTGCCGTAGGCGAGCGGACCAAGGTCCCGGTCGAGGATCTGATGGGACTTGAACGGCCGCGCCATGTCGAAGGCCGCTTCCAGCGCCGCCGACGGCGGGCCCAGCCGATCTTCCGCCACCAGCACCACCGAAACCAGACCCGCCGCCTTCAGTCGCGCCAGTCCGGCGGCCAGGTCGGCTTCGTCCGAGATCACGGTGACCGGATAGACGCCGACCGCGTCCTCCCGCGTTCCGCAAGGCGTGGCGCGCGCCAGGACCCACGCGTCCCATTCGGGCACGGCGACGGGCCGCCCGATATGGCCGAGAGCGGCGGCATAGTCGGCGCGGGCATAGGGATGGGTCATCGCAGGAGATCGTTCGCCAGATCGGCGATTCGCTCCATAGCCGCCGCGTCGTAGCGGTGGTCGCAGGGCAGGGTGATAAGTTCGCGGGTCCAGGCGGCTTCGCGCGGAAAGTCAGCGGGCGGGGCGGCGATCCGGGGCCAGTGCACGGCGGCGAACACCCGGTGGGCGTGCAGGCCGGTCAGCAGCCGGTCGCGTGGCTCGGGCTCCAGGCGCAGGACATAGCCGAGCGGCGGCGCGCCCGGATCGGCGGGCAACGCCGACCAGGCCCGAAGGCGACGGTCGAGGACGGCCCAGTTGGCGCGGCGCGGCTCGGCCAGGTCGGCCAGGGCGACGTCGGCCAGGATCGCCAGGCTCCGGCGGGTCATGGCCTGGTCGCACACCGCCATGGCCCCTTCCTTGGACTGGTTGGCCGCATGCCAGGCGGCGTTAGCGCGGCCTTCCGGATCGTCCGCCCGCAAGAGCGGCGCGCGCCAGAGGGCGGCCGCGTCTGCCGCCGTCGTCGGCTGGGGTCCACGGGTCTGCGCGTCCGGCGCGACCAGCAGTCCGCCGTCGGCCACGCCCAGCAGCTTGCGGGGGCTGAACAGCAGCCAGGTGCCGGGGATCGGCGGTCCGGCGTTCAGGGCCTGGGCGCGGTCCTCCACGATCCGCAGGTCGGGCCGCAGGGCGGCGAAGGCTCGCGTCTCGGGCCCGAACGGCAGGCCGAAATGGGCGACGAACACGACCACGTCGCCGGGCTGGGCCTCGGCTTCGATCGCCGTCAGATCAGGCTTGAAGCCGTCCAGCACCGGATAGAACCGCGTGCGCGCCGCCAGGGTCGGGTCCAGCAGGTCGCCGCAGACGAAGGCGGGCAGCCAGATCGTGACCGTCGGCCAGGTCCGCGTCAGGGCCGAGAAGGCCGAGCGGGCGTTGACGAAGGCGCTGTAGGGACGCCCCCCGGTCCAGGCGACGAGCAGGCTAGGCTCGCCAACCGCCGCGTCAGGAGGGTGACGCTCGAAGAACCCGCCGACCGGCCGGGGAAGCGGTCCGGTTGGCGCGCCGGCGGCGGTCACCGGGCGGTGTACCCGCCGTCGACGAGATAGGTTCCCCCGTGACAGGATCCGGACTCGTCGCCGCACAGGAAGGCGGCCATCTGGGCCACTTCCTCGACCGAAACGTACTTCTGCAGCGGCAGCGACTTAGCCGCGTCCGGACGTCCGGCCGCCCGGGCCGGGTCGCGGGCCGAAAGCGCCGCATCGAGCCGGCGCATCATGTTCGAGGCGATCGGTCCCGGGCACACGGCGTTGACCCGCACCCCGTGGGGTCCGGCCTCCAGGGCCGCCGAGCGCACCAGGCCGATCACCGCGTGCTTGCTGGCCGTGTAAGCGCCGAGGAACGGACCGCCGACCACGCCGGAAATCGACGACAGGGCCACGATGCTGCCCGCGCCCTGCGGCTTCATCACCCGCAGGCAGGCCTGCATCCAGTTGAGACAGCCCTTCACATTGACCGCCATGACCTGGTCGAAGGCGTCGTCGTCGATGTCCTCGATCGGAGCGACGGGACCTTCGACGCCCGCGGCCAGCACCGCCGCGTCGATGCGGCCAAAGCGGTCCAGGGCGCCGCGCAACGCCGCTTCCACGGCCGCGCGGTCGGTGACGTCGGCGGCCTGGAACTCGACGTCCGGCCGAGCCAGGAAGTCGGCCGGCGGCGGGACGCGGTCGCTCATGACCACCCGGGCGCCGCGTCGAAGGAACAGATCGGCGCAGGCCTGGCCCACGTCGCCGGCGGCGCCGGTGATCAGAATGGTGCGGCCCGCCAGACTCGACATCTAGGCGGCGGCCAGGGCGCGGCCCAAGGCGGCGGCGATGCGGCGGATCTCGGGCACGCCGAGATCGATGGCGAAGGGCAGGCCCAGGACCGAGCCGCCCAGACGGTCGGTCTGGCTGAGGTCGCCGCGGCCGCAGTCGGCGAAGGCCGGACTGATGTGGCAGCCTCGTCCCCACCACTGGCGGGTCCCCACGCCTTCGGCCTCCAGCGCCGCGGCGACAGCGGCGGCCGAGCCGTCCGGCAGGCGGACGTTGCAGACGCTGGTCACCCATTCCGAACCCCAGCCGGGCTGGAAGCGGACCTGCGGCTGGTCGATCAGGCTGATGCGCAGGTGCTGGGCGGCGCGGGCGAACTGCAGGCGATCGGTCTCCCAGCAATCGAGCGCGGCGAGGCCCACGGCCCCGGCGTACTCGGAAAGCTTGGCGTTGGTGGCCGGAACCTGGCTCTCGCGGCTGCCGTGGAAGCCGAAAGTGGACAGCCGGCGCACGCGTAGGGCCAGGTCCGCGTCGTCGGTGACCAGGAAGCCGCCCTCGCCCAGGCCCAGCGCCTTGGTGGCGTGCAGGCTGACGACGGCGGGCAGGTCGGCGTCGCGCAGGGCGTCGAAGGCGGCGGCAGCGTCCAGGAGCACCGGGACGCCGGTCTCGTCGCGGAAGGCGCGCCAGGCCGCCAAGTCGCCGAGGCTGCCGAAGGCGCAGACCGGGATCGCCGCGACGAGTTGCTCGCGCACGGCGGTCGGCAGGTCGGCGATCGCTTCGGGCCGCATCATCCAGCTGTCGGGGTCGACATCGACGAACCATGGCCGAAGACCCGCCTGCATCACCGCATGGGCGGTGGCCACGAAGGTCCAGGCCGGAATGGCGACATAGCCGCCCGGCGTCAGGTCCATGGCGCTCAGCGTCAGGGTCAGGGCCTGGGTGGCGTTGGCGATCGTCACCACCTCGGCTCCGGCCGGGAAGCGCGCGGCGAGGCGGGCTTCGAACTCGGTCAGCAGGGGTCCGAAGTTGGAGTACCAACGCGCGGCGTCGATTCGTTTCAAATACGGGAAAATCGTCTCGGCCGACGGCAGACGGGGACGGGCCACCGGCACGGTCGCCAGAACCGTCGGCTCCGCATTCGTCCTTGCTCTCTGAACTAACAAAACAGTTCCTCCCGACGTCCCGGCCAGAGCACCATCACATGGTTAACGGCGCGTTAGGGGCCGGCGCCGCGTTGCCGGACCGGCCAAGGCTTCGGACCACGGGCGCGGGCGCGTCGGCGGCGGCCCTGGATCGTCGCCCCCGAAAGTCACCCGATAATAGATTGAATTATCTATGATATTCTCCGTCTTAAGCCGCCATCAGCGCTGAAGCCCCTCGCCGTTGGGACAAATGGCCGCGCCGCGGCCCGATAGAAAAGTCGTCGCGGCCCGCTGTGGGTTCGCCGTTGTCGTGCGTCATGCACGGTGAGACAAAACGCTAGAACCCGGGCTCACGCCCATTGGGCGGAATCGTGCGACCAGCCATCGAACCAGACCTCAATAGACTGGACCGACGCTATCGACCCGCGTTGATGGCGTTCTTCATGCGTCGCGCCGCCAGCCACAGCGACGCCGAGGACATGACCCAGGAGCTGTTCGCCAAGCTGGCCACGGCCCAATCCGGTCCACGAGGGGCCGGCGAAATGGACAACGCCGACGCCTACATCTTCCAGATGGCCGCCAACCTGCTGCGCGACCGGGGCCGGCGCGAGCGTGTGCGGGCCAACTACCGCGCCAGCGTCCATGCCGGCGCGGTGGACCTCGAGCCGCTGGATCCGGCCCGCGTGCTGCTGGGCCGCGAAAGCCTGGGCGAGGTGTCGGACGCCCTGCGCGAACTGCCCGACCGCACCCGCGCCATCTTTCTTCTGTTCCGTCTGGAAGGCATGAAGCAATCCGAACTCGCCGCCCTGTACGGCGTCTCCGTCAGCGCGGTGCAGAAGCACATCTTCAAGGCCATGACCCATCTGACCCGACGCGTGAGGGCCGGCGAATGACCGTCCTGTCTTCCGAAGAGCGGCTGGACGCCGCCCGCGAGCAGGCCGCCCTGTGGTGCGTGCGCCTGGCCGACGACGAACTGACCCAAGTCGAGCAGGCTCGGCTGCAAGCCTGGTTCGACGCCGACGAGGCCCATCGCGGCCTGCTGGACGACGCCGTCACCGCCTGGCGCGCCGTCGAGGAACAGGCCGCCAGCCCCGGCATGATCGCGCTTCGTCGCGAGGCGCTGGAAGACCTGCGCCGCGCCCAGCACGGTCGCTGGGCCCGCC
This sequence comes from Caulobacter sp. P1_D6, assembly GCF_056406095.1. Taxonomy (NCBI): domain Bacteria; kingdom Pseudomonadati; phylum Pseudomonadota; class Alphaproteobacteria; order Caulobacterales; family Caulobacteraceae; genus Caulobacter; species Caulobacter sp. P1_D6. Next base: position 31,637 of record NZ_JBFUAW010000049.1, on the reverse strand, counting down.
CGGGCCGGCGCCCGGCGATCTGGACCGCCCTGGCCGCCTGCCTGGTCGTCGCCGTCGGAGCCGGGTTCGCCTGGCGCGCCGGCCTGCCCGACGTCTACCGCACCACCGAGGGCGAGCGGCGGATCGTCGAGCTGGCCGACGGCTCGCGCGCCTCGCTCGACAGCGCCACGGTGCTGAAGGTCAAGTACGAGCGCGGCCGCCGCCGGCTGTGGCTGGACAGCGGCCGGGCCAAGTTCTCGGTCGCCAAGGACCCGCTGCGCCCGTTCTCGGTGGCGGCCGGCGACAAGCTGGTGGTGGCCACCGGCACGGTGTTCAGCGTCGAGCGCCTGACCGGCCAGATGCGCGTGGTGCTGTACGAGGGCCATGTGGCGGTGCTGGACGACAAGACCGGCCGCGCCGACACGGCCGTGCCGGTCAGGATCGGCGGCGCGCCCGCCGACCGACTGCTGACCCCCGACCACGAGCTGGTGACCTCCACCAAGACCAACGCCACCGTCGTCAGCCAGCTGGATCCGGTCCGCGCCAAGGCCTGGGAAAACGGCCAACTGGTCTTCCAGGACGAGCCCATGGACCTGGCCGTCGAGCGGGTGAACCGCTACGCCCGCGACAAGCTGAAGATCGGCGATCCCGGCGTCGCCCAGCTGCGGATCAGCGGGGTGTTCACCTCGGGCGACACCGGCGCCTTCGTCGACGGGGTGACGGCCGTGCTGCCGGTCCACGCGGTTGCGGCCAATGGCGTGACCGTGCTGAAAATCGACCGCGGACAAAAAAATTCCGCGCCGGCCGGTGTGTCTTCGACGAGCTGAGGCGTCTCACTTTCCAAAGCGCCGCAATCAACGTCGGCGCATAGGGAGGGAAGACAATGCGCAGATCGTTCGACCGTCGCCTGGGCCATCGCCTGATTGGGGGCTCCACCGCCGCCGCGGCCCTGATGCTGCTAGCCGCCCCCGCGGCCGTCCATGCCCAGCAGACGAGAGGGGCCGCCTACAGCTTCGACATTCCCGCCCAGGACCTGAGCAGCGCCCTGCGCGCCTTCGGCCAGGCTTCCGGCCAGCAGTTGGCGTTTGACGAGGCCAGCGTGCGTGGCAAGCGCGCTCCGGCCCTGACCGGCGCCTACACCGCCGAGGCCGGCCTCAAGCGCCTGCTGAACGGCACGGGCCTCAGCGCCCAGCCCACCGCCAGCGGCGTCTACGCCATCCGCGCCAAGACCCTGCTGGTCGCCACCAGCGCCCAGAGCCAGGCCGCGCCCGCCACGGCCGTCGAGCCCGAACCCGAAACCCCGGCCCAGGTCGAGGAGGTGATCGTGGTCGGCACCCCCGGCGGCAAGGGCATCGACAAGCTGGCCGCCAGCTTCGCGGTCACCACCGTCAACGCCGACGACATCACCAAGGCTTCGCCCAAGAGCACCGCCGAACTGCTGACCCTGGTGCCCGGCGTCTGGGTCGAGACCTCGGGCGGCGTGGCCGGCGCCAACGTCTTCGTGCGCGGCTTCCCCGCCACCGGCGACGCCGAGTTCCTGACCATCCAGCTGCAGGGCTCGCCGATCTATCCGCCCTCGACCCTGTCGTTCCTGGAGAACAGCTCGATCTTCCGGGTCGACGAGACGATCTCGCGGATGGAGGCCCTGCGCGGCGGCCCCAACCCGATCTTCTCCAACGGTCAGCCGGGTCTGACCACCAACTTCCAGCTCAAGGAAGGCGGCGAGGAGACCCATGGCCTGATCAAGCTCTCGACCTCCGACTACGACCTGCGCCGCATCGACGGTCTGCTCAGCGGCAAGCTGGCCGACGACCTCTATTTCATGGTCGGCGGCTACGCGACCACCTCGCCGGGCGTGCGCGACACCCAGTTCGACAGCGAGGTCGGCCAGCAGTTCACCGTCAACATCACCAAGCGGATGGAGCACGGGAAGATCAACCTGTACGCCCGCTACACAGACGATCACGGCGCCTGGTACCTACCGTTCGCGATCAACGTGCCCGGCGTCGACAAGGGGACTTACACCCAGATCGGCCAGGCCAGCCGCTTCCACACCCTGCAGATCAACGCCGCCGGGACGACCCGGAACTTCGACCTGGCCGACGGCCGCGGCTTCAAGGGCTACATCGTCGGCGGCGGGTTCGAGCACGAGTTCGGCGACGGCTGGACGGTGCGCGACCGCTTCAGCCTGACCGACGGCGACGCCAACACCTACGGCCTGGTGCCGGACGGCGCGGCGATCACGGTGGCCTCGCTCAATACGGTCGTGCCGGGCGCGATCACCACGCGCGGCGGCGCGACCCTGGGCGCCAACGACTACGTCCAGAACTGGGGCGCCTGGATCGTCGAGAAGAAGATCAAGGCCGTGACCAACGACCTGTCGATCGGCAAGACGGTCGGGACCCACCAGCTGTCGGCCGGCTACTACGCCTCCAGCTTCAAGTCCGACGACTTCTGGACGATCGGCAATGTCGAACCGATGCAGGTCAAGGCCAACGGCGACTACCTGGCCGCCCCGGTCGCCTGCGCCGACCTGGCCACGGCCGGCAGCACCTCCAGCTGCTTCAAGTTCGGCCTGACCTCGGCCGGCGACGGACGGGTGGACGCGCTGTACCTGGCCGACTCCTGGCAGGTGTCCGATCCCCTGCGCGTCGACCTGGGCGTGCGCCGCGAGCGGTTCCAGACCGACTACGTGGTCGACGACGGTCCCGGTTTCCCCGACGGCCTGGCCCTGCGCACCACCGACTACAGCAACAGCAAGACCAGCTACACGGTCGGGGTGAACTACGACATCAACAGCGTGTCGGGCGTGTTCGGCCGCTATTCGCGCGGCTACAAATTCCCCAGCTTCGACAACTTCCGCGAAGGCCTGACCGACACCCTGTCGGTCGACCAGTACGAGCTGGGCTACAAGCTGCGCAGCGGGCCGTTCGAGCTCTACGCCACCGGCTTCGCCAACGAGTTCAAGGGCGCCAAGTTCGCCGACGTCGGCGGCATCCAGGAGAGCAACAGCAACAAGGCCCACGGCGTCGAACTGGACGGCCGCTGGCGCTCGGACTTCGGGCTGTCCCTGGCCCTGAACGGCACTTGGCAGAAGACCGAGATCACCAAGTCGTCGATCCCGGCCAACAAGGGCAACAGCGCCCAGCGCCAGCCCGACTGGATGATCCGCTTCACCCCCAGCTACGACGTGACCCTGGGCTCGGTGGAGTCGACCTTCTACGGCACGGTCAGCGCGGTGGACGACCGCTTCGCCGACAACGCCAACACCCAGGTGCTGAAGGGCTACACCAAGATCGATCTGGGCGCGATCTTCGACGTCGCCGACTTCACCGTCCAGGTCTCGGCCGACAACCTCACCGACAGCCACGGCCTGACCGAGGGCGACCCGCGCTCGACCAGCGGGGCCAACGCCCGCCCGATCCTGGGCCGGTCGTTCAAGGTCAGCGTCGGCTACAACTTCTGACCGGTCCCAGTCCGGTCGGGATCCGCCGGGGCCCGCATGGCCTCGGACCCGATCCGCGCTTTTCCCGTTCTTGAGTTCGAGCGATTTCTGAAGCCGCTCATTCCGCGAACGCCGGATGAGCGGACATGTGGAGGACCCGTCGTGAAGCACCGCCCCCTGCTCGCCTCCGCCATCTGGCTCGCCCTGTCCGCCCCAGCCTTCGCCCAGACCGCGCCCTCCAAGGCCAGCGAGGTCCCCTCCCCCGCCGACACCTATGCCGAGCTGTTCCACCAGGTGCAGATGCGCAAGCTGTTCCCGGACGGGAAGACCTTCGTCGACGCCAAGCCCAGGCGCCCGCCCGAGCAGATCCTGGCCGCCTACCGCGCCCACGCCGCCTTCAGCGACGCCGAGCTGAAGCGGTTCGTGCGGACCAACTTCGACGTGCCGGAAGCCGCGCCCCCGCCCCCGCAGTCCAAGGACCGCACCACGCTGAAGGCCCACGTCGCCGCCTTGTGGCCGGTGCTGACCCGGCCGCCGGTCAAGGCCGTCCCAGGCGACAGCGCCCTGGCCCTGGACAAGCCGTTCGTGGTGCCCGGCGGGCGCTTCCGCGAGATGTACTACTGGGACAGCTATTTCACGATGCTGGGCCTGGCCGCCGACGGCCGGCAGGACGCCGTCGAGAACATGGTCGACGATTTCGGCGGGCTGATCGACCGCTACGGCCACATCCCCAACGGCACGCGCACCTACTATCTCAGCCGCTCGCAGCCGCCGTTCTACTTCGCCATGGTCGGTCTGGCTGACAAGACGGACAAGGCGCGGTTCAAGCAGCGCCTGGACCTGATGCGTCGGGAGCACGCCTTCTGGATGGACGGCGAGAAGGCCCTGGCGCCTGGCCAGGCCCACCGTCGCGTGGTGGCCTTGCCCAACGGGGCGGTGCTCAACCGCTACGCCGACGACCGGACCACGCCGCGCGACGAGTCCTATCGCGAAGACGTGCTGACCGCCCGCGAGGTCACGAACCGTCCGGCCGGCGAGGTGTTCCGCGATCTACGCTCGGGCGCCGAGAGCGGCTGGGACTACAGCTCGCGCTGGATGGCCGACGGCAGGAGCCTGAAGACCATCCAGACCACCGCGATCATTCCCGTCGACCTCAACGCGCTGATGTACGGCCTCGAGACGGCGATCGCCCAGGGCTGCGCCGAGCTGACGGACGCCCCCTGCGTCGCCGAGTTCAGCGGTCGCGCCAAGGCCCGCCAGGCGGCGATGGACGCCTACCTCTGGGACGCCCCGCGCGGCCTATATCTCGACTACCAGTGGCGCGATCGGACGCGGCTGGACCACCCCAGCGCCGCGACCCTCTATCCGCTGTTCGTCGGGGCCGCGAGCCCGGACCAGGCCAGAGCCGTGGCGGCCGCGACACGCGCCCTGCTGCTGGCCCCTGGCGGGCTGCGCACCACCACCGTCGCGACCAGTCAGCAGTGGGACACGCCCAATGGCTGGGCCCCGCTGCAGTGGATCGCCGTCTCGGGCCTGCGCCGCTACGGCGAGGAGGCCCTGGCCGAGGAGATCGGCCGGCGCTGGTTGGCCACCGTCGACCGCGAATACCGCGCCAGCGGCAAGATGCTGGAGAAGTACGACGTCGAGGAGGCCAAGGCCGGGGGCGGCGGCGAGTACCCGTTGCAGGACGGCTTCGGCTGGACCAACGGCGTGACGCGGGCGCTTCTGGACCTCTATCCCTCTCCGTAAGGGGTCGGGCTATCGCCACTCGCTCATCGACCGATAATTCGCCTATCGGAAGCTGTTCGCTCCAGGCAACTTTTCCTGAAATTGTCTTTGCATTCGCGGGGAAGAGGTCGCCGCGTTCCGCGCTCTGAATCCATGCAACCCTCTTCGACCGAATACGCTTAGCTCCCGAGCGCTTTTGGACGATCGCGACCGACCGCGGCCGCGCGCCTGCGAGCGCGCCGACGTCGCCACCGAGAAACCGCTGATCAAAGCGGAAGTTCAGTTGCTTGGGGAGGAGTGCATGTATCGGCGCCAAACCCTTCGTGCCCTGTTGCTGGCCGGTTGCAGTTGCTTCGCCGTTCCAGCCTGGGCCCAGACGGCGTCGACGCCGCCGCCCACGGTCAACGCGCCCCCGGCGCAGGCCTCCGACACGAGCGACGGGCAAACCGCCGTCAGCGAGGTCATCGTCACGGGCCTGACCTCGCGCAACCGCCCGCTGATCACGGCCTCGGCGGACATCACCCTGGCGAGCCGCGCCGACATCGAACGCAAGGCGCCGCGCTCGACCGCCGACCTGCTGGAGCTGGTGCCCGGCATCTTCGTCGAAGGCACCGCGGGCGAGGTCTCGAACAACTATTCGGTGCGCGGCCTGCAAGGCGGCGGCCAGCGCTTCATCCAGCTGCAGGAAGACGGCCTTCCGGTCATCTACCAGGGCGGCGGCGCGGACTTCTTCTTCTCCGAGGACGTGACCATCGACCGGCTCGAGGCGGTGAAGGGCGGCACCTCGGGCATCCTGACCGTCAACGGGGCCGGCGCGACGATCAACTTCATCTCGCGCAAGCCGAGCTTCGACAAACCCGAAGGGATCGTGCGGCTCACGGGCTATAATTACGGCCTCAAGCGCGGCGACTTCTACTACTCGGCGCCGATCGCCAACAATCTCGCGTTCAATGTCGGCGGCTATGTCCAGAGCAGCCCGGGCGTGCGCGACAACCCGTTCGACTATGAGGGCTATCGCCTCAAGGCGATGCTGGAATACCGCTTCGACGAGGGGGGCTATCTGCGCGTCACCGGCAAGATCGGCGACATGAAGAACGCCTATTACGCCGACCAGCCCTACGCCTACAGCAACGGCGAGCCCGGCGGCATCCCCGGGCTGGACACCCAGTTCGGCAACATCGGCGGCGACGCCTTCAATCGCATCTCCGTTCCGGTCTCGACCTTCGTCGAGAGCGACGGGTTCCGGGATTTCCGGCTCAGCCAGGGCGTGCGGGTCAAGACCAAGCAGTTGCGCGTCGACTTCGAAAGGCCGCTCAGCGACAGCCTCGAGATCTTCGCCCGGGCCCGCTATCTGGACCTGAAGGACGACTTCAACGGCATCTTCCCGGGCTCGGGCACGGGCAATGCGGGCCTGACCAGTGCGGTGAACTATCTGACGCCCGGCGCGGCCTCGCCGATCAACAACCTGCTCACCGCGGGCCTGGCCGCCTATCCGGCCACCGTGCGCTTCGGCGCCAAGAACCTGCGCACCGGCGTGGTCATCCCGTCGAACGACGTCGCGACCCTGAACGCCCTGAACGGCAACGGCTTCCTGCAGGAGACGACGCTCAACCACGACTACCAGTCGGGCCACGACTTCGGCGCCAACATCGGCGCGCGTTGGGAATACCAGGGCGACGGGTTCAAGAACTCGCTGACCGGCGGCGTCCAGTACTACGACGTCAGCCGCCGCCAGAACCAGTCGGCTGTGGCGACCGTGGTCAACGACGTGCGCACCAACAGCGACATCTATGACATCGTCTCGCTCGACGCGAACAACCAGGTCATCGGCGTGCTGAGCGACAACGGACTGGTGTCCTACGGCGACTGGGGCGCGGGCATGCGCCGGCGCACGGACAAGTCGGTGTCGCTGTACGCCAACGACGAGCTGGCGATCGGCGAGAAGATCCACATCGACGGCGGCGTGCGCTGGGAAAGCGACAAGGCGCGGTACCTCGAGGGCAACGCCGCCGCCGTCAACCAGCCGGTGCAGCCGGGCGTGATCGGCGTCGTGCGCACCGTGGGCTCGACCTTCGACGGCACCTACACCGAGACCCGCCGGACGCAGGACAAGGTCGCCTGGACGATCGGGGCCAGCTACCTGTTCACCCCGCACTTCTCGGTCTACGGCCGCTACGCCAACGGCTTCCAGACCAACAACACCGATCCGATCACCAAGATCGAGCTGTACGAGGCGGGCGTGCGCTTCGAGTACGGCCGGGTCTTCAGCGGTTCGGCGACGGTGTTCCGGACCAATTTCGACAACCAGTTCTACAACTTCATCGACCCGTCCGACCCCACGCAGCAGACCAGCTTCCTGGCCGATCTCAGGACGAAGGGGGTGGAGGTGGACGCCGTCGTGCGGCCCGTCGAATGGTTCTCGGTCAATGTCTCGGGCGTGATCCAGGATCCGACCCTCAACAACCTGACCCTGAACGGCGTGCCGCAGCCGACCTATGACGGCAATCGCCCGGAACGGACGCCGGCGCGGCTCTACACGATCATGCCGGTGATCAAGCTGCCCAACGGCAAGGGCGAGATCTATGCCCGCTACAAGTACGTCGGCAAGGTCTACGCGGACTCCGGCAACGGCGTGGCCCTGCCGTCTTATGGCGTGACCAGCGCGGGCGTCACCTACAATCTGAAGGACAATCTTCAGGTCAATTTCAACGTCGACAACATCTTCGACGAGATCGGCCTGACCGAGGGCAATCCGCGCCAGGGTCAGACCCAGAACGCGTCCTCCGGCTACTTCTACGCCCGCGGCATCGTGGGCAGGACCTATGGCGGTTCGCTGACGATGCGCTTCTAGGATGATCAGCGCGCTAGGAAGGACCGCCGCCGGCGTTCTGCTGGCGCTGGCGATCTCGGGCCCGGCCTTCGCCAGGCCGGACGTGGCCTATCGGCTGACCGAGGGGCAGAACCTCAACGCCTTCGTCCGCGACGGCGCGGTGGCCGCGCACCTGCTGCTGCGCAACGGCGCCGATCCGCGCATCCTCGTCGCCTTTCCCGCCGGCAACAGCGGGGTGGGCGTGTGGTTCGAGCCCATCGCGCGACCCGCCACGTGGAGGCTGGACCGCCCGCCCCAGCCCGTCCGGCGCGGCGCGCTCAGCGGCGTCGTGGCCGCCGCCAGCATCGATACGCCCCGGCTGGTCGCCAAGCAGGCGGTGCTCTCCAACGTGCGTTTCCTGCGGGACTACCAGTCGGTGGGTCGCTTTCCGCCCGAGGTCGCGGCCGAGCCCAGGATCGACGGCGACACGATCACCTGGCGCCGCGCGCGGCTGGGCGGCGCGCCCGGCTACGAACTGACCGTCCGGGTCGTCGGCGGGCGCATCGACCGGGGCGTCATGGTCGCGGGGGCGGACGGGCGGATCGCGCTGGAGATCACGGCCCTGACCGGCGACGCCCCTCTGACGCCGATCCCTACCGGCCAGTTGCTCAACGCCCAGGCGGCCGCCGATCCGGGCGCGCGCAACGCCCTGGCCTTCCTCAGCTATCGCGAAAAGTTCCTGGCGGGGTCCTGGCGGTTCAACACCTATTTCGGCCGCGACACCCTGATGTCGCTGCGACTGCTGATGCCCGCCCTGCAGCCGGCGGCCGTCGAGGCGGGCCTCAATTCGGTGCTGGCCCGGCTGTCGCCCGACGGCGAGGTCGCCCACGAGGAAGGCGTCGGCGAGTTCGCCATCGTCCAGAACCGCAAGGCCGGACGCGACGGCGACGCGGCCGAGCTGGACTACGGGATGATCGACGACGACTACATGCTGGGCGTCGTCGCGGCCGACTACCTGCTGGGGCCTGGGCGGACGCGGGCCCGGACCTGGCTGGCCCAGCCGTTGAAGAGCGAGGGCCGGCCCGGAGTCCGCGATCCGGCCGGCGCCATGCTGGTGGACAACCTGCGCTTCGTCCTGGGCCAAGGCCGAGGCTTCGCCGCCGCCCCGTCCGTCCGCACGCTAATCGCCATCAAGCCCGACCGGAAGACCGGCGAGTGGCGCGACAGCGAGGACGGACTCGGCGGCGGGGTCTATCCCTACGACGTCAACGCCGCTCTCGCCCCGGCGGCGATCGAGGCGGCCGACCGCCTGTTCCGCGCCGGCCTGCTGGACCCCTACCTTTCGGCCGAGGACCGCGCGCTGTTCGCCGACGCGGGGCGCATGGCCAAGGTCTGGCGCGCCAAGGCCGCGCCGCTGTTCCAGGTCGAGCGGCCGAACGCCGAAGCGGCCGCGTCGATCCGGTCCTACGCCGACAGCCTCGGCGTTCCCGCCGGCCCCGCCCTGCGTTCCCTCGGCCGGCGGCCCCTGGTGTTCCACGCCATCTCGCTGGACTCGACGGGCACGCCCGCGCCGATCGTCAATTCGGACGAGGGCTTCGAGCTTCTGTTCGGCCGTCCCTCGGCGGCGGATCTCGACACCTATGTCACCGCGATCACCCGCCCCTTCCCGGCGGGCTTGATGACCGACATCGGCCTGGTCGTCGCCAACCCCGCCTTCGCCGGCCGCGAGGTCCAGGCGCGCTTCACCCCGGCCGCCTATCACGGAGCCGTGGTCTGGTCCTGGCACCAGGCGCTGCTGGCCGCCGGCCTGGAGCGGCAGCTGGCCCGCTGCGATCTGCCCGCGCCGGTGCGCGCGAGGCTGGCGGCCGCCCAGGCCGACCTGTGGCGCGCGATCGGGGCGGCCCGCTCGGTCCAGAGTTCGGAGCTCTGGTCCTGGGCTTTCCGCGACGGCCGCTACCAGATCGTGCCGTTCGGCGCCGGCAAGGCCGATGTCGACGAGTCGAACGCCGCGCAGTTGTGGAGCACCGTCTATCTGGCGGTGCGCCCACCCCGATCGCCGACGGCCAAGGCCCCGACAAGGGCGTTCGCGGCGACGCCCGAATGGACCGGTTGTCGCCGATAGCCCAGCGCGCTCACCCCGACGCCGAGCCGCCGATCAACGCGGCAATGGCGTCGTCATGTTTCGGCAAGGTCGGCGCCGCCCGGGCGATCACCGCCTCGATCTGTTCGAGCTGACGACGATTGGCGGCGGGATCCAGCGTGTCGGCCAGCGGGCTGTGGCCCCGCGCCCGCACGCCTTGCCCTTCCAGCACGGCCAGCCAACTGGCCTCGCGGAACAGCTCCTCCGGCGTCAGCATCAGGCGCCCCGCCCGCCGATACTGCTCTTCCCGATCCGTCAGGCTGTCGGGCAACGGCATGTGGCGCGTCTGGCGCCACAGCGGGGCGTCGTGCCCCTCGGTGGCGTGGTAGTGCAGGATGAGGAAGTCCCGGATTCCGTCCATGTCGCGGCCGAACAGGGCGTTGAACTGCCGCGCCAGGCCCGGATCGCAGTCGCGGTCGGGGAACAGGGTGATCAGCTTGGCGATGCCGCTCTGGATCAGGTGGATGCTGGTCGATTCCAGCGGCTCGAGGAAGCCGGACGACAGGCCGATGGCCACGACGTTCTTGCGCCAGGCCTCGCGCCGGAAACCGGCCTTGAACCGCAGGAAGCGCGGCTCGCCCAGCGCCTCGCCGTCCAGGCCGCCCAGCAGCGTGGCCGCCGCCTCGTCGTCCGAGAGGAAGGCGCTGGAATAGACGTAACCGTTGCCAATCCGGTGCTGCAGCGGGATGCGCCATTGCCAGCCGGCCGGCCGCAAGGTGGACCGGGTATAGGGCGTCGTCTCGGCAAGGCGGGCGCAGGGCACGGCCGCCGCTCGATCACACGGCAGCCAGTGCGACCAGTCCTCGAAACCAGCCTCCAGCACGCCGTCGATCAGCAGCGCGCGGAAGCCCGAGCAATCGATGAACAGGTCGCCCTCGAGCCGCTCGCCGCGATCGGTGGTCAGGGCCGTGACGAAGCCGGTGTCGGGCGCGCGCTCGACCGTCTCCAGCTTGCCCTCATGTCGCGTGACCCCTCCGGCCTCGGCCAGGCCGCGCAGGTGCTGGGCGTAGAGCGACGCATCGAAATGATAGGCATAGCCCAGGGTCGACAGGATCGAGCGCGGATCGTCCACCGGCTTGGCGAACCGGTTGACGGCCGCCAACTGGGTCGCCAGCGAGAAGGCCGACAACGGCCAGTCGAACCCATCCGCGCGCGCCTTCAGCCAGTGCTGGTGGAACGGCACGGCGTCCAGGTCGACGCCGTACCGCCCGAACGGGTGGAGATAACGGCTTCCCGGACGGGTCCAGTCGACGAACTCGATGCCCAGCTTGTAGGTGGCCTTGGTCGCGCGGACGAACTCGGCCTCGTCGAGACCGATCAGGGCGTTGAACCAATGGATCGTCGGGATCGTCGCCTCGCCCACGCCCACCGTGCCGATGGTCTCGGACTCGAGAAGATCGATCTTCAGGCGCGGTCCGAAGGTCTTGGCCAGCGCCGCCGCGGCCATCCAGCCCGCCGTGCCGCCACCCAGGATCACCAACCGCTCGATACGCTTCATGACGCGTCCGTCCTCTAGGCCGTGAACCCATAAACGCGAACGACCGAAAACGCAGGCATGACTGTTCAGGAAAAGGACGCCCGGGTCCAAGCCGGCTACTCGCCTACTGGACCCGGGCGAGATCGCCCAGGGGGAGGGGCGGACGACCCATGACGTCACCACGCCCTCGATGCGAAGAAACCTGCTGAATAGTTTCAGCAGATATTCTCGCTGGATAGCGATGGTTGCGTTAACATTGGCAAATTTGCTCACCCATGTCCAACTCATAACTCGCTCGATATTGAAAAAACTCTACACAATGAGGCCAATGCGAGTGCTCGAACCACAGGGTGAGGCATTGTGTTGAGCTCGCGGCCAGATCGTCGGGCCATGAGTTGATGTTTCGGCGCTGTCCTGCAAACCAAGGCAAGCATCAGAATAGAAGCTCGTGCCGCCGCTTGGCGTGGAAATACGAGGTCGCAGTCGCGCTCAAACGATCATGGTAGCGCAAACCATGGCTTGGACGCCGGGCAAGCTCCGACTAAGGATCGATTGGTATAGATAGGACTCGGACACGGCGTTGGCGGTCACCAGGTCGGACGAGCGACAATTGCGAAATCGGTTGCGGGTTGGACGCAGCGGTCAGTAGCCGGACGTGGCGACAGGGGAACGGATTGGCGAGGAAGGCAGGACAAGGTCGCGGACCGACGATCGTCGATGTCGCGATTAAGGCCGGCGTTTCGCCGATGACCGTTTCACGCGTTATCAATGGCCGGCCGGGTGTCGGTCCTGATACACGCGCGGCGGTGGACGCGGCGGTCCAAGCGCTGGGCTATACGCCGAACGTCGCCGCGCGCAGCCTGGTGACCTCCGGCGAACTGAGGATCGGGGTGATCTACTCCAATCCCAGCGCCGCTTTCATGAGCGATTTTCTGACGGGCGTTTTCGAGGAGGCCTCGACGCGTGGTGCACGTCTGACGCTGCTGAAGGGCGAAAATGGCCGTCCGCCCGCCGCAGCGGCGGTGAAGGACCTGATCGCGTCGGGTATAAGAGGCGCGATCCTGGCCCCGCCGCTGGGCGAGTCCCCCGCCGTGCTGCAGCCGCTTCGCAAGGCCCGGCTTCCGCTGGCGGCGGTGGGCGCATACGACGTCGAGGGCGCGATCTGCGTGCGTATCGACGATCGCCGCGCCGCCTACGAAATGACCCGCGAACTGATCGGCCTTGGTCATCGGCGGCTGGGTTTCATTCTGGGCAACCCCGACCAGGCGGCAAGCGCCGAGCGCCTGACGGGCTTCTATGCGGCCGTCCGCGAGGCCGCCGGCGTCGTGACGACCATCGCTCAGGGCGATTTCAGCTTCACCTCGGGCCTGGCGGCGGCCGAGCAGTTGCTCGACGCCGCCACACCGCCAACGGCGATCTTCGCGAGCAACGACGACATGGCCGCCGCCGTGGTGTCCGTCGCCCATCGCCGTCACCTTGACGTGCCGGGCGAATTGACCGTCGTGGGCTTCGACGACACCTCGCCGGCGATCACGGTCTGGCCGCCGCTCACCACGGTTCATCAGCCTGTTCGCCGGTTAGCGGCCGAGGCGCTGGGCCTTCTGGCGGCGCAGATCACCGGCGGCGAGCCTCTTGGCGACAGCTCGGACCGCGTGCTCGACCATGAGATCGTCACTCGCCTTTCAACCGCGCGCCTCTAGGCGCTCGGTTGAAACATCCTCGCGCCCGACATAGCGCCAGAAGGCGAAATCTGCGGGCATGGCCCTCCCGGACATGTCCTGGCACGCCATTCCGACGAAGGCGCCCGTGAAGTTGGGCAGCCCCGGCAGCGACGCCTCATCCGACAGGATGCTGGCGTCGAGCGTGCCGTTCAGGAGCGTCCAGTTCCCCTCCCCCGCGCCACGCCAGGCGAACCTGAGCTGATCGAAGTCGACGTCCACGCGCAATTCGACGCCCCCTTCTGGCAGCGCGCCCACCACGACCTCGAGCGTGCAGCCGCCGGTGTCGGGGCAAGCCGTCATGACCTGAAGCCGCCGCGCGCCGTCCTCCCGCGTGACGTGGAGGTAGTGGAACTTGGTGCTGTTGTAGTAGCAGATCAATCCGGCGGCTTGCTGGAAGTCGGCGGGCTCGAAATCCAGACGGGTTGTCGCCGTGTAGCAAAAATGCGCCTGGCGTTGCGCGACGAGCGCTTGCCGGAACGGGCTGCCGACGGTCTCGCGACCATAGAGGCGCAGATGTCCCGGCCGGGCGGTCAGGCTGAACAACTCGTCGGGATAGGGCGTGCGGAGCCACTGCAACGGCGCGGGCAGCGCCGCGTCATCGAAATCGCCACCCCAGGTCTCCTCCGGCCAGGGGGCCGGCGCCAGGTTCGGGGCGGGCGGCTGTGGATCCGGGGCGGCGTCCACCGTCATGGTTCTGAGCCAGCCGTCTTCACACCACCGCATCGGCTGCAAGGCTGTCTCCCGACCCAGCACGCAACGTTGCCTGCCCGGCAGCGGGCGACCGCAGAGATACGCCATCCAGGGCGTGCCGTCGGCCAGCTCGACCAGGTCGCCGTGGCCGGCGCGCGCCAGAGGGCCGTCACGGCGACCGCCGGCGGACAGGACGACGCCCTCCGGATGAAGCTCGTAGGGGCCCATGAGGTCGCGCGACCGCGCCATGACGACGGCGTGTCCCCAGCCCGTCCCACCTTCGGCGACCAGAAGATGATACCAGCCATCGCGCTTGTAGAGGTGCGGCCCCTCGGTGAAGCCCCGCTCGGTGCCTTGGAAGATCGTCCGCCGCTCCCCGACCAGCGCCCCGGTGGCGCGGTCCAGCTCCTGGATGACGATGCCGGCGAAGCGCGGTCTGTCGGGACGATGGTCCCACAGCATGTTCAGCAGCCAACTGCGTCCATCGTCGTCATGGAACAGGGCCGGATCGAACCCGCTGCTGTTGAGATAGACGGGATCCGACCACGCTCCGTCGATGCTGTCGCAAGTCACCAGGTAGTTGTGGAAGTCGCGCAGGGTGACGCCCTTGGCGCCGTCGAGAGTCGACTGACCGAACCGTTTGACATCCGTATAGACGAGCCAGAAGCGCCCCTCGGCATGGCTGAGGTCCGGGGCCCAGACACCACAGGAATCGGGGTCGCCGCGCATGTCCAGCTGCGCGGGTCGGTTCAAGGGTCTCGCCGCCAGGCGCCAGTTCACAAGGTCGCGGCTGTGATGGATCTGGACGCCCGGATACCACTCGAAGGTGGAGGTGGCGATGTAGACGTCCTCGCCCACGCGCACGATCGAGGGATCGGGATTAAAGCCCCGAAGGATAGGATTGCGAATAAGGGTCATACGGGTTTGCGCACCAAGGTCCAGAGCAAGGCGGCGCCGATCAGGTCGAGCAGGCCGAGCACGATGAAGAAGGGGCCGTAGCCGATCTGGTCGACCAGGCGACCAAGGGCCAGGGTGAAGACCAGGACTCCGAGGTTCGCCGCCAGACCGGCGATGCCGGCGACGGTCGCGACCTCGTTTCGGGCGAAGAGATCCGACGCCATGGTGATCACGGTCACGGACAAGGTCTGGTGCGCGAAGCCGCCCAGGCACAGCAAGGCGATGGCGGCGTAGGGATTGGCCGCGAGCCCGACGAAGGCCATGCCGATCATAAGCGCCGCCCCGAGCGTGAAGGCCCAGCGGCGCGCGTCGATCAGATGCACGCCTCGCCGCTGCAGGAAGCTGACAAGGGCCGGGCCGAACAGGCAGCCCAGGTCCGCCGCGAGAAACGGAAGCCAGGCGAACATGGCGATATGGGCCAGATCGAACCCGCGCTCCCGCGCCAGATAGAGCGGCATCCAGAACGACAGCATCCCCCAGACGGGGTCGGCGAGCATGCGCGGCAAGGCGATGCCCCAGACTTCGCGGCGCTTGGCCAGATCCATGAAGGCCGCACGCTTGCCGCGCGCGGTCAGGTGTTGCTCCTGACCTGTTTCGATATGGGCGCGTTCTTGGGCGCTCAGCCGCGGATGCTTGTCCGGCGAACGGTACCAAGCCAGCCACGCCACGGTCCAGACCAGCCCTAGGACCCCGGCGGCGACAAAAGCCAGCCGCCAGCTATGCGTGGCGACCGCCCAGGCGACCAGGAGCGGCGCGAACACCGCGCCGAACGAGGCGCCGATGTTGTAGACGCCGCTGGCCAGGCCCCGCTCGCGGGCTGGGAACCATTCGGCCGTCAGTTTCTGCCCTGCGGGTTGAGCCGAGCCCTCCGCCAGCCCCAAGGCGAAGCGCAGTCCGGCGAACGGGGCCCAACCCTGGGCCGCGACGTGCGCGATGGTGATCAGGGACCACAGGGCCACGCAGACCGTGAACCCGAGCCTCAGCCCGACGCCATCGAGGAAATAGCCGACGAACGGCTGAAGCATGACCCCCAGTTGAAACGCGCTGGTGATCCAGGAGTACTGCTCGCTCGAGATCGATTGCTCGCTGAGGATCATCGGCGCGGAAACGCCGAGCACCGAGCGGGACAGATAGTTCAGCACCATCGCCAGGACGAACAGCCCGATGATCGTCCAGCGCACGAACGGGAACCGCGCCCTCCCCACATCGCCAAGTTTGACGCCGCCGACCATACACCCGCCCCGATAACGTTATCATCGACCAGATTGGCCGATAGACCCCGCGCTTGTCGCGATTTTTGCCGCGTCAAAGCGCTGAAGCCCGCCTTGACCCCTGGGTTAGCGAAGGATCAAAGGCGTTTCAACGTTAATATGTCGGAGTATTGACTTGCTGTAACATCGGACATACCAAATTTTACGATAACGCTACCATCGATGGCGATCACCTCGAGGGCAAGCGTCAAACGCGCCGATCAACGGCGCTCAGGGAGGGATGGAAATGGTCTTACATCGCAACGAGTCTTCGGATCCGCGCGCCGATAGGGGCGAAATAGTCCGGCAAATGAAACGCGAGGCGCTCGGTTCGGCCGGCGCGGCCGCCCTGCTGGCGAGCTTGATCGGCGGCTCGGCCCTGGCGCAGACCGCCGCTCCGGCGTCGCCGCCGGAAACCGCCACGGTGAGCGAGATCGTCGTGACCGGCACGCGCATCCAGACAACGGGCTTCACCGCGCCGACGCCGACCTCCGTGATCGGCGAAGCCCAGATCCAGAACAACGCTCAGCCCAACATCTTCGCCACCATTGTCCAACTCCCGTCGCTGCAGGGCTCGAGTGGTTCGGCGACCAACACCTTCAGCACGTCGAGCGGCCAGCAAGGCCTCAGCTCGTTCTCGCTGCGCGGCCTGGGCACCATCCGCACCCTGACCCTGCTGGACGGCCAACGCGTGGTCGGCGCCTACTACACGGGCGTCACCGACGTCAGCCTGTTCCCGCAACTGCTGATCCAACGCGTGGACGTCGTGAACGGCGGCGCCTCGGCTTCGTACGGCTCGGACGCCGTCGGCGGTGTCGTCAACTTCATCACCGATACCCGGTTCACCGGACTGAAGGGCAACGTCCAAGCGGGCGTCTCGACCTACGGCGATAACGAACAGGGCCTGGTCCAACTGGCCGGCGGCCGCAGCTTCGCCGGCGACCGCGTGCACGTGGTCGGCAGCGTGGAGTGGGCCAAGGAAGACGGCGTCGGCCCGGGCGACTTCGGCCTGGACCTGGCGGGCGACCGCGATTGGTTCACCCAGACGACGATGATCAACCGCAACGTCACCAACGACGGCTCGCCGCAGTACCTGATGCGCGACTACGCCCAGCAATATGCCTACACCAAGTACGGCCTGATCACGGCCGGTCCGCTGCAGGGCATCGCTTTCGACCAGAGCGGCCAGCCGTTCCAGTTCCAGTATGGCTCGGGCGGCGTGCCGTCCAAGGCCGCCAACGGAGCCGTTATCGGCTGCTTCCCGGGCTCCTGCATCGGCGGCGACCTGTCGGGCAACGTCGACAGCGGCCGCACGCTGCAATCGGCGATCGAGCGCAAGGTGGGCTACGGGCGCATCGGCTACGACTTCGCCGAGAACAACGAGGCCTACGTCTCGTTCAACCTGGGCCAGGTCAAAACCAGCAACCAGCCCGTCAACGGCATGAACAAGACCGGCCTGACCCTGCAGTGCTCCAACCCGTACGTGCCGGCCTCGGTTCAAGCCGCTTGCGCGACGGCGGGCATCACCAGCTTCCAGTACGGCGTCAGCAACGCCGTGCTGCCCAACACCAAGGTTCACACCGATCGCCGTCAATATCGCGTGGTCGGCGGCCTGAAGGGCAAGTTCGGGCTGTTCAGCAAGGACTGGAGCTATGACGCCTACTACGAGCATGGCGTCAACAAGACCGCCATCGACGTCGACCACATCCTGCTGACGCCGCGCTTCAACCAGGCGATCCAGGCCACCACGCTGAACGGCGCGATCGTCTGCGCCGATCCGGTGGCGCGCGCCAGCGGCTGCCAGCCGCTCAACATCTTCGGCGGCAAGCCGCCCTCGGCCGCGACCCTGGAATATGTCCAACCCGCCGCCGGTCCGTTCCAGCGCCTGCGCATGACGCAGGACGTGGCCAGCCTGAACTTCTCGGGTGCGCCGGTCGAGCTGTGGGCCGGTCCGCTTTCGGTGGCCTTCGGCGCTGAATATCGCCGGGAATTCTACACCGTCCACGCCGACCCGTACGGCGCCGGCGTCGCTGATCGCAGCCCCTATGGCGGCGCCTATCCGGCCGATCCGCTTCTCGCACCGGTCGGCAACAACTGGCACGCCGGCAACTACAAGAATGGCGACGGCGTCTACAACGTCAAGGAAGCCTTCTTGGAAGTCGACGTGCCGCTGTTCGACAACGACGCCGTCGGGCGCGCCAACTTCAACGCCGCGGCGCGGGTGACCGACTATAGCACCTCGGGGACCATCTGGACCTGGAAGGCCGGCGGCACCTGGGACACGCCGGTCGACGGCGTGCGCCTGCGGGGCGTGATCTCGCGGGACGTCCGTGCGCCCAACCTGTCGGAACTGTTCGCCGCGCCGGTCACCACGACGCTGCCGAACTTCTTCGACCCCGTGAACAACAGGAACGTGGTGGCGATCCAGAACGTGGTCGGCAACCCGAATCTGACGCCGGAAATCGCGCGGAACTCACAGATCGGCGTGGTCCTGGCCAATCCGTCCTGGCTGCCCGGCTTCAGCGCGTCATTCGATTACTACAAGATCAAGGTCGACGACGTCATCTCCAGCCTGGGTGCGGCCCAGATCGTCGACTACTGCTATCGCAACATCATACCGGAGACCTGCGGGACCTATAACCTCAACAACACCAGCGGCCCGAACTACATCAACGTCCAATCCTTCAACCTGGCGTCGATCGAAACCAGCGGCTTCGACATCGAGGCCAGCTATCGCTGGCAGCAGCCGCTGGGCCTCTCGGGTAATTTCACCCTGCGGGCGCTGGCCACCCATATCCGCGACTTCTGGACCGACACGGGCCTGCCCGGCACGGTCCCGGTCGACTCGGCGGGCGTGAACCAGGGCAACACGCCCGACTGGAAGTGGCTGGCGATCCAGAGCTACGAGACCGACCGCTTCAGCCTGACGCTGCAGGAGCGTTGGTTCACCGACGGCAACTACGGCAACCAGTACGTCGTCTGCACCCCGGGGACCTGCCCGGTCTCGACGCCCAACGCTCCGACGATCGACAAGAACTTCATGCCGGGCGCCTTCTACATGGACGTGGGCGGGACCTATAATATCCGTCAGGACGTGACGGCCTACTTCAAGATCGACAACCTCTTCGACCGCGATCCGGCCAAGTCGCCGAACTACGCCAACCCGGCCCTCTACGACATCGTCGGCCGGATGTACCGCGGGGGCGTTCGCTTCCGCTTCTAGCTTCTAGCTTCTAGCTTCTAGCTTCTAGAGACCAAGATCGCCGCCGACGTCGCCGAAAGGCGATGTCGGCGGCGATTTCTTTTTCGGGTCAAAGGCCAGCGCCGGGTCAGCGCTCCAGGAGCGCGGCGTCGCCCCAAGTCACCGGCAGGCGCTGGTTGTCCCCTTCAGGGCTGCGCGCGACGAGTTCGATCAGCTTCACCCCCGCGACCGGGACTGAGAGCGACTGCGAAGCCATGCCCCATTTGAGCGGCTTGCTGGTCGCCAGCAGCTTGCCGTCTCCATAGACGGCGAACGTCACGTTGCTGGCCTTGTCACTCGCGCTGTCATCGACGCCGACGCTCGTGGTGAAGCGCGCCGCCTTCTCGTTTCGCACCTCGAGCCGCGAGTTGGCCAGGATCCCGATGCCCGCCACGAACCGCTTGCCCGCGATCTGAAGCAGCTGACCATACGGCGCGCTGTCGGCCCGCGCGCCGCCCCAGCCGGCGTACGATGGACGATCACCGGCGCCGCCGGTTCCGCCCCAGCCCGCCGCGGTCCGAAAGATCGAGGGGTCGGGAGTCGGCTGCACCACGCCGTCCACCGCTGGGTTCACGCTCCCCGGCTGTTCCGACAGGTAGTAGCCGCCCTGCAACGAACGGGTCCCGTGCGCGCGGAAGATCAGCGTCTCGCGCGGCTTGACGTGGAGCTTGGTCCGCTTGGTGAAGGTCGTGCGCTGCTGGCTCCAAAGATCGGTCAGCTCGATGGGCGCATCATCTCTGAACTTCAGATGGCCCGCGTTCAGGTCAACGTCGTAGTCGCCCGAACCCCGGTTGAAGATCGCGACCGCCTTGTCGCCCGAGGCCAGGGTCTTCACCAGGATCTGCAGGTCGCTGGAGTCATGGGCCAGCGTCGCCTGGTTCCCGGCCGGATCCTGGTCGAGCGCGATGATGTCGGCGTTGCCGAAGACGTCCAGCAGCGCCTGGGGCGTCTTGCGCAAGTCGGTCCCGATCATCAAGGGCGCGTTGAGCATCGCCCAAAGCGCGAAGTGCGACCGGGCCTCGGTAAGGTGATCCGCGTCGAAGTCGCCTGCGCCGATGTGCAGCATGTCCGGATCGTTCCACGCCCCGGGATGGGCATAGAGCGACCGCGTCACCGTCGTGTCGTAGTTGACCAGCAGCCGGCCCCAGGCCGGCGAGATGTCGTCGCTGGTGCGCGAGATGCCGCCATAGTCCTTGCCCCAAGCCCGGACGTTCGCGGCGCCCCAGACGCAGAGGGAGAGCAGATAGTCGCCGTCCGGGTTTTCCCGCGCCAGCGCGCTGTTGATCTGCCGGAACATCCCCTGGATCGCCGCGATGTCGGTGCGCATCACCTCGCTGGAGTCCAGGTACGGCCCCAGCGCCCGGAACTTGCCCGAACGCACCCGTTCGCTTTGCGGCCCGTAGTCGCGCAGGCCACAGCCGTCGACCTTGATGAAGTCGAACCCCCAGTCCTTGAAGTAGAGCGCGATGTCCTGGTCGATGCGCCCGTAGAGCCCGACTTCGCGCTCCAGGACCGTGCCCTTGGGCAGGTCGGTGTCGGTCGGCGAATAGGCCTCCGAACAGGTGTTGCGGCCCAGGTCGGAATAGATGCCGGCCTTCAACCCCATCGCGTGCAGCTTGTCGGTGAACGGCTTGAAGCTGGGGGCGTCGCCGCCGGTGCGGGCCGAGGGAAACTTGTCGTCGCGGATGATCATGCGCCCGTCAGGCATCCGGCGCTTCAGCGCCCAGCCGTCGTCGATGTTGATGTAGCGATAGCCCTTGGCGGCCAGTCCGCTGTCGACGATCTGCTTCGCCGATCCGAGGATCTTGTCCTCGTCGATGTCGGTGGCGAAGGCGTTCCAGGTGCTCCAGCCCATGGGCGGCGTGGCCGCGCTTCCAGCGGTATAGGCCGACCAGCGGCCGGTCGGCGCCAGCGGATCGGCCTGGGCGGCGGCGACGGATGGACCAAGGAGCGTGGCGATCAGCCCCGCGGTGAGAAGCTTCATCATTTCCCCTTGTCGTTTATTGTCGTGCATCGGTTTCGCGCACGCTGTTGTTCTGGCGATCGGCCCCGACCTCGGGGTCAGGGCGCCGACACGCCCGCCTTCGTCTGCACGACGGGCTTGAGCGTTCCGTCGGCGTTGTAGTGGAGGCGTTCGACGGTCACGGCCCGGCGCCCGATCGCGCCGCTCTGATCGCCGATCGCCAGATCCGCGTTGTGCAGGAAGATGTACCAGTCGCCCTTGAACTCGACGATGCCGGGATGGATCGTGAAGCTGTATTTGCCCGATCCGGTGAGCAGCCCGCGATAGGTCCATGGCCCCGTGATCGAGTGCGCGGTCGCATAGGAAACGTGCTCGTCGCGCTGCGTCGACCGGTCGAGCGAGGCGTAGGTCAGGTAGTAGAGGCCGCCACGCTTGTGCAGCCATGGCCCCTCCTCGAAGTGCGGCGGCGTGATCTCGGTGATCGGGCCGTCGATCTCGATCATGTTCGGCTTGAGCTTGGCGATATAGGCTTGGCGATTGCCCCAGGCGATCCACGTCGTTCCGTCGTCATCGGTGAAGACCGTGGGATCGATATCCTCCCAACTGTGCGTCCCCTTGGGCGTCATCTGGTTAGTGATCAGGGCCGAGCCGCGCGCATCGACGAAGGGCCCGGTCGGCTTGTCCGAGACCGCCACGCCGATCGCCTTGCCCGGATGAGTGCTGTCGTGCTCGACTGCGGCGTAAAAGTAGAACTTGCCGTTCTTCTCGATCGCCTGCGACGCCCAGGCGTCCTTCTTGGCCCACTTGAAGTCCGTGGCCTTCATGATCGGCGGGTGCGCCGTCCAGGTCTTCATGTCCGTCGTCGAATAGACCAGCCACTCGCGCATGTTGAACATCTCGTCGCGCTGGGCCTCGTCGTGGCCGACGTAGAGAAACAGGCGATCGCCGACGACCAGCGGCGCGGGGTCGGCCGTGAACCTGTCGTGGAAGAGGGGGTTGGAGCCGGGCGCGGGTGACCGCACTTCGTCTGCGCCCGCCGAAGACGCGATCGCCATGGTCGCCGCCAACGCAAGCGCCATCCATCTTTTACCCATCTTACGCTCCTCCCACTGGGTGCTCAGATTTACTCAGACAAATATTTCAGTCAATGGGTCGATGGTCGACATAGGATCCGAACGCGATCACAGCCGCAATAACATCTGGACTCGCTGATGAGCCTAGATCTCGCCGTACTCGACAGACTTATGGCGGATATTTTGTCAGACATAATATTGGTGTTTGCGGTGCGGCGGTCCGCGCGCGCCAATCGCGCCAGCTAGGTCCCGGTCGGTGCTTCGAAAACGAAGCCGGCGTCTGGATACGTCCGAGATTTTTCATGGCTTGCTGGTCGACTCAGTGGCTAACGACCTCGGCGAGCCACCTCTGGCGTCGAGACAAATCCGGCCCGATTTTTCGCTTCTGGATGGTCGTCGTCATCGACGCCCTGCTGGGCTCAGACGCGCGTCAGCACTCCGCCGCGAAGCACCAGGCGAGCCTTTTCATTCGCGCCGAGACCGATGGTCATAACCGAGCCCGCATAGACCACCGTGTGGCGGCCGTCGGCCTTGGCCGTCAGCACCGCCTCCGCGAGCTTGCCGCCCGCCCATCGAACGTCAACCACCACCGCGCCGCGCGCTCGCAGACCGGTGACGTGGCCGGTCGGCCAGGCCGACGGCAGGGCCGGCAGAAGGTAGATGTGGTCGTTTCGGCTCTGCAGGATCATCTCGGTCATGCCGGAGGTCCCACCAAAATTGCCGTCGATCTGGAACGGTGGGTGGGCGTCGAACATGTTGGGATAGGTCCGCTCAGGGCCCAACAGCAGCTTCAGGATCTCATGGGCGTGATCGCCGTCGCCAAGACGCGCCCACAGGTTCAGCCGCCAGGCGATGGCCCAGCCGGTGGAGAGGTCGCCTCGCGTCACCAGGCTCGTCCTCGCCGCCGCCGCCAGCCTGGGCGTGGCGTCGATCGAGATCTGGTCCGAGGGGAACAGGCCGTAAAGGTGCGAGACGTGGCGGTGGTGGATGTCGACCGCGTCGGCGTCCCAATCCTCCTGCCACTCCTGCAATTGGCCGTCCTTGCCGATCTTGTAGGGCGCCAGCTTGTCACGGGCGGCTTTCAGCTCGGCGGCGAAGCTTTCGTCGGCGCCGAGAACGGCCTCCGCTTTCAGGCAGTTGTTGAAGAGATCTCGGACGATCGCCTGGTCCATGGTCGGACCGGCCACCAGGGACGAGCCGTGACCGTGGTCGTTCTCAGGCGAAATCGACGGACTGGTGACCAGCACGCCGAACTTTGGATCGACGACCAGGGTGTCGAGGAAGAACCGGGCCGAGCCCTTCATCAGCGGATAGACCCGCGCCAGATAGGCCGCATCGCGATTGTAGTCGTAGTGGTCGAAGACGTGCTTGCAGAGCCAGGCGCCGCCGGTGGGCCAGACGCCGTAGATCGCCCCGTCGATCGGCGCGGTGGCGCGCCAGAGGTCGGTGTTGTGATGCGCCACCCAGCCGCGCGCGCCGTACATCACCCTGGCCGTCTCGGCGCCGGTCCGGGCGAGGTCCCGCACCAGCGCGATCAGGGGTTCGACGAGCTCCGGCAGGTTGGTCGGCTCGGCGGGCCAGTAGTTCATCTCGGTGTTGATGTTGATCGTGTACTTGCTTTCCCAAGGCGCGGAGGTCTTGTCGTTCCAGACGCCCTGCAGGTTGGCCGGCTGGCCGCCCGGACGCGAACAGGCGATCAGCAGGTAGCGGCCGTACTGGTAGTAAAGGGCCGCCAGGGACGGATCGTCGGTGGTCGGAGACGATTTGATCCGCTCGTCGGTCGGCGACAGATCGGCCCGCGTGCGGCCGAAGTCGACGTCCACACGACGGAACAGCGACCGGTGATCGGCCTGGTGGTCGGTCAGGAGGCGGGCCCAGGGCTTGCCGGCCAGTTGGCCCAGCGTCGCCTTGTTGAGCGCCGCCGGATCGCCCGACACGTCGTCATAGCGGCGGTAGCTGGTGGCGGCGGCGATCAGCAACAGCACCTCGTCGGCGCCGGTCACCGAGAGCCTTTCCCCCTCCTCGCTGATCTTGCCGCCCTTGGCGCGCACCTCGACGCGGCACTCGAACGCCAGCCGGGCCGGAACGCCTTGCTGGCTGTCATTGACGCCCGTCAGCACCAACGCTCCGCCCTCGACGGCCGCTTCGGACTTCAGCGGGCAGGTGAAGCCGAGGTTCACCGAGATCGCGCCCTTGCGGCTGGCGCTCAAGCGCACGGCGACCACTCCGGCCGGCGCGCTGGCGATCACCTCGCGAACATGGCGAACCCCTTCGGCGATGAAGGTCGTCGTGGCGATCGCCCCGTCGATATCGAGGTCCCGGACATAGCCGCTCGCCTCGGCCAGACCCGGGAAATCGAGCTTGAGGTCGCCGATCGTCTGGTAGGACATCTGGCGCATCGGCGCGCCCAGGAACTTGGCGTCGGCGAGCGCCGTGGCCTTGGCGTATTGACCGGCGTCGATCAGGCGGCGGATCTCCGGCAGGGCGGCGAGGGCCTTGGGATTGGCCGGATCGTAGGGACCGCCGGCCCACAGGGTGTCCTCGTTCAGTTGCAGCCGCTCGGCCGCGACGCCGCCGAACACCATGGCGCCCAGCTTGCCCGAGCCGACCGGCAAGGCCTCGACCCAGGCCTTCGCCGGTTGGCGATACCAGAGGCGCAGCGGCGACCGATCGGCCGCGGCGGCGCGAGCCGAGGCGCCGGACAGAGCCGTGGAAGCGCCAAGGGCGACGAGCGTGGATCGACGAGTCAGGATCATATGGCTCTCGAAGCGTTGTCGGGGAAAGCGTTAGGCGGTCCACCCGATCGCGTTGCCGGCGACATCGAGCGAGTCAATTACTCCGACAAGCTAGGACAAAGCCGCCTGAGCGCAAGATGGCTCTTCCTACGGCAGCCAAAGTTCATTCTCCAGACGTTAGCG
The DNA here is from genome assembly GCF_056406095.1 of Caulobacter sp. P1_D6. Classification (NCBI taxonomy): domain Bacteria; kingdom Pseudomonadati; phylum Pseudomonadota; class Alphaproteobacteria; order Caulobacterales; family Caulobacteraceae; genus Caulobacter; species Caulobacter sp. P1_D6. The sequence goes on along the minus strand of NZ_JBFUAW010000049.1, from coordinate 6,246 downwards.
CTACCATTTGCGAATTTCACCGATTAGAGTGGCATGGAAGCTGGCATGCGACCGACCATCGGCGTGCGAATTGCCGGACAAGAACAACCGCGATCAATCGCGGCCTTCGGAGGGGATTTAAGCCAGGTGATCCGCCCAAGTCTCATCGCTCTTTGCCTCATGGCTGCCGGCGTCGCGCAGGCTCGCGCCCTGCTCGACACGCAGCCGCGCCCAGCCGCCGATCGGCCGGACGCGCCGAAGGCGGCGTTCGACTGGTTCGAGTACGCGGGCGCAGATCCGTCGGACGCGGCGTTCAAGCCGACCTCGACCCAGTACGCCAACCCGATCCTCAAGGGGACTTATCCCGATCCGGCCGTCATGCGGGTGGGCAAGGACTTCTACTTCGTCAGCTCGACCTTCGCCTGGTTCCCGGGGCTTCCGGTCTTCCATTCCACCGACCTCGTGCATTGGAATCAGATCGGCAACGCGATCGATCGTCCCGGCATGCTCGACTTCAAGCGGCTGGGCCTGTCGCGCGCCGTCTTCGCGCCGACGCTGAGCCATCACGACGGGCTCTTCTACATTCTCAACACCTGCGTCGATTGCGACGGCAACTTCCTGATCACGGCGAAGGACCCGAAGGGCCCCTGGTCCGATCCGGTGTGGCTGCCGGCCGTCCAGGGCATCGATCCCTATCTCTTCGTCGACGACGACGGCGACGCCCTGATCGTCTTCAACGGCGAGCCTCCGGGAAAGCCGGAGTACAGCGGCCACCGCGCCATCTGGGCGATCGGCTACGACGTCAAGACCCAGAAGACCGTCGGCGAGCCCAAGCTCCTGCTCGACAAGGGCGTCAATCCAGCCGCCAAGCCGATCTGGCCGGAAGGCCCGCACATCCTCAAGAAGGACGGCTGGTACTATCTGGTCGCCGCCGAGGGCGGCACCGCCGAGGGCCACAGTCAGGTGGTCCTGCGCTCGAAGAGCGCCTGGGGGCCGTACGTTCCTTACGCGCACAATCCGATCCTGACCCAGCGGGGCCTGCCCAAGGACCGCCCGCTGCCGATCACCTCGGCCGGCCACGCCACGCTCGTCGACACCCCGGACGGCAAGTGGTGGGCGACGTTCCTGGCGGTTCGCCCCTATGGCGACGATCTCTACAACACCGGTCGCGAGACCTTCCTGCTGCCCGTCGAATGGAAGGACGGCTGGCCCGTCATCCTGGAAAACGGCAAGACCATCCCCTACGTCCACACCAAACCCGCCCTGCCCGCCACGACGCCCGCGCCGCCGCCCACCGCCGGCGCCTTCAAGGTTCGCGACGAGTTCAACGGCCAGGCGCTGCCGCTCAACTGGGTCACCATGCGGATTCCCCAGCAACGCTGGTGGCGGCTGGCGTCCGGAAAGCTGGTCCTGACGGCGCGGCCTGAAACCATCGGGGGAATGACCCAGCCGTCGTTCTGGGGCCGCCGCCAGCAGCACATCAACGCCAGCGCCTCGACACTGATGCGCTTCAATCCGGCCAAGACTGGCGACAAGGCCGGCATGGTCGCCGTGCAGAACGACGACCACTTCTTCTTCCTGGGGCTGACCCGCGACGCCGACGGCCAGGCCAGGATCGTGCTTGAGCGCCGCGCTGGCCATGGAGATCCGGCCGATGGCGTCCGGGTCGCGAGCGCGCCCGTCATGCTCAAGACCGGCGCGCCGGTCTGGCTGAAGATCACCGCCCGAGGCGGCGTCTACGACTTCTCCTATGCTCTGGCGCCCGATCGCTGGACGACGCTGAAGGCCGGCGAGGACGGAACGATCCTCTCGACCAAGAAGGCGGGCGGCTTCGTCGGCGCGCTGCTGGGCGTCTACGCCCATGACGGACAACCGCAGACGGGCGAAGGCCGATGACGGGACGCTCAGCGGGCGCCCAACGACGCGACCACGCGACCGGCCCGGCCCGCACATCCATCAAAGCCAACTGAAGGCGACGCAGCCGGGGGATCGCCGCCGCGCCGACGTCCAAGGGAGATGACATGATCAAACTCACCCTTCCGATGAGCGCCTGCGCGCTGGTCCTGGCGCTGGGCGCGCCGACCCTGGTCCAGGCCCAGGCCCAGGCCGGCTCGCCGATCACGGTGAAGATCGACGCCGGCGCGCCGGGACCCAAGATCGACCGCAACATCTTCGGCCAGTTCGCCGAACATCTCGGAACTGGGATCTACGGCGGCGTCTGGGTGGGCAAGGACTCGCCGATTCCCAACACCCGCGGCGTCCGCAACGACGTCGTCCAGGCCCTGCGCGCCATCAAGGTGCCCAATGTGCGCTGGCCTGGCGGCTGCTTCGCCGACGAGTACCACTGGCGCCATGGGATCGGACCGGCCGAAGGCCGGCGCAAGACGATCAACTCCAACTGGGGCGGCGCGGTCGAGCCGAACACCTTTGGCACGGACGAGTTCATGGACTTCGTCGATCAGATCGGCAGCGAGGCCTATGTCTCGGTCAATATGGGGTCCGGCACGGTCCAGGAAGCGGCCGAATGGATCGAGTACATGACCGCCGATCCCGAGACCACCGCGGGCAAGGAGCGCGCCGCCAACGGCCACCCCGCGCCCTACAAGGTCAAGTATCTGGGCCTGGGCAACGAAAGCTGGAGCTGCGGCGGGGCGATGACCCCCGAATACTATACGGATGAAATGAAGCGGTACGCCCGCTTCGTCCGGAACTACAATCCCAAGCAGACCGGCGCCGAGGCGATGCAGCGGATCGCCGTCGGCCCCAACCAGGCCGACCCCGCCTATACCGAAGCCGTGATGGCCTCCCAGAAGGGACACGACTGGGCCTGGAACATCGAAGGCCTGTCGCTGCACTCCTACACGACCGGCGGCTGGCCCCCGTCGTATTCCAGCACGAAGTTCGACGAGACCGCCTATGCCAAACTGGTCAAGGAGACCCTGGGCATGGACGGCCTGATCGCCCAGCACGCGGCGATCATGGACAAGTACGATCCCGAAAAGAAGGTGCCGCTGGTCGTCGACGAGTGGGGCGTCTGGCTGGCGCCGCTCGAAAACACCAATCCGGGCTTCCTGGCCCAGCAAAATTCGCTGCGCGACGCGATCGTGGCGGCCCTGAACCTCAACATCTTCGCCCGCCACGCCGACCGGGTGCGGATGACCAACATCGCCCAGATGATCAATGTCCTGCAGGCGATGATCCTGACCGACAAGGACAAGATGGTCCTCACCCCGACCTATCATGTCTACAAGATGTACCTGTCCTTCCAGGACGCGACGTCCATTCCCGTCAGCTTCGACGCGGGGTCGTACATCCAAGGCGACGTCAAGCTGCCGCGCGTGGACGCCATCGCCGCGCGCGACACCCAGGGCAAACTATGGCTGGCCGTGACCAATCTTGATCCGGCTCGTCCCGCCTCCATCCTGGCCAGCATCGCCGGGGCCAAGGCCGCGAGCGCCCACGGTCAGGTCCTGACCGCTCCGCGCGTCGATGCGGTCAACACCTTCGAGGCGCCGGGCGCCGTAACGCCCAAGCCTTTCACCGCCAAGGCGGGCCGCGACGGACTCAAGCTCGACATTCCAGCCAAGTCGATCGTCGTGGTCCAGTTGGAACCGTAGAGGCGAGAATTCGGTCGGGCGAGAACGGCGGGGACATCACCTACCGAGGTGATATCCCCGTCGGACGGCGCTCCCACTATGTGGAGGCGGGCCTCAAAACTTGCCAAGACGGGCTCCGTTGCGCTTATTGCAAAGCATGCAGCCCCGCAATCCAACGTCGCCGCCAACCGAGTCGCCGGACGAACCATCGATCCCACGCACGACGAAAGGATCGGGCCGTCGCCTGCGCGGCGCGGTGGCCCACTATCTGGGCACGGCGATCGTCTCGGGACAGATCGCCCCGGGAGAGACGCTGACGGGCGAAATCGCCAACGCCGCCGCCCTGGACGTCTCGCGCAGCGCCTATCGCGAGGCCGTTCAGGTGCTAACCGCCAAGGGCCTGGTGGAGAGCCGCCCCAAGGCCGGCACGCGTGTCCTGCCGCGCAGCCGCTGGAACGTTTTGGACCCCACGGTCCTGGCCTGGGCGTTCTCGGCCGAGCCGGACTTGGCTTTCGTGCGCGACCTGTTTGAACTGCGGGCCGTGGTCGAGCCGGCCGCCGCCCGCTTCGCCGCCGAACGGCGCGACAAGGACGACATCAAGGCGATGAAGGACGCCCTGGCCAAGATGCGGCGCTACACGCTGGCGACCGAAGCCGGGCGGGCGGCCGACCGCGCCTTCCACGATGCCCTGCTGCGCGCCACGCACAACAGCGCGATGATGGCGCTGAGCGCCAGCATCAGCGCCGCGGTCAGTTGGACGACCGAGTTCAAGCAGCGCTCGCGGGCCCTGCCCCGCGATCCCGTGCCCGACCACGCCAGGGTCTGCGACGCCATTGTCGCCGGCGATCCCGAGGCGGCGAGCGCGGCCATGCGCGCGCTCGTCGACTTGGCGCTCGAGGATACCCGCTCGTCCATGTGACGAGCCAGCCTCAGGGTTTGCTCAGCGTGAAGCTGTCGACATCGATCCGTCCCTCGCCGCCGACGGGATTGGAGCAGAACAGCCCGAACTGCTCGCCCTGGAAGGTGCCGGTGCGCCAGTCGAAGGCCAGCGGGAAATCGCCGGGCATGGCGGTCCAGGCCTTGCCGTCGAGGCTGTAGGCCAGGGCGGTCTTGTCGGTGGTGAAGTCCATGTCGACCGAAAGCCAGAGATCGCCCAGCGGGACCGTGCGCGCCTCGCCGCGCGGTGTCGTCTTGGGTCCGGAGACGGTGCTTTCGACCAGGCGCGCGCTCAAGGCGCCCTGCCCGTCCGACGCGCGGGCGACCACGATCTGGCTCGAGAACTTGCCGAACGTCCCAAAGCCGCAGGCGTCGCCGTTCTTCAGGCCCCGGACGTCCAGCTTGACGACGCCACGCGCCTTGGGGCCCTGCCCTTTCTGCAGCAAGGTGTTGCGGGCGCTCCAGAAGTCCTGAGCCGTCGTGGCCTTCAGGCGCAGGAAGCCGGGACGCTCGCTCAGCGACCAGCGGCTGTCGTCGGGATTGTGGTTCCATTGCCATTGCCGGCCCAGCGCGCGGCCGCCGAAATCGTCGGAACTGGGCGGTTCGGAGAACGGCTCGCCCAGGATCGGCTTGGCGGCCACGTCCGGCACGCGGCCGGGCGCCTCGGGCGTGCCCCAGACCGGCCAGTCGTCGCGCCAGAACACCGGGCTGATATTGGTGACCCGACCGATGGCTCCGGCGTCGCGCATGACGAAGCCGTACCAGCCCCCGCCCGGCAGATCGACCAGCGCGCCCTGGTGGCCGCCGGTGGTGTCGTCGATCTGGTCGCGGGTCTCCCACGGCCCGGTCAAGGCCCTGGCCCGCGAGACGGTCAGGGCCAGGCGTCGCGGAATGGCGTTGAACAGGTAGTACCAGCCGCCGCGCTTGATCAGCTTGGAACCTTCGGCGCCCCGGATGTAGTGGATCGTTCGCTCCTCCGTGACGGCGGTCAGGTCGCCATTGAGGGTCAGCAGACGCACCGTCCCATCCGAGCCGATGGAGGTGGCGATGTAGGCTTTTCCGTCGTCGTCGATGAACAGGCCGGGGTCGAACGCCTCCTGGTTCAGCTCGTGCATCGTCCAGGGGCCCCGCACGTCGGCGGCCGAATAGATGCGGCTGTTCTGCCCGACCGGCGTCACCACGATATAGAAGCGGCCCTTGTGATAGCGCAGGCTGGGGGCGTAGACGCCGTGGCGATAGTCGCCGCCCCCGCTGAGATCATACTTCGGGTTGCCTTCCAGGCGCGGCATGACGTGGCCGGCGATGTCCCAGTTCACCAGGTCCCTGGAGTGCAGGATGGTCAGGCCCGGCGCGTTCACGAACGTCGTCGAGGCGAAGTAGAAGTCCTTGCCGACCCGGATGATGTCGGGGTCGGGATAGTCGGCGTAGAGCGGAGGGTTGTGATAGGTCCCCTGCCCGCTGTCGGCACGCCAGACCTGCCCCTGTGCGGCGGCGGCGCCAAGACCGGTCATTCCGACCGCCATGGCCAGCATCAGGCGGAACGATCGCGACATAGGCTTCTCTCGGCGCATCAGTGATTATCCCTCGGCAGGCCCTTGGTCTGGGCGATGCGCTGGTACTTGACCGCCGGTTCCAGGACCGCGCCGGTCTCCATCTGGCCGACGATGGCCCGCTGGATCTCCTGCCAGGGCGTCTGGCTTTCCGGATATTTGTAGCCGCCGGCCGCCTCCAGCGC